>JAWXCP010000101.1:0-10035 GCA_034408685.1 Hyphomicrobium aestuarii | reverse complement strand
GGGCCTGCTCAGACGGGGCCGCCATCAGAACCACACCCCTGGCCAGCGATTGCGCGGACGCATTTCCACCGGCCCGACACCCGCTAGCGAGATCAGCGGCCCGTCGACCAGCCGCAGCGGTGGCAGCGTGTCGCCGTCTGGCGGCGTTTTGGCGGCCAAAAGACGGGCAGCTCGGGCTGGGCCGTCGATATGGGCGCGCAACGGCGACGGCAGCGGGACACGCCGCTGGGGTACGGGCAAACGGATATCATCGAGCGGAGTGCCGCAACCGGGCGAGGTTGCAGCAGCGACCTTGGCGACGAGGCCCCGGTCCCCGATCAGGCCGCTGGCATCGAGGTCGGCGAGATAATCGTGCTCGCGCGGCATGGCGAGTTGCAATTGGCTGGATAAAAGCGGAGCGGCCAGCAGGAGCGCGATCGGCAGCCAAGGAAACGCGGGTTCGGCAAACAGCCACAGGACGCCGCTGACCAGGGTCAACGCGGCGCCAATCGTAAACATCGCTTGAGCCGCGCGGGTGACGGCATCGGCCAGCGCAAACAGCGGCAAGTCACTGGCCCGGATGTGGGCGATCTCATGGGCAACAATCGCCGCGATCTCGGGTAACGAGTGGCGTCTCAGGAGGCCCTCGGTCACGAGGATCGCCTTACGCGGTCCGTGGCCAACCGAAAACGCTCCGATGGCGAGCGACGGGATAATGGCCAGAGCTGGTGGCTCGGCGAGACCAGCCCGTGCCGACACCGTCGACACGATCTCACGCAGGCTGGAGCCTTGGCCGGCGGACAGGGCTCGGGCGCGATAGACGGACAGCATGGCCTCGGCAGGGATACGCGGGCCGAACATAACGAGGAGCACGCTGACGGCGACGGCCAGCGCAATGCCGATGCTGCCAAGCGCGACATAACCGGTGAGCGCGAGATAGGCCGTAACCGGCACGGCGAGCATGATGATGCGGCGATCGCGCAAGAGCGACAGGCCAGCGCTGGCCCCGGCGAGTGGGGGTAGCGGCGGCGCGGTTGCGCGCTCGGCAGGGGCGCCGTTCGCAGTCGTCATGGCAACCCTCCTGCGGTGGTGTTTGCGAAGGTCTCGGGACCGAGTTTGGCCGGTGGGCTCGCATTTGCCCAGCCGTAACGGCATCTAGACCAGCCTAACCCGGGCGCGAAGCGCGACACGCTCCCCAAAACGCCTTGCAAACAGTTTCCACATCGCAGCGGTCTGTGGCGCGTCGTCAGAACAGCGCGATCGAGACGCCATCGGGCAGTTCGGCTGCCGATAAAGTCGCCTGCGCATGGGCCTGGGCCTCTGCGGCCGGCACGATCTGGTCGGCGCGGTCGACGACGGTGAATGTCACGTCGAGGCCGGACCGGATGAAGGTTTCCGACTTCATATGGCGCAGCAGTTCGAGGAACGGGCTCCAGAAGCCGTCGATGTTGGCCAGCACGATCGGCTTTTGGTGACGACCAAGCTGGGCCCACGTCAACTGCTCAACGAGTTCTTCCAGCGTGCCGATGCCACCGGGCAGCGCGATGAAGGCGTCCGATTTTTCAAACATCAGCCGTTTGCGCTCGTGCATGTCGCCGGTGACGATGAGTTCGGTCGCGTTTTCGAGCGCGTGTTCCTTTTGCATCAGGAACTCGGGGATGATGCCGGTGACATGGCCGCCCGCCGACAAGGTGGCGCGCGCAACTTCCCCCATCAGGCCGAGCCCGCCGCCGCCGTAGACGAGGCCGATGTTGCGGGCCGCCAGCGCCTGGCCGAGAACCTGGGCAGCTTCGGCATATTTTGGGTTACGGCCTTTTCCCGAGCCGCAGTAAACGCACACCGAAGAAATGCGCGAACTGGCGGGACCAGCACTGGTTTTTTGTGTGTCCGTTAGGATGCCCGGATTTCGGGTCGCCGTGCGAGCCATGTCGTCCAAAACCTTGTTCTTTTTCATATCAAAATCGTTAGCGGCCCAGCATTGCACAATCATGGCAGGGGCTGCGCGTCGAGATTGGACAGATATCCTCATCCGCATGAACAGTAGGTTCATTGGCGGCCAAGCACTTGCCCGGATCCACGACATGATGGCTGCAGTTTGCGTTGGCAAGGCTGCCGGGTTAATGAGCTGTTACCAGCCAGGCAAACCCGTTGATCGGCCATCGGCTGGGCGATTTTGGCCGAAACATCCGCGCCTTGTTTCGGCGCGCTGACGGAAAGTATGCGTGACGCAATGGTGAAAAAACCCACGGCGGGCATGGCGGGCATACCAATCAAAGCCGAGTTCCCGGTGCGGGTCCGCCGTAGACTTGTGCCGTGGTTGGCGCAGACGTTCGGCCGTGCGTCTGTTCTCCTCGTGCTGGCGACGGCCGTGCTGGTGCCAAATGCTGTGCTTTTGACCAACGCCGATCTGAGGGCGCAATCCAACTCGCAGCCCGGGACGCAACCTGGGGCATCTGGCGCGCCGCGCTCCAGCCCGCCGGCCGCCATTCCGCCGATCTCGAGCCCGCCGCCCCTCGGTCGGCCGACAGCGGTGCCGGAAGCATGGACCGGGATTGGTCCTATCGACGATGCGCTGGCTGGGATCGGCAATTGGGTCGATCGCGCCAACCGCGAATACCGGGACATCGTGAACCGCGAGCTTTCGGTGCCGACCGAAGCCGCGATTGAGGCGGAGCGACGTCGGAAATTGGCGGAACCAGCCAAAACGCCGTTGCCGCAAATCGCCCGTCCGGTGGAACCCGCACCAGTGGAACCCGCAAATCCGGCCGAAATCAAGCCGACCGAAACGGCGGCCGCGCCGCCAGCGGACGCGTTGCCAGCCGACGCGGCGACCCGCGCCCGTCAACGGGTCGCAGAGGCTGCTCGGACCGCGCAGGAAGCCCGGACTGCACAGGATTCTCGGGCGAAGGCATCGGCAACGAACGGACGTGTGCCCACGGACCAGCCCGTGGCCGCCGCTCCGCCGGTTCCAGCTCCGCCGAAGGTGTCGGCAGGTCCAGACCAGCCGAAAATCGACCAAGCCCGCCGAGACGCCGAACGCAAGGAGGCCGACCGCGTCGCGTCGCAAAAGCGCGAGGCTGAGCTTAAGGCTACCGAAAAGCGTGAGGCTGCGGAAAAACGCGACGCTGACCGCCGCGAGGTCGAACGGAAAAATCTCGAGCGTGAAGAGGCCGAACGCGTCGCCGCCGACAATCGTGAGACCGCACGCAAGGCCGGTGAAGCCAAAACAGCCGCTGCAGCAGTCCCGCCGGCCAAGACGGCTGCACCGTCAACGACTGCGCCAAATACAGCCTCGCCGTCCCCCGCTGCGGTTGCCGACCGGAAGCCGCCATCGCCGGGCGAATTGGCCACCGAGGCCTCGAAAGCTGGCACCGCCATTTTGCGGCGACTCGACGGCGAGAGCACCAGTCAGACCAAAACCACCGGTACATCGAGCGACCGTGCCGATGGAACGGCCGCCGATGAACGTCCGCAGCTCACCAGGACAGCTGGCTCAGGGTCCAGACGCTGCAAAGCTGCCGGGCGCAAAATCGATCCCCCGGGCACTTACGTTGTCAAACGTGGCGACAATCTTTGGCGGATATCGCGTCGGCACTACGACCGCGGCGCGCGCTATATGCAGATCGTGCGGGCGAATGCATCGAAGATCGCCGATCCGGCCCTGATTTTCCCATGCCAGCGGTTCTTCCTGCCCCTACCACGCCGTGCCGATGTACTGATCGACCTGCCCCGCGAGATCGTTGCTGGCGTCGGCGGCATCAAGCCAAATACACGGCCGAATGCGTGGCCGGTGCCGGTCACATCGTCGAGCGCGACGTCAATGACCGAACCATCGCCACCGGGACTGATGCCGTCAGAGCGCGTATCGGCTCGGTTTGTCGGCGGCGAAGCCATCCGGCCCTGAGCGCCGCCTGCTTGACACGGCTTGACCCATCGGCCGCGCGGCCATGACGCTAGCGTCAGATCAGTAGCGGGTTTAGGTCTAGCGCCCACACAATGAGCCGACGGCCAAGCGGATGGCGCGACGCCCGCATCCCGTCACGGAGCCACAGACACGATATGCGACCAACTTCACACGGGCTGGCGGCAGCTCACCCCGCAAGCCACGCCTCTGTTCAACCCGCTGGACACCCTCCGGCAGGCCATCATCCGGGGCACCACCCCGCTGAGGCCAAAACGGGAGGTCCAAAGAGCGACCCGTTGATGCTGCAGAACCGGGCAGACCACTCGACCGTGCTGCGCGGGCTACTGCCGTTCGTCTGGCCAGAGGGCCGCCCCGATCTGCGCCGAAATGTCGTCGCCGCGTTCGCGGTGCTCGTCGTCGCAAAAATCGTCACCGTCGCCGTTCCGGTGTTTTTCAAGGAAGCCACCGATGCTTTGACGCGTGGCGTGACCGATCCGGCCAAAGTTGCCGCCACGGTCGTAATTTCGCTCATCCTGGCCTACGGTCTCGCCCGCGTGGTGATGGCCGGCCTCAACCAGATCCGCGACGTGTTGTTCACCCGCGTTGGGCAGAACGCCGCGCGCCAACTCAACAACCGCACGTTCCAGCATCTCCATAAACTGTCATTGCGGTTTCACTTGGAGCGCCGCACGGGCGGGCTGTCGCGGGTCATCGAGCGCGGCAACCGCGGCGTCGAATTGATCCTGCGCATGGGCGTCCTTCAGCTGACGCCGACTGCACTTGAGGTGATCCTCGTATGCGGATTGCTGATTTGGTATTTCAGCTTCGTCTACGTGTTGATCGTGCTGGCGACCATTGCCGCCTACATGTGGTTCACCTTCGTCGCGAGCGAATGGCGCATCCAGATTCGCCGCGAGATGAACGACAGCGACAACGACGCCAATACCAAGGCCGTCGACAGCTTGTTGAACTACGAGACGGTCAAGTATTTCGGGAACGAGGGCCTCGAAGCCAAGCGCTTCGATAGCTCCATGCGCCGCTATGAAGAAGCGAGTGTCAAAACCTACTACTCGCTCGGCCTCTTGAACTTTGGCCAAGCGCTGATCTTCACGGTCGGCATGACGGTCGCGATGGTGCTGTCGGCGCGCGGCGTAATCAACGGCACGCTGACGGTCGGCGACTTCGTCATGATCAACGCGCTGATGATCCAGCTGTCGATCCCACTCAACTTCCTCGGCATGGTTTACCGCGAAATCAAGCAAGGCCTCGTCGATCTCGAGACGATGTTCGCCCTGGTGGAAGAAGCCCCAGAAGTTACAGACAAACCCGGCGCGCCGCCCCTGACTGCGTCAAAAGGCGCGATCAAGTTCGAGAACGTGAGTTTTGCCTACGATCCCGCCCGGCCGATCCTGAAATCGGTGTCGTTCGAGGTCCCGGCTGGCCAAATGGTTGCGATCGTCGGGCCATCAGGCGCGGGCAAGTCGACAATCTCGCGGATCTTGTTCCGGTTCTATGACATCAGCGCTGGCCGGGTGACGATCGATGGACACGACATCCGCGACGTGACGCAGGCCTCCGTCCGGGCGGCCATCGGCGTGGTGCCGCAAGACACCGTGCTGTTCAACGACACGATCCTCTACAACATCCGCTACGGCCGTCCCGACGCCAGCGATGCCGACATCGAAGAGGCGGCACAATTGGCCCAGATCGATGGCTTCATCAGGACGATGCCGGACGGTTACAAGTCGATGGTTGGCGAGCGGGGCTTGAAGTTGTCCGGCGGCGAAAAGCAACGCATCGCGATCGCTCGCACGATCCTGAAAGGGCCGCCTATCCTAATCCTCGACGAGGCGACCAGCGCGCTCGACAGCCACACCGAGCGTGAGATCCAGTCGGCACTCGACCGGGTGGCCAAGGATCGCACGACATTGGTCATCGCCCACCGCCTGTCGACCATCATCCACGCCGATCAGATCATCGTGCTCGATAAGGGTGAGATCGTCGAACGCGGCACGCACTCCGAACTGATCGCCAAGGGGGGTCTCTATGCCGGCCTGTGGGACCGACAGCGTCAAGCCGAGAAGGCACGTGAAGACCTCGCCGCTGCCCTCGAAGCCGCGCAGAAAGCTGGCGCATTACGCGAGGCCGATTTGACCCTGCCGGGTGTCGTTTGAGATCGCTCAGCCATCGCTGTGATGGTCGTGCGGCTCGATGTGAAAAAGGCCCATCCCGCGTGAAGCTCGAATGGGCCTTGATGTCATGCAGCAACTAATAGGATCAGTTACTGGCGCCGCGCTCGGCTTTGACCGGCGTCATTTTGAGCAGGGCACCATCTGGTGCATCGCCGATCAGATACAGCGTACCGTCATCGGCAACCATCACATCGCGAATGCGGCGATCCATAGTGATGCGCTCGACTTCGACAGCTTTATTGTTGGCAGCGTCTAGCGAAACGACGACAAGAGCTTTCGCCGACAGACCACCAATCAGCGCCTTACCGCGCCATGCAGGGAACGCGTCGCCAGTGTACATCGCGAAACCGGCTGGCGAAATTGCGGGTACCCACGCGAGGGCCGGGCGGTTGATGTCGCGGTCCGTGGCATGCTTTGGGATAGCGGCGTCGTTGTAGTGCACACCCTCGCTCGTCTTCGGCCAACCGTAATTGGCGCCCTGCTTTATCAGATTGACTTCGTCGCCACCCTTCGGGCCCATCTCGTGTGACCATAACGTATCGGTTGCGCGGTCGAGCAAGATGCCGAGTGGATTGCGATGGCCAAACGACCAGATGTCGCCCCTGGCGTCTTGACGATCAGGGAACGCATTTCCGGATGGAAGTGAGCCGTCCGAATTGATCCGGACTATTTTTCCGATATTCGACATCAGATCCTGCGCGGGCTCGAATTGCTGACGATCGCCGGACGTGATCATCAAGGTACCGTCTTTCGCGAACGCCAGTTGCCCGCCGAAATATCCACGGCCGATGGTCTTTGGTACCTGCTGCCAGATGACCGTCAGGTCATTGAGTTTGCCATCGTCCAGACGCGCCCGTGCCACGGCGAGACCCTTGAGCGTAACATCGTCGACTTTTTGATTTTCGCCGAGCCGCTTGTCGATCGTCTCTTTCGCGTCAGTGGGTTGCTGCTCCGCCGCTTGTGCGAACGACAAATAAATATACTTGTTTTCCGCAAACGCCGGATCAACGGCCACGGCCAGCAGACCGCCTTGCTCGCGATATGCAACCGCCGGCATCCCGGAAATCGGCTCGGATAATTTGCCGTCAGCAAACATCCGCAAACGGCCGGGCTTTTCGGTCAGCAGCAACCGGCCATCAGGCAGGGCGGCGATCGACCAGGGATGGTCGAGCGTCGCCAAGGTTTCGATTTGATATTTCCCATCAATAACCGTAGCGGCGGGCGCCGCAAATGCTTTGGCGGGATTGAGACCAATCACCATTGCAAGGATACCTAACTTTAGTTTGTTGATAGACGCCATGGGTGACTTTCAATGTTAGCGAATAACGTGATGATCACGAATGCGGACGTGGAGGTGCGACCCTGCGAGGGGCATTCGCGCTGGATAATCCAACTGGGCAACGGCGCTCAGCGTGATTTTTTGTAGAGTTTCGAGGCGATCTCGAACATTTCTTCTGGTGCGTAATCGGGTGTGAACGCGGACGGCACGCCGGTGAGCTGGTGGATTTTTCCACCGTCTGGCGCGCCCTCGACGACTTCGAGTTCACCCGGCGGATCGCCAGCCAGGGCGGTCTCGCCATTACCCCAGATGCCCGCGATTTCTTTGTAGTCGCCCGGGCTGAAGGTATAGAGGCGCCGGTGCGAGCCTTCGTCGAGATATTTCTGGCATTCGGGAATATTGCCCAATGGAATGTTCGGCGTGGGCAGCATTTTTTCGATATCGACGCCGGTGATGTTTTTCAACGCCAGACCATAGGCGTGCGCGTGTACAGAACCGCGCACAAGTAGATAGCCACACACTTCGCGCGCAGTCGGGTCCGTCAGCGTTTCATAAACGCGCAGCTTGTGAAGCCGTGCGCCGCATTCGAGGTGGAAATTGTGCAGGAGATCGACGACGACGTTTCCAGTTGTCGTTACGAAATCGTTGTTCCAGGATGCCCCATTACTATTGACCGGCGTTGATCCGCCACCGTTCGATAAGAATGCTGCCGCAAGCCGGATGTCCTTCATATCGGCAAACGGTGCACCTGAGATGTCGCCACCATCTTCAGCGTCGCCGTTTTTCGTGTCTGGACCGTTGTTCACCATCGCAACGCCGTTACTGACGAGTTCGACGTGTCCCAGCTCCTCTGCCGTAATACTCGCAACGAGCGAGTAGAACGGGCGCAATTTGGCTTTGCTGCGGAAATTGAAGCTTTGAAACATATAGTTCCCGAGCGTCGACATCTCTCCGTATTTGCCGCCGAGCAACTCTTGCAGCGCCGCAGCTTCATTCGGATTGGCGCGTTTGGGCGCTGGAAGTTCGACCTGAAGTTTGTCAATACGCAAGAACATGGGAGACGTCCTTTTTCCAACCAAGTTGCGGGTTCAACGCACTGGGTTGGAGAACGTTCCGCAGGGAAACGGACAATACTGGCATTCGGCTGCGATCGTCCGAGCGGTCAGGCCCGCTGTGTTAAACGGCGGATGATTTCGCCCGAGATCGCGCCGATCGCAAAACTTGCGGGGGCCGAGCGCGAGCGAAACAAGTTCGCCTCCGACCGCAAGATCACGCCATCGGCCAGGATGCGAAGGCCGTTGGCGCGCAATGTTTCGCCCGTCGACGTTATGTCGACGATGAGGTCGGCGGTGCCCGCGGCCGGCGCGCCTTCGGTTGCGCCCGTGCTCTCAACAAGACGGTAATCCGAAACACCGTGGGCGGCGAAATGGCGGCGGGTCAGGTTCAGATACTTGGTTGCAACCCGCAGCGGGCGGCCGTAGCGGGCGCGGAACACGTCGGCCAGCCGGTCGAGATCGGCCATCGTTGCGATGTCGATCCAGAAGTTCGGCACGGCGACCACGACGTCGGCATGGCCGAAACCGAGCGGTCGGATAATCTCAGCGCGGGTCTCGTCGTCGGAGCCGTACTCGCGGACCAGATCTTCGCCCGTGATACCGAAGTGCGCCGAGCCGGTCAGCACGTGTCGGGCGATCTCGGAGGCGGACACGAACGCGACCTCGATTTCGGGCACCTCGTCGCAACTGCCACGGTAACCGCGCACATTGGCCGGGCGGCGGACAGTCAGGCCAGCCTCAGCCAGTGCGGCGAGGCTGTCGTCCATCAGCCGCCCCTTGGACGGAACGGCCAGCACGACGCGCCCGGTGGCTTGGTCGTCTTGGGGAGGTTCAAGAGGCACGGCGGCGGCACTCGTGTCTCGGGTCATGTTCTCGGTCATGGCGCGGTGCCTCCGGCAAGCGCCGACAGGAGGCGCTCGGTATGGATCGCCGCGCCAACGGCTGGCACGTCGCAGCGGGCGCCGCACGCGCGCATCAGGCCATCATAGCGCCCGCCGCCGGCAATCGGGCTCGACTGCGGCAGGTCTGGAACGCCGATCTCGAAGACGAAGCCCGTATAATAAGCGAGCGAGCGGCCGAACTCGCCGCAAAACGAAATCCGCCCGACATCGACATCGGCGGTCTCCAGCGCGGCGACCCGGCGCTCGACCGAGGCAATGGCCGGGCCTATCGCAACCCCCGTGTCGGCGGCGAGACGGCTCAACGCCGTAGGGAGATCGGCCAGACGACACGTGATACCGGCATAGCGCTCGATCACGGCGGTGGCCTCCGGGTCTAGTGGACGTGCCACGGCGTCGCGGGCGAGCGCTGCCAGCGATTGAGCAAGGTCATCGAGGGTCCGCACGCCGATAGGATCGAGCGAGCAGGCTTCGAGATGGCCCGCCACGATCGCGATCTGGTCCGCCTTCGCGGTCCGCGTGTCATGCGTCGCGGCCAGCCGGTCCAACAGGTCAGCTCGGACATGCGGGCCCAGGAGTTGCCCGAGATCTTGCGCCTGCGACCCCGGCATCGTCGACAACCGGGCGAGTTCAGCGCGGAAGGCCTCGGGCCGGCCATGGAGCCCGGCAAGGCGGCGGCGCCAACGGGCCGGCATGTCGACGGCGGCGAGGATCGCCTGCGCGAGCG
>JAWXCP010000012.1:0-24209 GCA_034408685.1 Hyphomicrobium aestuarii | reverse complement strand
GCACAAACGCAGGAGCCACAAACGCGGGCGGCAGTTACCCCGCGACCCCTCGGTCGAGGACCAAAGCCGGTCTTCGAGCCACGCCAGAGCAACCAACCGACGGACCCCCAAAGGACCCCCAAAGGACACCCATGGCACTTCGCCCGTTGCTCGTCGGAAACTGGAAGATGAACGGCCTCAAGTCGGCATTGACCGAGGCGGAGGCCATCGCGGCAGCACTGCGAACGTCAGCACCTGCAGCTGGTCGCCCCGACCTCATTAAACCCGACGTGGCGAGACCCGTCGTCATGATCTGCCCACCCGCCACGCTGATTGCGCCAATGGCTGCCATACTGTCGGGCAGCGAACTTCTCATCGGCGCGCAGGACTGCCACGCCCTCGCCTCGGGAGCCTTCACCGGCGATCTTTCGTCTGAAATGCTGGCCGATGCTGGCGCGCGAGCCGTCATCGTCGGCCACAGCGAGCGGCGGGCTGCCCATGGCGAACGCGACTGCGACGTCAAGGCCAAGGTTGCGGCTGCCCATCGCGCCGGGCTTACCGCCATCGTGTGCGTCGGTGAAACGCTGGGTCAGCGCGCGGCCGGTCTGACCGAGGCCGTCGTGCGGCGCCAACTGGCCAGATCGCTGCCCGATTTGCTGCCCGATAAGCTATCGGACCCGCTAACCGACGGCGTGCTGGCTGCCAACACGGTCGTTGCCTATGAGCCGGTGTGGGCGATCGGCTCGGGCCTCACGCCCTCGATCGACGACGTTGCACGCGTCCATGCCGCGCTTGCCGACGAACTCGGCGCGCGTTTCGGTGAGGCTGGACGATCCATCCGCGTGCTTTACGGCGGCTCGGTCAAGGCGTCGAACGCCCGGGCGCTCATGGCGGTGCCCAACGTCCACGGCGCGCTCGTTGGTGGCGCAAGCCTCAAGGCCGCCGACTTCATTGGTATTCTCGACGCGTTCGGCTGATCTCGTTCAGCCACAAGCAGGCCCGGATGGGCGATACAAAGGTGAGCGACCCATGACGACCGGCCTGCATCGCCTGATCGCAGTCTACATCGGTTCCGCCGCGGTTGCCGGCTCTGCCGCCGTCTCGATCAGCGTCCCGGCGTCTGCAGTGCCCCTCGACCCGGCGACGTGCGAGAAAGCTCGCGCCGAACAGACCGAACTCTACGGCGACGTTCCACGCCTGATGGAGCGCGGCGCAAGCTGGGCTAAAAGCAACGCAAATCCGCAGCAACTGAAGCGCGTTGCCCGTTGGATCGAACTCGAAGAGCAGCTGCAATTCCGCTGCGGGCAGGTGCGTCTGTCACCAGGTGGCACGGCCGCCGCAGCCGCCGCCCAGGCGTTGGAAGCGCCACCGCCCGCCGCTGCGGCTCCCACCGGCGCCTCTAACGCGACAGCGGCCCCACCTGCGAAATCGCCCCCACCTGCGAAAACGCCCCCACCTGCGAAAACGCCCCCGGGTCCTGCCGTTGCTCCGACGGCAAATCCAGGCTCCGGGATCGGGGCGCCTGCTAAAACGCCTGCGCAGCCAAAACCAAAGCCGAAACCCGTGCCGGACACAGCTGCGAGCGAGCCCCCGGCAAATCTTGGCGCGGCGCCAGCTGCACCTAACGGGCAACGCAAGCCGCCCAAACCGATCGCAGCGCCAGCGGCCGAAGCGCCAGCCACCGGACCCGCCGCTCCACCGCGCCCATGACAACTCGATCGCCCGATGTGACAGCGGCTTGACGGGCGCACTGAGTTCGGGCACACGACCGATGATCGTCGCTGGAGGGCACTCCGGCGTCAGACCTGTTTTCCATCCCCGCCACTGGGATCAGCACAACCACGGCCACGCCGGGTTCGAGCTCAATTCCCGGCGACTGCCACCGGAGTGACCGAGATGACCCGCCGTTGCGAGCTGACCGGTAAGTTGCCCATGTCGGGCCAAAACCGCAGCCACGCCGAAAACAAGACGAAGCGCAAGTTCCGCCCGAACCTTTGTAACGTTACGCTGATGAGCGAGAAACTCGGCCGCAAAATCCGGGTCCGCGCCTGCGCCCAGGCGCTGCGCACCGTTGAGCATAACGGCGGCCTCGATGCGTATCTGACCAAAGTCAAGAACGACGCCCTGTCGCCCGACCTCCGCCGCCTCAAGTCGGACCTGGCTAAGGCTATGGTTCCCGCCGTCGCAACGGCCTAAACACAGCAGCGCTGAAACTTTTGAAAGCCCCGGTCCGTCGCCCGATCAACGGACCGGGGCTTTTTTGTTTGCAACATTTCGACCGCCGAACCGGCTGGCCAAAAAAAACGGCCCGCCGCCAGGCAGGCCGTTGGCATCCCTATCGGTCGCGGCGACCGCTTAGTCACCACGTCGCTTAGCCGCCCTTGCCGGTCTTTCCAGTCTTACCGTAGATCTCGGCACCCGTGACTGGACGAGCGCGGCTGATGCACTCGTTTTTGAATTCCGGCTTGGCTTTCGCGCAATCGGCAACGTTGGTCGTACCGTCTTTGGCGATCACGAAGCCCTTGACGTCGAGGATCGGCTTGGCGGGAGCCGCGACCTTCGCTTCGACCTTTGCCGGCTCAATTTTCGTGGCAGCAACCGTCTTGGTTTCGGCGGCCTTTGGCTCGACCTTTGTCGCAGCTTTCGCTGGTTCAGACTTAGCAGCAACAGTCTTTGCAGCAGCCTTGGCCGCGGCCGCAGTCCGCTGGGCCGTGTAGGTGGCGAGCGCCTTGGTGGTCAGCGGGCGCGCGCGGCTGATGCATGCGTCGAACAGTTGCGGACGAACCGACCCGCACTGGTTGATGTCGGTGGAACCGTCGCTGGCAACTTTAAGGCCCTTCGGCGCACTTGCGACCCGGGCTTTGTTGTAGCGGATTTGAGCACGCTTGGCGGCTTTCGCGGCAGCGCGGTTCTTGGCTTTGTCGGCGGCCGACAGCTTTGTGGCAGCGACCTTCGCCACGGTGGCAGGCGCAGCAGCCGATGCGGCTTTAGCGGCTTTTGCCTCAGCAGCTTCGGCCGCTTTGGTGAATTCGGCCAGTGCCTTGCCCGTCATGGGGCGGGCACGGCTAATGCAATCGTCGCGGGCCTCGGCTGGGGCCTTGGCGCAATCTGCAACGTTGGTCGTACCGTCGGCGGCAACTGGATACTTCGACTGGGCAACGGCCGGGACTGCGCCGAGGAGGCTCAGGCAGGCGATCAGCAAAACTCGCTTCATCTTACGCTTCTCCACTAGACGCGCGCCCGTGGACGAAAGCCGAGGGCGACACTGAGTTACCAATTTGTTTTCCAACGCAGTCACAGCTCGTAACCGCACCGCATTGATAGGTAAGGATAATGGATTGCTTTTATTGCTGTTTCGATAACGATCTCAGAGATTTGCGAAAGCTCCGCCGATGCTTTTACCTTGTATTCGCATCTCGACTGTTGCTATTCGGCAACAGTCACGCCGCCAAAGTCGCCCCCGCTAGCCCCTGTAAGCCCGTCCCAGCGCGCGTCATTTCCACTCGATCTTGACCAATTCGTAGCTGCGCGCGCCCTTTGGCGTGATGACCTCGATCGCATCGCCTTTGCTTTTGCCGATTAGAGCTCGCGCGATCGGTGACGAGATCGAGATCTTGCCATCGCGGACGTTGGCTTCGGTATCGCCGACGATCTTATACCTGACCTTTTCGTCCGTATCCTCGTCGACGACCGTTACGGTCGCGCCGAACTTGACGGTCGTGCCCGATAACGACGACGTGTCGATCACTTCGGCTCGTGACAGCTTGTCTTCCATGTCGGAGACGCGGGCCTCGTTTTGGCCCTGGGCTTCTTTGGCCGCGTGGTATTCGGCATTTTCGGACAAATCGCCGAGTGCCCGGGCTTCGGAGATCGCCTGAATGATCCGCGGGCGCTCCTCGGCTTTCAAACGATGGAGCTCGACCTCCAGATTTCGGAAGCCGTCGAGGGTCATCGGAATGCGCTCCAGCGACATAGTATAGTCTCCTTTTTGGGTCCAGCCATTGCCGGAACCACATCGTGACGCCCAACCCGGGCGGTCCTAGGATTTCATAAAGAGGGCGTGCCTGCCAAGCGTTGCCTGACCCAGCACGGGTTGCCTGACCGAACACGGGTTGACTGACCGAACACGGGTTGACTGACCGAACACGGGTTGCCTGACCGAAACTGTCAAACGACAGTCCCGATCGGGACGCATTGGGTGCCGAACACGTCGCCCCTAACGTGGCCTATGCGATGGGGCGTTATCGTGGCGATAACACTCCAGCAAGGCCGGTTATCCTTCGCGACCGGTCAGGTACGACTGCAGCGGCGCAACTTGGACGCTCCCCGCTTTCAACGCGGAGATGGCTTTCGTCACGGCCACTGCACCGGCCAAAGTTGTATAATAGGGAATGTGGTTGAGCAAGGCCGTGCGCCGAATGTCCTTGCTGTCGGCCAGCGCTTTGACGCCCTCGGTCGTATTGAAAACCAAAGCCACGTCGCGGTTTTTCATGGCATCGACGATGTGCGGTCGGCCTTCGAGAACCTTGTTGATCGTTTCGCACGGAATGCCGTTGGCTTCGAGGTGCCGCTTCGTCCCCCGCGTGGCGATGATTTTAAAGCCCATCGCCTGCAAGTCTTTGAGCGGCGCCAGTACGCGGTCCTTGTCGCCATCGCGCATCGAGACGAACACCGTGCCCGTTGTCGGCAGAATGGTCCCAGCGCCCATCTGGCTCTTGCAAAACGCCATCGCAAAATCGCGGTCGATACCCATCACCTCGCCCGTCGAGCGCATTTCGGGCCCCAGCACGGGGTCGACACCTGGGAAACGCGCAAACGGGAACACGGCCTCCTTGACCGCGATGTGGCCAAGCTTGGGTTGCTTCAGGTTGAAGCTCGCCAGCGGCCGCCCGGCCATGACCTCCGACGCGATGGCAGCAACGGGGATACCGACCACCTTGGCAACGAACGGCACGGTGCGCGAGGCCCGCGGGTTGACCTCGAGAATGTAGACCTCGCCGTTCTTGATCGCGAACTGCACGTTCATCAGCCCGACGACCTTCAAGGCCAGAGCAATCTCGTGGGTCTGGCGTTCGATTTCGGCGATGGTTTCAGCCGCCAGCGAATAGGGCGGGAGCGAGCACGCGCTGTCTCCGGAATGGATACCGGCCTCTTCGATGTGTTCCATGATGCCCGCGATGAACGTGTCGCGACCATCGGCTATACAATCGACATCGACCTCGACGGCATCCGTCAAATAGCGGTCGACCAGCAACGGACGCGAATTGGACACCGCGAGGTCCGACGGCGCGGCCAGTGTCGCCGACAACTTGGTGATGTAGCGGTCGATCGCGGCTCCGTCATAGACGATTTCCATGCCGCGGCCGCCGAGCACATAAGACGGCCGGATGACGACGGGATACCCCACCCGGTCGGCGATGGCGCGGGCTTCGCCCGGAGCGCGGGCAATCCCGCTTTCAGGCTGGCGCAGACCGAGGCTGTCGATGAGGATCGAGAACCGGTCGCGGTCCTCGGCTAGGTCTATGGCGTCCGGCGACGTGCCGAGGATTGGAACGCCGGCAGCCGACAGCGCTGCGGCAAGTTTTAACGGCGTCTGCCCACCGAACTGCACGATGACGCCCAACACCTCGCCAGCTGCCTGTTCGGCGCGAATGATCTCGAGCACGTCCTCGGCGGTCAGCGGCTCAAAATAGAGCCGGTCGGAGGTGTCGTAGTCGGTCGACACGGTTTCCGGATTGCAATTGACCATGATGGTCTCGAACCCGGCCTTGGTCAGTGCAAAGCAGGCATGGCAGCAGCAGTAGTCGAACTCGATGCCCTGGCCGATGCGGTTGGGTCCGCCGCCGAGAATGATGACCTTGCGGCGCGCGCTGACGTCTGCCTCGCTTTTGGGCGCCGCCTCACCTGTCGCCTCGTCGATGGCGAGCCCTGGCTCGTAGGTCGAATACATATACGGCGTCGGCGACGCGAACTCGGCAGCACACGTGTCGATGCGCTTGTAGACCGGCCGCACGCCAAGCTCGAGGCGCAGCGCCGTCACCGCCGCCTCGGTTGTCCCCGCCAGCTTTGCCAGACGGGCATCGCAAAACCCCATCCCCTTGAGTTCGCGCAGCAATTCGACCGATTTCGGCACACCGTGAGCAATGACTCGCGCCTCCATCGCCACGATCTCCTCGATGCGATCAAGGAACCACGGATCGATCCGGCAGCTGGTCTGGATCTCGGCGCGCGGGAAGCCGAGCCGCATCGCCTGCGCGACCTTCAAGATCCGGTCGGGACGCGGACGCGCGAGCTGCTCGCGAATAACGTTCTTGTCGTCGCCCTCGCCGAGGCCCTCGAACGCAATATCGTCGAGGCCGCTAAGGCCCGTTTCCATCGAGCGCAGCGCTTTTTGCAGGCTTTCAGCGAACGTGCGCCCGATTGCCATGGCCTCGCCAACCGACTTCATCGACGTCGTCAAAGTGGCATCGGCGCCGGGAAACTTCTCGAACGCGAAGCGCGGGATCTTCGTCACGATGTAGTCGATTGTCGGCTCGAACGAGGCTGGCGTCGCGCCGCCGGTAATGTCGTTGGCGAGCTCGTCCATGGTGTAGCCGACGGCCAAACGCGCCGCCACCTTGGCGATCGGGAAGCCCGTCGCTTTGGACGCAAGCGCTGACGAGCGCGACACGCGCGGGTTCATCTCGATGACGACGAGGCGTCCATCGGCAGGGTTAACCGCGAACTGAACGTTCGACCCGCCGGTCTCGACGCCGATCTCGCGCAGCACCGCGATCGAGGCATCGCGCATGATCTGGTATTCTTTGTCGGTCAGCGTCAGCGCAGGTGCGATCGTGATGCTGTCGCCGGTGTGTACGCCCATCGGATCGATATTCTCGATCGAGCACACGATAATGCAGTTGTCGGCGGTATCGCGGACGACCTCCATCTCGTACTCTTTCCAGCCGAGCACGCTTTCCTCGACCAAAACCTGCGAGGTCGGCGACGCATCGAGCCCGCGCTCGATAATCTCGAAGTATTCCTCGCGGTTGTAGGCAATGCCGCCACCCGTGCCGCCCATCGTGAACGACGGCCGCAAAATCGCAGGCAGCCCGACGTGTTCCAACGCCGCCGACGCCTCGCCGCGATTGTTGACGATCATCGACATTGGCGTCTCGAGGCCGATTTTCCGCATCGCCTCGCGGAACAACTGGCGGTCCTCGGCCTTGTCGATCGCCTCGGCCTTGGCGCCGATCATCTCGACATCGAGCGCTTTTAGAATGCCCGTCTTATCGAGCGCCAACGCGGTGTTCAGCGCCGTCTGGCCGCCCATCGTCGGCAGCACGACGAGCTTGTCGTTGGGCCGCGCCTTTTTCTCGGCCGCAATGATCTTGGCGACGATATCGGGCGTGATCGGTTCGATATAAGTCGCGTCCGCCAGCTCCGGATCGGTCATGATCGTCGCCGGGTTCGAATTGACGAGAATGATCCGGTAGCCCTCGGCCTTGAGAGCTTTACAAGCCTGGGTCCCCGAATAGTCGAACTCGCACGCCTGTCCGATCACGATCGGTCCTGCACCGATGATCAAGATGCTATCGATATCGGTACGTTTCGGCATGGGGCGGTCTCATCGCGGCCTGCGGGCTCAAGTCAGCCGGCGGGTAAGAAAATGGTCCGCGCCTTCTAGAGCATGTTCAACCGCAGTGTCGAGCACAGCCGCTCAAGACGGCCGCTGCAAAAAAATCAGGTCGTCAGAACATGTTCAGCGCAAGGCGCGCCTCGTCCGACATGCGCCCATGGTGCCAAGGCGGATCGAATACGAGATTGACTTTGGTTTGCGAGACGCCCGGCACGGAATTCACGGCGTTCTGTACCCAGCCGGGCATTTCGCCAGCAACGGGGCAGCCCGGCGACGTCAACGTCATGTCGATCTTCACGGTGCGGTCGTCCTCGATGTCGATCGCATAGATCAAGCCGAGTTCGTAGACATCGGACGGTATTTCGGGGTCATAGACGGTCTTGAGCGCGGCGACGATGTCGCCGGTCAGACGGTCGATCTCCTCAGGCGGTATCGCGTTGGCTGGCACGGTCTCGCTAGCTGTTGCGTCCAGCACAGGGGGGGTAGCGCTCGCCGCATCGGATGACACCGGCGCAACCGGCTCAACCACCATGGCAGCCTCTGAGTTTGGCGCGGCGTCGGCTCGAATGTCAGCGGCGGGCAGACCGCCAGTGGCCAAGATCACGTCGTCGTTGGGCAGATTTACCGTGTCCATCTTCGCTCCTCGCTCAGGCGAACAATTCGTGGGCTTTGCGCAGGCTATCGACAAGGGCGTCGACCTCGGCTTTCGTCGAATACAAAGCAAACGACGCCCGGCAGGTCGCAGGCACGCCGAGACGGTCCATCAGCGGCTGTGCGCAGTGATGCCCAGCGCGCACCGCGACGCCGGAGCGGTCGATGATCGTCGCGATGTCGTGCGGGTGGAGGCCATCGATCGAAAACGCAAAGATCGCGCCTTTGCCTGGAGCGTTGCCGTAAAGCTTCAACCAGTTCAGCTCTGACAACCGCTCGTGCGCATAAGCACCGATCATCGCCTCGTGCGCGGCGATCCGGTCGCGCCCGACCTGCATCATATACGACAGCCCGGCTGCCAGTCCAATCGCCTCGACGAACATCGGCGTACCAGCTTCGAACCGATGGGGCGGCGCGTTGTAAGTGATCTCGTCGACGGTGACCTTGTCGATCATGTTGCCGCCGCCCTCGAACGGGGCCATCTGGTCGAGATACTCGCGCTTGGCCCACAGCACGCCGATGCCGGTCGGGCCGTAGGTTTTGTGCCCGGTAAACACGAAAAAGTCACAGCCGAGATCGCGCACGTCGACTGGCATGTGCGCGGCTGATTGGCTGCCGTCGACCAGCACCGGAATGCCGCGAGCGTGCGCGATGCGGACAATGTCCTTGATCGGGTTCACCGTACCGAGCACGTTCGACATATGCGTTAGCGCGATAATCTTTGTGCGCGGCGTCAGTAGTCGCTCGAACTCGTCGATGAGCAGTTCGCCGTTGTCGTCCATCGGCACCCACTTCAGTACCGCGCCGTTGCGCTCGCGGTGGAAATGCCACGGCACGATGTTGGCGTGATGCTCCATGATCGACAGCACGATTTCGTCGCCATCGCCGATCCGGCCGCGGCCATAGCCATCGGCCACAATGTTGATGGCCGCCGTCGCGTTGTGGGTGAACACGATCTCGTCGACGCTGGCAGCGTTGAGGAACCGGCGCACGGTTTCGCGCGCCTCCTCGTATTTTGCCGTCGCCGTGTTCGACAAATAGTGGAGCCCGCGATGTACGTTGGCATATTCGAACCGGTAGGCGTGGTCCATCGCCTCGATCACCGAACGCGGCTTTTGCGACGATGCGGCGTTGTCGAGATAGACGAGCGGCTTGCCGTAGATTTCGCGGTAGAGAATCGGGAAATCGGCGCGGATCCGGGCAACGTCGTAGGGCGCAGCCATGTTGCCAGCCGGTACGGCAGCAGTCATTTCGTTGCCCTTGGCTTGGTAGCCCATTTTGGCGTCCTTTGTCTTCGCGCCACGGCCACTGACCCGGCCGAACCGGCGACCCGGTCAACGCGTCACGTGACGGCGCTGTTTGTCTGATCCTGAGCCAACCACGCGTCGGCGCACGCTTCCAGCGCGGTTCGCACTGCTTCATTGTCTACGCGCGCAATCGCTTCTCCGATGAACGACTTGACCAACAACGCTCTCGCCTCTGCCGCCGGGATGCCGCGCGACTGGCAATAAAACATCAAGTCTTCGTCGAGTTCTGCGGCCGTAGAACCATGACCGCACACGACATCATCGGCATAGATCTCGAGTTCGGGCTTCGAATCGAACTCCGCGTCCGGCGACAGCATCAGCGCCCGCGCCATCATTTTCCCGTCGGATTTCTGGGCGTGCGGCCGCACGATGATCTTGCCCTGGAAGATGCCGCGCGCATGGCCGTCGAGTACACCTGCAAACAACTCCCGGCTCTCGCAGTGCGGCACGGCATGGTCAACGGTCAATGTCGTGTCGATGTGGTCGGAGCCACGTCCAAGGAACGTGCCGGAAACATCGATTTTGGCGTGCTCGCCCGTGAACGTCACGCCGATCTGGTTGCGGGCCAACGCGACGCCAGACGACAGCTGGAACGCGCGGTAATTCGCCTCCGCGCCAAGGCTGACATTCCAATTCGACAAATGGGTCGCCCGGCCGCCTTCAGACAGCGCCTTTACGTGGGTCAAAGTCGCGCCCCGCGAAATCGTCACCTCGGTCAGCGCGTTGGTTTGCCCGTCAACGGTCGAGCCCGGTAGCGTCAAGTATAGTTCAGCGATGGTCGCCGACGCCCCAGCCCCGACGCTGATCCGGTTGCGGATGGTCGATAGTCTGGCATCACGCCCTACCGACAGCGACACGACCAGCAACGGCTGCTCGAGCGTCACGCCGTCGGGGATGTCGATCACAGCGCCATCTGTGACGAAGGCGGTGTTGAGGGCCGTGATGGCGTCCGTGCTCAGCGGCGAGAGGCTATCGAAACTGGCCGACAACGGTGTGACGGTGATCGTGTCCGTGCCCGTCACGTTCGACAGGGCTGCACGGAAGTGACCGTTCACGAACACGATGCGGGCGGCGTCCATGTTCATGAACGGACCGAGCGCAACGATCAGGTCAGCGACGGTGAGCTTGGCGGTGGCGTCGACCGACGGCAGCGCTGGATCTTTCGGCGCCGTTCTGAGGTCGGTATACTTCCAGTCCTCGATCCGCCGGTGGGGCAGGCCAAATTCGGTGAACGCGGCAATCGCCGCCCGGCGGTGCGTTGCGACCTCGGGCCCACCTGGAAGCGACGGCAACGCCGCTTGGAACTGCTCGGACAGCGCCAATTCCGACTTGGTTTTTATGACGGCGACGGGCATGTTATCCTCCACGGACCGGCCATCCATTACGCAGCATCCACGAAGCCAGCATAGCCGGATTTTTCCAGCTCTTTGGCGAGGTCCTTGTCACCGGTCGTCTGGATGCGACCACGCGCCAGTACGTGCACTTTGTCGGGCACGATATAGTCGAGCAGACGTTGATAGTGGGTGATGACCAGCATCGAGCGGTCAGGCGATCGCAGCGCGTTGACGCCGTCGGACACGATTTTCAGCGCGTCGATGTCGAGACCCGAATCCGTCTCATCCAGGACGCAAAGGCTCGGCTCCAGCATCGCCATCTGCAGAATTTCCGAGCGCTTCTTTTCGCCACCGGAGAAGCCGACGTTGACCGGCCGCTTCAGCATCTCGAAATCAATGTTCAACGCGGCTGCCTTGCCGCGCACAACTTTCATGAATTCCGGCGTCGTCAACTCCTCCAGACCACGCTTCTTACGCACCGCGTTGGTCGCCGTCCGCAGAAACGTGAGGCCTGCGACGCCTGGAATTTCCATCGGGTATTGGAACGCCAAAAACACACCAGCAGCCGCCCTCTCGTCGGGCGCCATCTCGAGCAGGCTTTCGCCGTTCCACAAGATGTCGCCGTCGGTCACCTCATAACCGGCGCGGCCAGCCAGCACATAGGCAAGCGTCGACTTGCCCGAACCGTTGGGGCCCATGATCGCGTGAACCTCGCCCTTCGGTACAACGAGGTCGAGGCCGTCCAGGATGACCTTGTCCTCGTCGGCAAGCTTCACGTGGAGGTTTTTGATTTCAAGCATTCTACTTACCCTTGACCTTGCGTCTTACTCTTAAGCCTCGACATATTCGGCGATGGTTCTGGCTGGCGGTATCGGCGTCCCGTCTTCGATCAGACCATCAAGATGAAACCTGATCGCCTCCCGAAGGCTCTGCTCTACATCGGCCGTCGTTTGCCCCGTTGCGATGCAGCCTGGAAGGTCAGGGACGTAACCAGAAAAGTTTGGTCCAGCGGGTTCGATCAGAACGGCGTAACGCATCAAGCCTCGCCGTCGTAGTAGCCAAGCGGCCTTCCGTCTTTGGCGAAGATGTGCTCCACCCGGACACCGGCTGCCCAGTCCGGGCTACTCCAGATCAAAACCTTACCGGAATCTGGGTGTTCGCAAACTTCGCTCTCTGCCTTAGTTCCGATGGCGAGATACTTCAGTGTGCGTGACCCCGTATTCACGATTTGCCGCGCGGTTTCCGGTCCACCCGTTGGTCCCGCGCACACGTCGCCGGCTCTGATTGGATAACTCACATCGCCGAACCGGTATGTCCCTTCACCTTCGAGAATAACGAACAGCTCGTGCTCCCTATGATGCGAGTGACGTGGATAGGCCTTCTTCCCGGGCTCGACGACGTGAAACCGGCAATCCAGCTCCTTCGAACCGATCATGCCTCCAAAAGACGCAATCTCCGCTTCGAACCCTGCTCCATTGCCAATCTTTTTCAGCTCCAGGTCAGCCATGTTTATGACAGGCCCGGCCATCAACCGACGCTCCCTTCCAGCGAGATTCCGATCAGCTTCTGCGTCTCGGCCATGAACTCCATCGGCAGTTGCTGGAGCACGTCGCGCACGAAGCCATTGACGACCAGCGCGACGGCCTCCTCCTGCGAAAGCCCCCGCTGCATGCAATAAAACAGCGTATCTTCGCTGATCTTGGACGTCGTGGCCTCGTGCTCGAAGTGTGCGCTCGCGTTCTTGGCCTCGATGTAGGGCACCGTGTGGGCGCCGCAGTTCTGGCCGATCAGCAAGCTGTCGCAGTTGGTGAAGTTGCGCGCGTTCGACGCCTTACGGTGGGCCGAAACGAGCCCCCGGTAGGTGTTTTGCGAATGGCCAGCGGCGATGCCCTTCGAGATGATACGGCTCGACGTGTTTTTGCCGAGGTGGATCATCTTGGTGCCGCTATCAACCTGCTGATAGCCGTTCGAAATCGCGATCGAGTAGAACTCGCCGCGGCTGTTGTCGCCGCGAAGGATGCACGACGGATATTTCCAGGTGATCGCCGAACCGGTCTCGACCTGCGTCCAGCTGATCTTCGAGTTGACGCCACGGCAGTCGCCGCGCTTCGTCACGAAGTTGTAGACGCCGCCCTTGCCATTCTTGTCGCCTGGATACCAATTCTGGACGGTCGAATACTTGATTTCAGCATCGTCGAGCGCGATCAGCTCGACGCAAGCGGCATGAAGCTGGTTTTCATCCCGCATCGGCGCCGTACAACCTTCGAGGTACGACACGTATGACCCCTTGTCGGCGATGATCAACGTGCGCTCGAACTGGCCGGTTTCCTTGTCGTTCATGCGGAATTGCGTCGACAGTTCCATCGGGCAACGCACGCCCGGCGGCACGTAAACGAACGAGCCGTCGGAAAACACCGCCGAATTGAGAGCGGCGTAAAAATTGTCCGATTGTGGAATCACCGTGCCGAGATACTTGCGCACGAGTTCGGGGTGGGTCCGCAAGGCCTCCGATATCGAACAGAAGATGACGCCAGATTTGGCCAGTTCGGCTTTGAACGTGGTCGCCACCGAGACGCTATCGAAGATCGCGTCGACCGCAACGGGCTTGGCGCCGGTCAATTTGACGCCAGCGAGAATCTTCTGCTCGGTCAACGGAATGCCGAGCTTTTCGTATGTCGCAAGGATCTCCGGATCGACCTCGTCGAGGCTGTCGAGCTGCTTCTTCGAGCGCGGCGCCGAATAATAATACATGTCCTGATAGTCGATCTTTGGATAATCGACCTTGGCCCATGTCGGCTCAGACATGACTTTCCAGCGCTGAAAGCTGTCGAGCCGCCACTCGAGCATCCACTCGGGCTCGTTTTTCTTGTCAGAGATAAAGCGGATGGTCGACTCGTCTAGACCTTTTGGCGCGCGATCAGCCGCGATATCGGTCTCGAACCCGTACTTGTACTGGTCGACCTCGAGTTCCTTGACCTGATCGATCGTCTTTTGGACTGCGGGCATGGCTAACGGCCTCCACTTGACTTGAGCCGAACTGGGCCGACGCTTTCCGTTGGCGCGGCCATGGCGGCATACATTATAATAGGGGTTGCGGGCGTCAGCGGATCGGTGCGATCGGGCACATTCGCCCGAGACGGCTGCGTGATATCGCGCCAAGCCGCGATGAACCGCTCGATATCGGCAACCGTGGTCGCGGTGCCGAGGCTGACGCGGATAGCTGCCCGCGCAATGGTTGGATCGATCCCCATCGCGCTGAGGACGTGGCTGGCCCCGACCTTGCCAGACGAGCACGCCGAACCCGAACTGATGGCAAAACCGGCAAGGTCGAACTTGATCAGGAGAATGTCCGCAGCAAGGCCGGGAAGCGCGATCGCGCTGGTATTGACCAGCCGTGGCGCGCCATCGCCAATCACGACGGCATCGGGCGTCACGGCACGGATGCCCGCTTCGAGCCGGTCGCGAAGCACGGCCATTCTCGAGGTTTCGGCAACACTGCCCAGCGCAACGCGCGCGGCTGCCCCGAAGCCGACTATGGCCGCCACATTCTCCGTACCGGCGCGCCGGCGCCGCTCCTGACCGCCGCCAGCAATGAGCGGCGAGATGGCAGCACCGTTGCGGATAATAAGCGCGCCAGCACCCTTGGGTCCGCCGATTTTGTGTGCCGACAGCACCAGCGTATCGACGCCGAGCGCGGCGGCATCGATCGCCATCCGCCCCGGAGCTTGCACGGCGTCACAGTGGAGATGCAGTCGGCGGGCAGCAATAGGTGCCCCAGTGCTGCTCAACCGGTCCCGGACAAGCTTGGCAACGGCTGCGACCGGCTGGATGACGCCGGTCTCATTGTTTGCGAGCTGCAGCGCGATCACGGCACGAGCCCCGTCCGGTAACGCATCGAGCGCGCGGGCGATGGCCGCGAGGTCGACGATGCCCTCATGCGTCACCGGCAGTTCGACGACGGTCGCGCCGCCGCGAGTGATGGGCGCCAGCACACTGTCATGTTCGACGGCTGGCCGAAGCGCAATGTCGAAACCTGACTGCAGAACCGTGGCGTTCGCTTCGCTGGCGCCGCTGGTGAACACGACCTCGGCAGGTCCGGCCCCGCACAGTGCGGCGACATCCGCCCGTGCCTGCTCGATCATCGAGCGCAACCGTCGGCCTTCAGCGTGAACGCTCGACGGGTTGCCATCGAGTGCGAGTGCAGCAAGCATGGCCTCTCGTGCCTCGGGCAACAGCGGTGCCGAGGCGTTGTAGTCGAGGTATGTCCGGCCCGGTTTCACGTTGACGATCAGCCCATATCAATTCGAATTTCACGCCGCGAAGCCGCGGCCCGACCTAACGATGCCAGGGGTTACCCGACAGCGATCGCGCAAAGCACTTGCAGCCGACGCTGGTCGTCGTGCTAAACGACCAACCTCTGGTGGCGCCTCACGTCAGTGAGACATCACCCAGTTTCGAATGGTTCTAAATTAGCTTATGGAAACGGCCACCTCAGGAGTCAAGGAAACGGCCGCTCAACAGTTGGTTATTGCCCATCTTGGTCGCACGGTCGTGCGCCCGCAGGCCGTATCATTCGACCACCCCGACCAATCCTTCGCCTGGCCGACGCGCGCCACGGCCCCTCGATAGCGAGACCCATGCCCGAACTAATCATCAACGGACCCGATGGACGGCGCATCGAGGCGCGGTATCACCATGATGGCGGCAACGACAGCCCGATCGCTCTGATCTTGCATCCCCACCCGCAGTATGGCGGGACCATGAACAATCAGGTTGTCTACAGCCTGTATTACACGTTCGTGCAGCGCGGATTTTCGGTTTTGCGCTTCAACTTCCGAGGCGTAGGCCGAAGCCAGGGGGCGTGGGATGGCGGGCCCGGCGAACTCGCCGACGCGGCGTGTGCGCTCGACTGGCTGCAACTCGTCAACCCGGATGCGCGGACCTGCTGGATCGCCGGCGTGTCGTTTGGCACGTGGATTGCGATGCAGCTTTTGATGCGGCGCCCGGAAATCGAGGGCTTCGTCTGCGTCGCACCACCGTCGAACCTTTATGATTTTTCATTCTTAGCACCGTGCCCGTCGTCGGGCATCATGATCAACGGCGACAAGGATCGCGTTGTACCGACGCAATCGGTGATCGACCTGACCGCCAAGCTCAAGACCCAGCGCGGCATCAAGATCGACCATGAGGTCATTCCTGGCGCTAACCACTTCTTTGAAAACAAGATCGAAGAGCTCAACACCGTCGTCGGCGGCTATCTCGACATGCGCCTCGCCAAAGCGGCCCAGGATCGCAAGTCTGCCAAAGACCGCGCAAAGGAAGCCGAACGCGACAAGCTGCGTGAGGCAGAGATGGAAGAGGTCGCCGACACGGGCCCCGCGCTTGCAGCCGACGACGACGACGATTGATCGGCAGCAAACATTTTTTAACGGCGGTTTTACGTATCCAGTGACCGCCCAAAATGACGCCTCGCGATGCAACTTGAGAACGTGTATCCACCGCTCCAACGCATAGGGCGTAGGCGGAGCATGCAGTTGTATATCGCGCTTTTCATCGTCTTAACGTTGTGCACGCTGGTTTGGCTTTCGATCTGGCTGGCTTTGCGGGCAGCCATCGTGCACCCGCGCCATTCCGGGCGGCGCCAACTCGCGCAGCTCGACGTCTCTGAAATCGCGCTTGCGGACCGGCTCCAGGGCCACATCCGCGCCGTCGCGAGTGTACCGCACAATCTGTACTACCCCACCGCGCTGGAACGGTCGGCATCCTACATCGAACAGGTGCTGATCGAGGCTGGCCTCGAGCCCCAGCGCCACCCGTTCCGTTGTCGCCAAGGGCCCGTCCGCAACATCGAAGTCGTTCTGGAGCCAGCGGTGGTGGCGCGCGCATGGCCGACGCTGATCGTTGGCGCGCACTACGACAGCCCCGACGACAGCCCCGGCGCCAACGATAACGGCACCGGGGTCGCCGCGCTGATCGAAATCGCAAAATCCTTGAAAGACAGGCCACTAACCCGTCGTGTGCGGATCGTGTTCTACGTCAATGAAGAGGCGCCATGGGGCAAGACACCCGAAATGGGCAGCTGGCGGCATGCCAAAGCGATGAAGGACAGCGGCGAAGCGGTGGAAGGCATGCTGGCCCTCGAAACGCTGGGTCATTTCTCGACCGCGCGTGGGAGCCAACAGTTCCCCTTCCCGTTCGGCCTGCTCTATGGCGACCGTGGCGATTTCGTTGCGTTTGTCGGCATGCTTCGCGGTCGCCGGTTTGTTCACGACCTCGTCGCAACGTTTCGCAACTGTGCCGAGGTACCCTCGATTGGTGGCGTCGCCCCGCGCGCGATCGAAGGCATCGACCTCTCGGACCATTGGGCATACGACCAGTTCGGTTTCCCCGCCGCGATGGTGACCGACACGGCGCCGTTCCGCAATCCTTACTACCACCAGACGTTCGATACGCCCGATAAAGTCGATTACCCGATGTTGGCCCGGGTGACCCGCGATCTGTCCGAAACGATCGCCACGATGGCAAGCCGCCCTCTGCGATAAGAATCCCGCTGGCGCACCTCGCCAGCGGGATTGGATCAGCTATTTATTTGGGTTATCCACATGGCGTGCGCAGACCGGCTCCAATAGTTCAGTTTTACTCGTCTCAGTTCTGCAAAATCTTTGACAAGAATAACTGAGCACGTTCGCTGCGGGTCTTGCCAAAGAAGTCATCTTTCTTGGCATCTTCGACGATCTCGCCGCGATCCATGAAAATCACGCGGTCGGCGACTTTGCGGGCAAAGCCCATCTCGTGGGTCACGACCATCATCGTCATGCCCTCCTTGGCCAGCGCGACCATGACGTCGAGCACCTCGTTTACCATCTCGGGGTCTAGCGCCGACGTCGGCTCATCGAACAGCATGCAAATCGGGTCCATCGCCAAAGCCCGCGCGATGGCGACGCGCTGCTGTTGACCGCCCGACAATTGGCCCGGAAACTTCGCCGCCTGAGCGCTGAGGCCAACGCGCTCTAATAGCGCCTTGCCCTTGACTTCTGACGCCGCGCGGTCGCGTCCCAGCACCTTTTGCTGAGACAGACACAGGTTGTCCATGATCGACAAATGCGGGAACAACTCGAAGTTTTGGAACACCATGCCAACGCGCGAACGCAGCTTGGACATGTTGGTCTTGCTGTCCGACAGCGAGATGCCGTCAACGACGATATCGCCGCTCTGGAATGGCTCGAGCCCGTTCACAGTCTTGATGAGCGTTGATTTCCCAGATCCGGACGGGCCGCACACCACGACGACATCGCCCTTGTCGACGCTCGTCGTGCAGTTGGTCAGGACTTTGAAAGCGCCATAGGCCTTCGACACATTCTTGATTTCGATCATCGGCATGGAGCAGCTACCTTTAACGGATGATCGCGACGCGGTCTTGCAATCGCTTGACCAACAGGGAAAGCGAGAAAGACACGATGAAGTAGATGACGGCCGCAAACAGGTACATCTCGACGAGACGCCCGTCGCGCTGCGCGACCTTGGAGGCCGCTCCGAGGAAGTCGGTCAGCGCCAGCACGTATACCAGCGACGTATCCTGGAACAGCACGATGGTTTGCGTCAGCAGCACGGGAAGCATGTTGCGGAACGCCTGCGGCAGCACGATCGTCGTCATGACCTGCCGGTAGTTCAGCCCCAGCGCGTATCCGGCTGCTGCCTGTCCTTTGGGGATCGACTGAATACCAGCGCGCATGATTTCGGCGAAATAGGCGGCCTCGAAAAGCGTGAACGTAACGAGCGCTGAGTTGAAGGCCCCGACGGTCATTGGCCGGTCCATACCCCACGCCCACGCACCAATATAGGGCAGCAGGAAATAGAACCAGAAGATCACCAGAACCAGCGGCAACGAGCGGAATAGCGTTGTGTATCCGGTCGCAAACCACACCAGCGGCGCAATGCCCGACAGCCGCATCAGCGCGATCACCGTGCCGAGCGCGATGCCGAGCACGGTCGCCATCAGCGTCAACAGCAGCGTAAATCGCATGCCTTCAAAGAACAGATACTGCCACGAGCGGTTGACGACATCGCCGTCGAAGTTTGGGATGAGGAACTGCAAGATGCTGACGATGAGCGAAACGAAAAACCCGAGGAAGGAGATAATAATATCCATGGCTCACTTTCCCCCGCCCATATAGCCCGGTACGGACACCGAACGTTCAAGCGCGCGTGCGCCAAACACCACCAACACGTTGAGTATGAGATAGAGCACCGTCGCCGCAGTAAAGGCTTCGAACACCTGGAACGAGTATTCCTGCATCGTGCGCGCCCGGAACGTCAGTTCGAGCAAGCCGATGGTTAGCGCAACCGACGTGTTCTTGATCAGGTTCAGGAATTCGGACGTCAGCGGCGGCAACACGATGCGAAACGCCATCGGCAGCAGCACGTGCTGATAGGTTTGCGCCGTAGACAGTCCGAGTGCGTAGCCAGCCATCGTCTGGCCGCGTGGTAATGCCTTAACGCCAGCGGCAACCTGCACCGCGACGCGCGCCGACGTTGCAAAACCGAGCCCGACCACGGCGATGTAAAACGGAGCATTCGGCAGTTGCTTGAGCGCGGTCCCCATCGTTTTGGGGAGCAGTTCGGGCAGTACGAAGAACCATAGGAACAATTGGACCAGAATCGGGATGTTGCGGAATAGCTCGATCCAGGCGCCAGCGAAGCGGTTGGCCCACTTCGACGGCAGCGTGCGCATCACGCCGACGGCCGAGCCGATGGCGAGCGCGATGACCCAAGCGCAGAGCGCGGTGATGATGGTCCACTGGAGGCCCGACAGAAGCAGCATGGCGTAAGTGCCAGTGCCCTCTGGCGATTGTTGCCAGTAGATCCCCCAGTTCCAGTTGTAATTCACCTGGCCGTTCCCCCGGGTTTCACCAATTCGCGAGCCATCCGACCCGCGTCATCCGTCCAAGTCTTCAATCCAGCGCATGCAAAACGGGCGCCAATGCCGAAACATTGACGCCCGAAAAGCTGGCTCAGTATGCGGCAGGATCAGCCGACGACTGCGGGCTGGAGAACATCTTGGCCAGCTGCGGCGACAGTTCGAAGTTGAGGTTCAGGTTCTTCGGCGCGATCGGCGACTGGAACCATTTCTTGAACAGTGCAGGACCTTCAGCTTTGTAGATCGCGGCGGTCGCCTTGTCGGCAACGGCTTTGAACGCGGCGTCATCCTTGGGGATCATGATGCCGTAAGGCTCGGGAGCGCTGAAGGCGTCCTTCGAGATTTCGAAAGCCGAAGGGTCCTTGGCGCCAGCTGCCAAGCTCGCCAACAGAATATCGTCCATCGCGAACGCAAGCGCGCGGTCGGTCTCGACCATCAGGAAGCTTTCGGCGTGGTCCTTGCCCGACAGGATCGTCATGCCAAGACCTTTGGCGGTATTCAACTCGTTCATTTGCTTGATGTTGGTCGTGCCAGCCGTCGAGACGATCGTCTTGCCCTTGAGATCATCGATCGACTTGATTTTGGACGCCTTCTTGGTCACGAGGCGGGTCGCCGTCAGGAAGTGCGTGTTGGTGTAGGACACCTGCTTTTGACGATCGAGGTTGTTGGTTGTTGAACCGCACTCGAGGTCGATGGTGCCGTTGGCCAGCAATGGAATCCGGGTCGCTGACGTGACCGGGTTATACTTGATGTCGAGCTTGTCCATTTTCAGCTCGGCCTTGATCGCGTCGACGATCTTGAGGCAGATGTCCATGGCAAAGCCGATCGGCTTTTGACTGTCGTCGAGGTAGGAGAACGGCACCGAGCTTTCGCGGTGTCCGATCGTGATCGATCCAGTGTCTTTGATTTTCTTGAGCGTTCCCGTCAGTTCCTGACCGACGGCGAGGCCCGGACTAAGAGCCGGGGCAAGCGCGAGCGCAAGCGCCGCAGCGATGAACTTCTTCATGGCAAAGTCTCCCAGAATTCAAACCAACGACCAAGGATCGCCCCGTTCGCTGTCGAACGGCCGATCGCCAATGGCCTAACAAGTGATCTGCGACACTCTGACGTTTGGCAAGCCTATTTTATCGGCATTTCCGCCAGTGCCCCGACCGGTCTCGCCGCGGGGATCGTCCGCTTACCCCGTTTCGTCGTCCGAGGGTTGAAACACCACAGCAGAAGCAGGATCAGTGCGACCGGAACGATCGTGGCGTAAACGTTTTTCAAGGCGATCATGGTGGCTAGTGCCCAAAGAAGCGTCAGCCCGTGCTCGGCCAGCGCTACAACCTTCGACTGATGGTGCCGACGGAGCATACCACGGCGGTTGCCCGGCATCGGGTGCCAGAAGTTGAGCAACGCCGTCGAGCCAGCAGCCATCGCGCCAAACACCACGGCATAGGGCAGCATGTTAGGCGCTACGAAGGCTAGCGCGGCAAACGGCAGCGCTAGGATCACCAGCAGCGGCACGAACACGGCCGTCAGCTTGGCCACCTCCGGGTAAGCGCGTGGCAGCGGGGCCGTCGACAGAAGTTCAGGCGCGTCCTCGCCCGAAATTGTCAGCCAGGACAGCGACGCCGACACCTGCGAAGCCAGCACCACGACCAGCGGTAGCAGGGCGACGCCAGGATCGAGGCCCGACGGGTTCTTGAGCAGGATCACCGCGAGCGGCAGAGTATAGATCACCTGCAGGCCGAGTTGCGCAAACAGGTTCGGATCCCGCATCAACAGTCGGCGCTCCTTGATCCGCAGGGCGGCAAACGCACCTTCGCGGAATGGCCGCGCCACTGCCCGGCTCGGGGCCGCAGCCGTGCCTGCCGCGACCGCCGCCGCTGCCGCGAACGCCGGGCTCGACAGCTGCAACGCCAACAGAAACGCCGCGACCGACATCGCAAGTGCCACCGCAACAGCAAGTGCGTCGCCCCGCACGATGGCGGCGGCAGCATCCATCAGCCCGACATCGGGCAGCACCGCACCAGCACGCGACATCCACTCGCGCACAGCGGTTGCCATATCGTCGGGCAGAATTGTCAGAATTTGAACGCCGAGCACGAATGCCCCGGCGATGACGGCTGCCGATACCTGCGCCACGATCCGCGCGCCGCGTGGTCCGACCACATGGAACAGGCCGACCGCAATGAGGAACCCGACCGCCGTACCAGCCAGCGCCAGCGCGGCGCTGACCACGTAAGCCGACAGCCAATGCGGGCCATAGAGATAGGCCCCGACGTTGGCCGCCGGGATAATGAACGCTGCGAGCGATCCCAGCGACGAACCAGCGATCGAAACGGCTCGCGCCGCAACCGGCTTCCATGGCGCAATCGGCGACGTCAGCAACAGTTCGAGCTCGCCGCGTTGGTAAAGTGCGCGCGCCGCACCCAACAAACCCTGCGACACCATCCACAAAAACACACCGACCAGAACCATCAGCCCGACGCTGGTATCGAACGGCATTCCAATTGACGGATCAGAAGATGTATCCGGCAGCCGGGCGGCGAACTTGAATGCGCCATAGGCTGCCACATGCATCAGTGTCACGATGAGGGCGGCCAGCATCAGCCGGACGGACAATGGCCAGTTGACCAGCACATCGCCGAGCATGCGCCAGTTGAGCCGCATGTCATTGGCAACCAGCCACAGGAGGGTTCCAGGAGCCGGCCTCATGCCGCAGAGCCCGTGACGCGATCCGGCTCTGCCGCGCCGCCAAGCGACAGGAACACGTCCTCGAGCGTTGCTCCGGCGCAGTCCGACACGGGATCGGAAGCCAAGCCGCCGTGCCGCGCATCGACAGCACCAGGCCGCGCCGCCAATTTTCGCAGGTCGTCCATGGTGCCTTCGGCGACGAGACGCCCGCTGCGCAGAATGCCGATCCGGCTCGCCAGCCGCTCGGCCACTTCCAGAATGTGCGTCGTGAGGATGATCGTCGCCCCGGCCTTGACACGCGCGGTCAGCAACGCCTTGACCTGCCGCGCGATCGCCGCATCGAGACCGGTCAATGGCTCGTCGAGCATGATCAACTTCGGGTCGTGAACAAGCGCGCCAGCCAGCGCCACTTTCTGCTTCATGCCACGCGAAAACCCCTCGCAGCGCTGATGCCGATGGGGCCCGAGTTCCAACACCCCGATGAGTTCGTTCGCCCGCCGCTCTGCCTCGCGGCGCGGCACATCCCAAAGGCCCGCGACAAACTCAAGATATTCGAGCGGCGTCAGCTTATCGTAAAGCATCGGCTCGTCGGGCAGCCACGCCGTGATGCGCTTGGCCTCGATCGGGTTGGCGACGGCATCGATGCCGAAAATCGAAATCGCCCCCGTGTCGGGCTTGAGCAGACCGGCGATCATCCGCAGGGTCGTCGTCTTGCCCGCGCCATTGTGGCCGAGCAGCGCGTAAAACTCTCCCGGCCCGATCGCCAGATCGAGATCGTCGACAGCCTTGGTGGCGAACGCCTTCGTCACGCCCGATAGGCGCACGGCGGGCGGCGCAGTGCCACTCACTATGTCGGCGGCAGTCCAAGCAGGGGGCAAGCCGTCCACGGCGACCTCGCAAACGGCTATGATCACATTTTCAGTGGCCAACCGTATCGCGGTAGGGTTGACTGACCATTAAACATTTTCGAGACATTGCGGCGATCGGAAACGCCAGACGTCAGAATTTGCAGTTGGCTTCAACCGCGGCAAACCCAGCATTGAGCTTTTTGCCCTCGGCCGAGTCATCCTCGAAGTCGTGGCTCAACGTCACGACGTTATCGAAAGCAGCGCCGAACGATTTTAACATTGTGTCGAACTTGTCGTCGGCAAGATCGGACTGGACCGGGTCTGAACGTGACGCGCGGATAACGGCGACGGCTTTGCAGTAGGCGTCGAGTTTGGCGGGGTCGGCCGGGATGGTGGCCAACGCGGCGACGGCAGCGTCTATTTCGGGGTTCGCCAAAGCGGGGGCGGCGGTGGCCAGCACGGTCGCGACGGTGGCGGCTACTATGGCGGCGGCGGTCAACTTGGGACGGTTCATGATGGGCGCGCTCAAATTTACGATTTGGTTAACGCGGCGACCCATCGCACTGGCGTGCGGATGCGGCAAGCGGACGGATACCGCATAGCCCTAGGGCGTGTCGTCAGTTATGGATTCGGGCTGGACGCTGGGGAATTTGATCGAGGGGCAGGCGCTTGACGACGCAAGCCTATCGGCTTGCTAGGAAAAGCAACGCACCCACCGGTCAAAGTCACCGCGCCGCGAAGCGGTGAGGTCGCCAACGGCCGTTTGCGGCGTCGCTCTGCTTGCCAATACTGGCCGTATTGGCTTCGCAAAGCTCCTGGCACTCGGCCATTGGGGACCTCATCCAGCTCCAAACCATAACTGACGACACGCCCTAG
>JAWXCP010000100.1:0-24007 GCA_034408685.1 Hyphomicrobium aestuarii | reverse complement strand
GAGCAGCAGGTCGTCATCGTCAAGCCCGAACAGCGGCCCCTTGAGTACATTGGCGAGTGCGAGATCGTCCTCCGGTAGCGTCAGGAAATCACCGAGCGCCATCAGATCCTGCACCGCGAGTTGGCCCGACAGTGTGATGCGATCCGTGCCGGCCACCGGGATGTCGCGTTTTTTGAGCGCCGCGACGATTGCTGGCGCAAACGGGTTGCGTTTGCGCACCAGGACCAGGATGTCGCCAGCCCGCACCGGCCGGTCTTCGCTCTCGAGACGCTCGCCGCGATCGAGCCACGTGCGGATCGTCTCAGCGATGCGGTCGGCCAAGCGCAGCGCTGGCGACGTGCGCCCGTCCTCGTCGAGCGGCGACCAGGCGTCGGTGTCGCTGGCTTCGTCGGGCTCTTCCAACGGCCAGATCTCGACAAGCCCCGCGTGTCCAGCGCGCCGGGCTTGATGGCGGATCGCATGCGCCGCGTCGGCAGTCAGGCCGGGCGTTCGATCGGCATTGGCGAATGTCGCGTCGACGAGGTCGAGAACGGGCGAAACCGTGCGCCACGACAGCGTCAAGGCAGCAGGGTGCCAAGCGCATCCCGCGCCGCGTGCGAGGGCCTCGAAATGGCGGCCGTTGGCGGCAAACATCTCGGGGGCAGCGCCTTGGAAGCTGTAGATCGACTGCTTCTCATCGCCGACTGCGAATACCGTCCGGGCGATGGACGCGCGGCCGACGTTGCTGCCATCCGCGCCGATGCGACCCACTCCGATGCGACCCACTCCGGCGCGTTCTGGGCCGGCGCCAGCATCGCCGAAAAACTCCTGCACGATGGCGCCGACAATCCGCCACTGTGCCGGGGAGGTATCTTGCGCCTCATCGACCAGCACATGGTCGATGCCGCCGTCGAGTTTGTAGAGCACCCAAGAGGCGCTGTCGTGGGACTGGAACAGCGCCGATGTCCGCTCGATCAGGTCGTCGAAATCGAGCGCCGCGCGGTTTGATTTGAGGGCGATGAACCGGCTGTGGACATGCGCGGCCAGCCGGTAGAGCGCGACCGTGGCGTTGACCATATCGAGTGCCCGCGCGGTTTCGTGCAATCGAATGAACTCAGCCTGTGCGCGCGTGGCCGTTGCGGCCAGCCGCTCGTAGGCGACGGCGGTACCTTTGGTCATCAGATCGTCGCGCGCAGTGCTTTTGCCGGTCAGGAAATACCCGCGGAACGCAGCGATCCGGGTGGATTGCCCCGCGCCAAGCGCCGTCCGCAGGATGCTGGCGGCTTTGACCTCGGTCACGCTGCCCTCGGCCAGCACACCGACCAGTTGGCGCAATGTTTCATCGTCGAACACGTCGGCCATGGCGGGCCGAAGGGCACTTACGTCGGCATCGGGTGCGACGGTGAACATCCCGCGCAAGGTCGCTTCGAGGTCGGCAAACGCTTCGTGGCAGTCGCTATCGCTGCGGTCGCTATCCTGGCGGCGTGGAACCACCAGCTGTGCGATCAGTTCGCGGTTGCCGCACGCCTGAATCAACAGCGTGTCGAATGTGTCGTCGGCCGCATAGCGCACCGCCGTCAGGAGCGCTTGGCCAAGCGGCGTGTCGCGGTCGCTGGTCGCTATCCGCAGCGTGGCGTCGATTGCGTCCCGGCGCAGTGCGTTGGTTTTGGCTTCATCCAGGATTGTGAACCCCGGCGGCACGCCTGCTTCGAGTGGGAAGCGCTGCAGCAGCCGTTCCGCGAACGCATGGATCGTCTGCACCTGGAAGCCGCCCGGCGTCTCGATGGCCGCCGTAAACAAGGTCCGCGCAAGCGCCACCGTGCGCGCGTCCGGGGTCGTGCCCGTCATCCGGGTGAGGTCGGCATCGAGCTTGTCTGAGGAAAGCCCGACCCAACCGGCTAGATGGTCGAACACACGCGTGCTCATTTCGGCGGCGGCCGCCTTAGTGTAGGTCAGGCACAGAATCCGCGACGGAGGTGTTCCAGCCAGCAACAGCCGCAGCACCCGCTGGGTCAACACATGCGTTTTGCCGGTTCCAGCGTTGGCTGCGACCCAGGCCGAGGCCATCGGATCAGCCGCCTGCCGTTGCAAGCCGGTCGTAGCGGCGACCACGCGGTCCATGTCAGCGGCAACGAATGAGGCAAGGGTCCCCATTACGTGGCCTCCCCTGTGTCGTTGGCGTCGTCGCTGGAGACGTCAGCGGTGCCGGCGGCCGACCACTCAGCGACGCGGGCAAGCTGCGTGTAGGGGTCGAAATCGTAGTGGAACTTGGCACGGCGAGCTACGGCATAGGGCGTTGCTGGATCGTCAAAACGGGCGACAAGGCGCGTCAGCCCCGCAGTTGCCCGTTCGATCAGGTTGGCGAGATCATCCGACTTGATATCGGTTTCGTTGCCGGCAGGTTCGCCGCCCGACGCCTTGATGTAGCGAAGCCCCAGCAGCGACCCGGCGATCCCTGAACCGGTATTCGCGGCCGCACCAAAGCCACCGGTGGCCATGATGGCGCCTTCGAGCGGCAACTGCGGCTTGTGCAGATCCTTGACGGCCGAATTGCTGGGCGGCGACCCGGTCTTGTAGTCGGTGATCCGGACGCCGCTATTCCCGACGTCGAGGCGGTCGGCGCGGGCTGTCAGCGTGAACGGCAGTGAATTTGACGGCAACAGCTGCATTTCACCTTTGACCTCGGCGCAAACGCGGCCAATGCGGCGGCTGGGTTCCGTTTCGGCGAACCATTCGGCAAAGCGCTCGAAGCGCGGCAACCAAAACGCCGCCACTCTCGGATGGCCCGTCCAATCGCGCAGCACGGCGTCGGCGTGCGTCATCAGCTCGCCTTGGATATCGGGCGGCAGCGTATCGGGCCAGGCCATGGCGAACTTGGCCATCGCCTCGTGCACGATCGCGCCGCGAATACTGGCATCGGGTGCCGTGCCGAGTGCGGGCAGCGGTTCGAGCCGCAAAATGTGAGACGCAAACACCGCGTACGGATTGCCAATCCACGTTTCGACGGCTGACACGGACAATTTGCGCGGGCGGATGGCGACAGGCGGGCGCGGTTCCGGCTTGGCAACCGGCGACCATGGGCCGGGTTTGTCGCGCTGCCGGGCCCAGGCGAGATAGGTGCTGTCCGGCACGCCAGCGCGCAACGCGTCGGCGAGCCCAAGCCCGCCGAGCAGCGCGTCGAGCCGCATCAGCCAGCGCGACGGCACGGTCGGCACACCGTCGATCTTTTCGGCCCTCGTCAAGAAGACGCGTGACGCGCCCATGGCGGTGGCGAAGTCATGGGCTGCATAACCGAGTTTTTCCTCAGGTGCCGGGAGCCCCAGTTCGGCGCGCATCGGCCGGTTGAGCCACGGACCTGGATCGGCGGCGTCGGGCCATGTGCCGTCGTTGAGCCCGCCGAGGATCACGATATCGGGCTGCTGCAATCGGGCTTCCATCGGCCCCCAGATCGACAGCCGCGAATGAACCGGCACGCGCGGCCGTACCGTCTCGGTGACAATGAGGGCACGGTAGACATCTGGGAAGTCGCGCGCGGCAAGGTCGGGAGCTGGCAACCCAGGCCGGGTCAGCCCTTCGAGCAGTGCGCGGGCCACGCTCCCAGCTTCGCCATGCCACAGCGGACAGACCGTATCGTCGGCATGCCATGGGGTGGAAGCCGTGAGAGCGACATCTGCAGCGGCATTTTCCGTAGGAAGCGTCGCTGCGGCTATTGGCGGGAGAGCGGTCAGCGCGGCACTCGTCGCGGCATGGGCGTGGGCAAACACCGCCAACGAATGATCGAGCCCGTCGTCGAACAGCGCTATGAGCGGCGCGAACGCCACCTCCAATCGCATAACGAGATCGCGGGCGCCCGCCCAATCGTCCTTGAACAACCGGCCGGCCGCGCGCGTCCGGCGATTGGTGCGCTCGTCTGGCCCCAACGCGCAATCCCGCTCAGCCGCGTCCAGGGCCGCCAGTATCCCCGTCAGTCCGCGACCGAGATATGGCCGACGGAACGCCCCGATTTCGATGGCCCGGGCCGACCGGCGGACGACGAACGGGTCGAGGCCGAGCCGCGTGAGTGGATGTTTCAAAAGCGCCATCAGAGGCTTGGGCGCGAAATCTTCGGCGATTGCCGCAATGGTGAGATCGAGCAGGGCGCCCGGCGGTGTCTTGCGCAACGGCCGACCAGCGCTGTCGTCGACCCGGATGCCCCAGGCTTCGAGCCGCACCGCGACGCGCCGCGCTAAGAGCCGGTCGGGCGAGATCAGTGCGGCTGTCCGGCCCGGCGTTTCGGCTGCCTCACGCAAGATGATCGCGACGGCTTCGGCCTCGTCCTGGGCTGACGGCGCGTTGATCAGGGTCACGCCATCGATCGCGCAACGAGCAGCCACGCGATCCGTTGCCGCGATCGTGTCGAGCCAGCGTCCGGTGGTCGCCGACGGCCGCAGCGCTTCCGACACGAGACGCGCTCGCTCTTGGCGGGCAGCGGCTTGCGGCGATACCCGATCGGCACGCGACAGAACGGCGATGTCGGCGCGCGTCAGGCCAAGCCGGTCGAGTAGTGTCTTCAGGCCAAATTGGGGGTGTTCGGGATGCGGCGGGAAGCTGGGCCCGCTTTCAGATTTGCTACCCGTGATCGCCTGCCAACTTGGCTCGTCGAGCGCGAGATCGAGGCCCGGCAACACGATCGCGCCGTTCGGCAGGTTGGCCACGGTACGCATCAGCGCCACCGTCGCCGGGATCGAGCCGGTGACGCCAGCGACGATGACCGGCCCGTCTGGCGGCATCGCCTTCAGCCGCTCGGCTTCCGCCAGGATCAGCGCATTGCGCCGGGCTGCGGCAGACATCAGACCACTGCCGTCGAGATAGGCTGGCCACCACGAGGTGACGATTTGCAGGAAGTCGAGTGTCTGCTGCCAGTGCGCCGAGAAATCCTCCCGGACGATATCGGCCAGTCCATCGAGGCTGACCTGCTCGGTCTCGACCATATCGATCAACCGGGACAGTTCGCGCGCGAGGTTGACCGCCTGCGCGGGCGTCTTGGCGCCGGGCGCCGCATCTGGCCCCGATCCGCCGCGGCCCATGGCCTCTGACCACTGCAGGACGAGTTTCGTCAGGACGAGGCGCCGCTCAAGTTCGGACACGGCGGGCGGCAAGGTCAACGCGAGAGTAGAGACGTCGCCAGCTCCCGACAGTCCTGCGAGTAGGCTGGCATCCTCGTCGCCATCGGCGATCGGACGGATCGTCGGCAACAGCAGCGCGCGTGAAGCCGAGGCTGCAAGGAACGCGTCCTGAAGACCGCGCGCTGCCCTTCGTGTCGGCAGCAACAGCGTTATGGCCGAGAGATCGAGCGGCCCCCGTTCCTGAGGCAAGCGCTCGGCTTCGCCGCCTGGAAGCGTGCCATCGAGCAGCGCGCGGGCGAGGGTCGCGAGAAATGGCTCCGACGGCGGGATCGTCACGATCCGGTCGCAGCTAACCGTTGCAGGACGGGCTACGGGCCCAGCTTCGTTGGCCGGAACACACTCCGCTGCCGCATCATCCAACTCGGCAGCTTGCGACGCAGAGAGGCTCGGGAACAGCCACAGCTGGTCCGGCGAAACCGGCTTTGCGTTACGGCGCGTCCTCACGGTCGAGCTGCCTTTCCGCTTCGACGACTGCTTCCGGTGTTCCGACGTGCATCCACGTTCCGTCGAGCCTTACGCCATAGAGCCGCCCGGCCTCGATGGCCCGGTTCCAGACATGGTTGAGCGAGAACGGGCCGTCGGGAGCGCCATCGAACAAACGAGGGTGAGCGATCGAGGCCCCGGCAAAAACGAACGCAGCTTCCTGCCCATGTTCCCGCCGGGACAAGCATCCCGCCCCGTCCATCTGAAAGTCGCCGTTGCCGTCGTACCCGAGACTATTCGCCGTCGGCGCCAGAAGCAGTATCGCATCCATCCTGTCCGCATCGAAGGCCAGGCTCAGCCGGTCGAGGTTTCGCCCGACCCCCTCGATCCATACCGAGTCAGAGTTGTGGATCAAGAACGGTCCGGCACTCAGCTGCGGCCAAGCGTGGATAACCCCGCCGCCGGTGTCGAGAAGCTTCGCTCGCTCGTCCGAAATGACGATGTGCGGTGCCCGGCCCTCGCGGCGGCCGAGGTGGGCCTCAAGTTCATCGGCGCGGTAATGGACGTTGACGATGGCGGTCGTGATCCCCGCGTCAGCGATGCGATCGAGCACACGGTCGATCAGGGTGACGCCGTTCAGGGCGACCATCGGCTTTGGGATCGTCGCGGTCAGATGGCGCATGCGCGTGCCGAGGCCGGCGGCGAGCACGAATGCAGCGTGCGGTCGCCAGTCGCGAGCCGCGCCGCTTCCATCGGCTGTGTGTTTCGCTGGTTGTGTCATCGCGGCCTCATGGCTTTCGAACCGGTGGTGAGGGCGAGATCGGCTTTGCCCTGAGGTCGGGCGGGAACGCCGTATCGAACCAGGCTTTCAAGTCGGCAAGGCCCGGATGGTCGAGATCGCGGGCGAGGTAGCCCCACAGGCGCGGCACGTGGGTGAGGTAGGCCGGCTTGCCGTCGCGATGGGCGAGGCGGGCGAAAATGCCCAGGATCTTGCAATTGCGCTGGGCGCCGAGCGCGGCATAGGCGAAGCGGAACTCGGCCTCGTCGAAGCCGTGTGCGTTAAGACCATGTCCGTCGACGGCTCGATCGTCGGCATGCACGCGCGCGCAATAATGGTCGAGCAATTCGGCCTCGAGGGCAGGCGGTACGTCCACGCGGGCGTCCTGCAACAGCGACACGAGATCATAGGCGTGCGGCCCGATCTGCGCGTCCTGGAAGTCGATGACGCCGGTTTTGAAGTGACCGCCGCTTTCAGCCGAGGAAATCCGGATCAGGTTGGGTGAATGGTAATCGCGCAGGACCCAACCTTTCGGCTGCCGGGCCAGCCGTTCGAAGATGGCGGACCAAATAGCCAGATACCGCGCGCGCTCCGCCGCCAGCGGCGCGCTGCCATGGAGTGCTGGCCAATACCAGTCGAGCAAGAGTTCGGTTTCGATGCCGAGCGGGGTTGCATCATAGGACGGCAGACGCACCACCGAGCCGTCGTCGAGCGCCATTTCGGCTGGCGGCGCGTGGCGCCTCAAAGCGGCCAGCGTATCGACACCGGCCGTCCACAACGGCGCCTGTGGTGACCCGGTCCGAACCAGCGCGGCAAAGACATCGTCGCCAAGGTCATCGAGCACGAGAAACCCGGCATCAAGGTCTGCCGCGTGCACCTTCGGCACCGTGACGCCAGCATCAGCCAAAGCCCGCGCAATTGCCACGAACGGCCGGACGCCCTCGGCCAGTTGCGCGATGTGGCTATAGGGCCGACCATCGCGCACTGGAGGACCGTCGGGCTGTTGTGGCCAGTCCATCAGCACCAGACCGCCAGCACGATTGGCGATCCGGGCGTATTTCCGCACCGACGCATCGCCCTGCAAATAGGTCAGGCTAGATTGGTTGAGCCCAGCCCCGGCTAAGAACCGCGACAATGCCGCGAGCCGCTCAGCGCGCGGGCGCCATGTGCCGCTGGCCGACATGACGACGTCGCGCGCATCTGGTGCTTCGTGCGCGGCGATGGCGGCAGACGGCGTTTCAACAAGCGCCAGCATCAGCGTGTTGCCAGCTTCGGCCATCCGCGCGATTCGCGTGCCGCCGCGCTCGGGCCATTCGATAACGGCAACGCCACGCGCCAGCGCATCGTCAAGCCCGAGTTCGTCAAGCTCGGCGGCGTCGGTCAACCTATACAAGTCGTAATGAGCCACCGACATGCGCGGCGTGTCGTAGGTCTGCACGAGTGTAAATGTCGGGCTGGGAACTTCGGCCTGATCGGGATGGCCGAACGCCCGAAGCAGTGCGCGCGCGAATGTCGTCTTACCGGCGCCGAGGTCGCCGTCGAGCAGGATCAGGTCGCCGTGACGGGCGTAAAATGCCACCCGCTGGGCCAGCCGGTTGAGGCCAGCTTCGTCAAGTGCGGTGAAGGTCAGCTGAGGTTCCATGGGCGGGCGGAGCTATATACGCGCCGCGCGCGGAAACAATAGCGGGCGTGTGCTGCAGGCTTCGGGCAATTGGAACAAAAAGTTACGGCCGATGTTTCTCTCTCCACGACGCGCTGCACGCCGCCGCTGTGGCGATCCGGGCGCCGATGAAGTGGCAACGATGGGCACCATGCGAGATTATGCACTAGCGTTCGCGCGTACGCTTCACTTGTCGGCCGACAGCGAGGATCAGATCGCGCGCACCGTTCCGACATTGTGCAGTCCTGCGGCCAACTTTCGCCTCAAGCGGACAGCGCGAGACATCGAGGCTCAGTCGGCCCGCCGCCACGCGCGCGTCGTTGCCGTACTCACCGACTTGGGTTTGCACCGCCACGGTCACGCCTGTTGGGCGACGACGGCGCTGTTGCGCGAGGCGCTGACGGTGGAGACATTGTCGAGCGACGCGCCGACACCGGCACCGGCTGCCTGCGCTGGTGTGCTGCTGGCGTTGGTGCGGCTGCAGGCCAGCCGATATGAACTGCTCGCCAATTGGGCCACAGCGGCGGAACTGGACGACGCCGCATGTGGGTTTACCCGGTCAATGGCAGAGCACCTGCTCCACGCCGCTGCCTTGGCATTCATCGCGCTCGACCCGCAATCAAGCGCGGGCACCGATAGCGTGCCGCAATATCCGATGGCCCACGTTCACTGAGACTAAATCCAGTCACTTTCCCGCCAACCGCGTACCTCAACGAGGCCCACCATGACTTCAGCGCCTGATGTCTCCCGTGTCTACGATGTCGCCGAACAGCTCGACACCTGCATGTTCGTTACCCGACGCGGCGAAATGCTAACGGCGCGGCCGATGTCATCGATCGTCCAGCGCGGTACTGGCCATATCCAGTTTTTGACGTCGACCGAGGGCAGCCTGGCCGACGACGTGAGCAACAACCCCAACGTCGTGCTAGCCTACGGCAACGGCAGCAACTTGTTCCTATCGGTCGGCGGAACGGCAACGGTAAGCGCCGATCGCACGCCGATCGGTGCGGTGTGGAACCCGGGCGCCCAGGCGTTCTGGCCGGATGGACCCGATGACCCGAAAGTCCGCTTGGTCACGGTCCAGCTTCACAATGGGGAACTTTGGGACGGCGACAACAGTGCCGTCGCTGCCGTGAAATTCGCATTCGCTCTTGCCACCGGTCGGCGTGCCGACGTCGGCGAGCGCAAATCTGTGGACCTCTCGATCGTACGCTGACGCGACCGTCGCACAGATAGGCTTCCCACGGCACGCGGTCGGCGGTACATCGCCAAGGATGAACCGTGGAGCCCGTGGGAGCCCGTTATGACCGTTATCGCAGTTGATACCCTCTCCGACGTGCTAGGCGCCGCCGTTCTGAGCCAAAGTGTCGCCTTTGGCGAGACGACGATAACAGTCAGCGCGAGCCAGATCGTCGACGTCATCCGCATTTTGCGCGATGATGAACGCTGCCAGTTCGAAGTGCTGATCGATTTGGCCGGGGTCGATTATCCGGCCCGGGGCAAGCGCTTCGAGGTCGTCTACCATCTGTTGTCGCCGCGTCTCAACCAGCGCTTGCGCGTCAAACTCGAGGCCGACGACGTCACGCCGGTGCCAAGTATCATCGACGTTCACCCGAGCGCCAACTGGTATGAGCGCGAGGCCTACGATATGTTCGGCATCCTGTTCTCGGGCCACCCTGATCTGCGCCGCCTGCTGACCGATTATGGGTTTTCCGGCTATCCCTTGCGTAAGGATTTCCCGCTGACCGGGCACGTCGAGGTCCGCTACGACGACGAAAAGAAGCGCGTCGTCTATGAGCCGGTGAAGCTGACGCAAGATTTTCGGACGTTCGATTTCGAAAGCCCGTGGGAGGGCGTCGACTACGTGCTGCCGGGCGACGAGAAGGCGAAAGACCAATAGCTGTCCGGTCGATCTTGACCCGGATTGCGCTTGACCCGGATTGCGCTTGACCCGTCCGCTCGGTTCCACGACATCGAACATCACAACGTCTGCGAACATATCGGCAGGGGCCGCAGCCATGGGCGACTACGCGCTACAACGCAAAAACATGGTTGAAAGCCAAGTTCGGCCAAGTGACGTGACCGACCGGCGCATCATCCGCGCCATGAGCAATGTCCCGCGTGAGGATTTCGTGCCTGCTGCCGCTCGGCCGCTGGCCTACATGGACGAGGCGATCCCGCTCCATGACAGCCGGACGCGGGGGCTTTCAGCACGCACGCTGATGGCGCCGCGCACGTTCGCCAAGCTTCTGGTCCTGGCAGATTTCGAGGAGGGCGACCGCGTGCTGATCGTCGGCTCGGGATGCGGATATTCCGCCGCCGTGATCGCCGAGATCGTGACGTCGGTCGTTTGCGTCGAAACCGACTCAGCATTGCTGGCGGCGGCGCGAACTGCGGTGGCAACGCTTCCACCTGTCACGGCAGCGCGCATTACGTTCCATCAGGGTGATCTCGCGGCCGGGTTTGCCGATCGCGGCCCGTACCATGTCATCGTAGTTGAAGGTGCGGTCCCTGAGTTGCCGCCAGCCCTTCTGCAACAGCTATCCCAAGGCGGGCGGTGTGTCGGCGTCGAACAGCGCGGCACGGTCGGGCACGCGACGGTGTGGCGCCGCGTGGGCGAAACGTTTGCCACGCTTCAGGCGTTCGAGGCCACTGCGGGTCAGCTGCCCGGTTTTGCGAAGCCAGCGACATTCGCGCTTTGAAGCTGGGCTAAAAAACGAGCCGCTTTCTAAGCAGCAATTCGGTTATGCCGTCGGCAACAAGACCGTCTATCGCGGCTGTCCTCACAAAACCGTGGCGCTCGTAGAACCGGACCGCGCCCGTGTTGGTCTCGGTCGCGGCGACCCACAGGTTGCGTTGGTTCGATGCACGGGCTTGCGCCTCGACAAATGCGATCAGAGCACCTCCGATGCCGCGCCCTTGAAGGGCGGGCGTCAGTGCCAAGAGGTGAATATAGGGGCCACGGAACCAGTTGGTGCGGATTGTGATGGTGCCGCCGATGTCGCCTTGCTGGCGGATGGCAAAGCGCGGCGCGCCCGGCTCGACCTCTGCCAGGAACGCGGTCAGCGTGTCACGTGTGATGCCGGGGTAGCTGCGCCACGGCTCCATATGCGCGACCATAGGGCCGAGTGCCACGGCGTCTTCGGGCGAAACCAACGTCAACTGGACCACGCCGAGATCGTAGGCTTCGTCAAGGAACGGCAGCTTGGTCTTGCTCATTGCCAAGGTAGCTTCTCGGGTAGTTTCTCGGGAAGTTTTTCAGGTAGCTTTTTGGGGAGGTTCCCGCTGGCTGCCGTCGATATCGGCGCAGCGCCACCGATGCGGTCATAGCGGTCGGTATCGCCCGGCTTCGCGTTGTAACATGTTGCAACGATGACGGGTTTTCCTGCAGCCAGCAATTCGCTGACCGTCACGAACTCGTAGCCTTTGGCGCGGAGCGCTTTGATCGCGGCCGGGAGCCCTGCTGCCGTGTTGAGACCGCGGCCGTTGGCGTGCGCGATGATGATCGAACCCGGCCGCACGCCGTTGACCATGCTCCGCGTAATAGCCTCGGCGGATTGCCCCGGCCACGGGTCGCCGGTTGAAACGTCCCACTGGATCGCGAGCAGCCCACGATCGTTCACGGCCGCCAACGAGGCGTCGTTGCAGGCGCCATAGGGAAAGCGAAACAGAGCCATGCGCGGCGGCGTGTCGGCAAGCCGGGGAGCGAGACACTGATTCGAGGCAAACTCGGCGCGGATCGCCTCATAGGCGCGCTGCGGCCCTTCGATTTCGTCGGCCAGTGCTTTGCCCGACAGCAGCCGAAGATTGCGGTGACCGCTGCCGTGGTTGGCGATTTCGAAAAGCGGGTCGGTCATCAACTGCTGCGCGCGCGGCTCGTGCGACCGCATCCACTTGCCACCAATGAAAAGCGTGGCCTTGACGTTGTAACGCCGCAGGAGGTCAAAAATCCGGCCGTCATAGCCAGACACCTCGCCCGGCTGCTCGCACAGGTCGAGGGTCAGGGCGATGAGTTTTTTGCCCGGCGGCAGTTCAACCCGGCGGATCGCCCCGCGCATGGGCGCAGCGACGGGTTGGAAGGCGGCGAGCGTCCGTTGCGGCTCGGGTCGATCGAACCGGCGGTCGCCCTTGACCGGGCGTTCCTCGCCGGGCTTGGCTGCGACGTCTGCTGGGGGAAAACACTGGCCACTCGCCGGCTGTGCGGCCGTCGCAGTTGACGCCATCGACAGCATGACCGCCGCGACGGCGGATGTCACCACGGCGCAGGCTATGTTATGCGGGCAGGTGATTTGGCGAAACATTCCGCACTCGCTACAAGGAGCCTTGGCATGCTGCAACAGCTGACGCGTCCGGCCAATCATAGCGTCGTGCGGGAGCCGACGTTATCGCCCCGGCTGGCGGTTCGTCTCGCCGCCGGGTTCACCGCACTCGCCGCCACGCTGTTCGCGATGAGTTCGACTGCTGCGGCATCGGCCGGTTTCAAGGTATTCCTCGCCGAAGTTCGGCCAGAAGCGATCGCTGCTGGCGTGCCAGCTGCGATCTATGATCGTAACGTCGACGGCCTCGAGCCCGACTTTTCGCTGCCCGACCTCGTGATCCCCGGCAAACCGGCGATGAAACGCGGTCAGGCGGAATTCACGCAGCACCCGACCGATTATCTGAAACGCGAGCGGCTTGCCTCTTTGGCGAGCCTTGGTCGCGACCTCGCAGCCAAACACCGGGCGACGCTCGAGCGGATCGAACGCGAGATCGGTGTCGACCGGAATGGGCTCCTCGCGATATGGGGCCGCGAGACCGCATTCGGCACCTATAAGCTGCCGCACGATGCCATCCGGGTTTTGGCCACGCAGGCCTATACGGGCCGCCGCAAAGAGCTGTTTCGCGCCGAGTTGATCTCCGCTCTGAAATTGATCGCGGGTGGCATTGCGCGCGATGACCTCAGGTCATCTTGGGCCGGTGCCGTCGGTTTGACGCAATTCATGCCGACGGAGTTCGAGAAGCACGGGCTCGACTTCGACCGCGACGGGCGCGTTGATCTGGTCCGCTCGGTGCCGGACGCGCTGGCGTCCGCCGCCAAGCAACTCAAAGACAAGGGCTGGGTCGCCGGGCAGCCATGGGGGTATGAGGTCACAGTACCACCTGCCGCGACCTGCGCGCTGGAGGGACCGCCCGGCAGCCGCACGCTTCGCGCGTGGCAGGAGCTCGGCTTCAAGCGCACCGGCGGGCGAAGCTTTCGCGATGCCGACCTCGATGCGCCCGCCTACCTGATGATGCCAGCTGGCGCCCATGGCCCGGCGTTCCTGGCACTGGAAAACTTCCAGGTTATCCGCCGCTACAACACGTCCGACCTCTACGCGCTGTTCGTCGGCAATCTCGCCGACCGGATCGGCGGCGGTGGTGATTTCGACGGCGCCTGGGCGAACGTGGCTCAACCATCGAGCGCCCTCGTCAACGATCTTCAGGCACGGCTCCAGGCGCTCGGCTACCCAATCGACAAAATCGACGGTATGATTGGTTCGAACACCCGTCGCCAGATCGGCGCGTTCGAGACGACCGCCGGGCTTGCGCCGCGATGCTGGCCAGCGCCGGACGTTTTGCGCGCAGCTTTGTCTGCAACAGGCCGCAAGGTTGGCGTCGGTGCGCAGTAGACGGCTCGGCGAAACGAAGTCGAACGAAAGCATTGGGATGGTCTGGTTTCGCCGTTTCGCCATCGCTGTCCTCGCCACGATACTGGCAGCCCTTGCGGCCACCGGGAGCGCCGGGAGCGCGCGTGCAGCCGACGACGATGCCATCGGCGGTCAGGGTCAAGGCTATCTTTCGCTCTATCCCGCTGGCGATGTCTACCAGGTCCAGGTCATCGGCGAATGGATCGCGGACGGATTGAAGTATGGCCTGACAGAAGCGTTCCGAGGCGACGGCCGGGTGCAAATCCGCCCCAAGCAGCTCGACTTTCCACCGTTGATGCGCAGCGAGTTCGACAGCCAGACGCGGGCACTCGACGAGAGCCTGGTCCGCGACACCCCGCAGGTCGTCGTCGTCATGCTCGCGCCGCAGGAACGGACGACGTTCCGCGTTGGTCAAAAACGGTTTGCAAACGACACCGACGAGTGGCGGGCCGAGTTCGCTCGACAGATCGATGTGGTGATGAAAGCGCTGCGGCGGCGCAAAATCGCCGTCTACTGGGTCAGCTTGCCCAACGTCCGGCGGACCGAGCCCAACGAAGACGTTTTGATGTTGAACGAGATCATCCGAGAAAAGGTCATCCTCAACGGCTTCAAGTACATCGACGCGTACGCTGGCTTCACCGACGACGGCGGCAGTTACAGTGCGATGGGACCCGACCTCACCGGAAAGATCCGTCTGCTGCGCGAGCAGAACGGCATCAGCTTCACGGAAGCAGGCAATCGCAAACTCGCGCATTTTGTCGAGCGCGAGTTGAAGCGCGACCTGACACAAGCCAAGCGCGATCGCACGATCCCGCTTGCGGGAACAGAGGCCGAGCAAGCCGCAATCGCAGCGCAGCGCCAGACGTTGCAAAAAGTGCCTCGGCCGGTCGCTGGCTCACCCACAGTGGGCGGTCAACCGCAAGCTGGAGCCCAACCCCAGGCCGGAGTACAACTGCCGGGACAACCGGTCGCGTCGGCAGTTGCCAACGGTGACCAGAAGGCCGACAGCGGCCGCATCTCGATCGCCTTGACGACGCCTGGCGGAAAGGAAGAGATCGTCACGGTCGATCTCCTGAGGCCGTCGATCCCCGCGTCTATCCTCGAACTGGTCAACAAAAAGGATGTCGCCGATAAACCGACGACGCTTGGCGATCTCCTCGTCGACAAAATTCCAGGCGGCCTCATCGTCATGAGTTCGATCTCACCGGCCGCGGGCGCGCTGGGGCGAAACGTGCGATTGCCGCCGACGCAAACGCCGTATTTCCGAGTGATGGTCAAGGGCGAGCGGATGCCCGTGCGCGCCGATCGCTCCGATGATGTGGCGTGGCCACGCCCAGAGCCGCCACCGGTCGAAAACGAGCCATCCAAGGTTGCTGCCCCGCCAGTCGCAGCGCCCGCCTCATCCGAACCTGCCCGCAAACCCGTGTCGAAACCCAAACGCGCCGAGGCCGACGGCGTGCGCGTGCGCTGATGCGTGAGGCGCTGCAACGACGGGTTGTGGACCCATCGCGGTGCTGACCTGCACCTTCGCCGAACCGTTACACGCGTCGGCTAGCATCAGCTGAACCGCCCGCCAGTGGAGCCCGCCGATGCCGGATGCGACGCCCGACCAAGCGCCGTCGAACCAAGCGCTGTTTGTCAACGCCGACGACGGGACCGAAATTGCGGTGCACGTCGAAGGCGACACGCTGTGGCTGACGCAGGCCCAGATGGGTCGGCTATTCGGCATCACAACGAGTACCGTCAGCGAGCATCTCGCCAACATCTACCGCGACGACGAACTCGACCGCGAGGAGACCTCCCGGCGGATATCGGTCGAGCGCAAGGAAGGCGAGCGCAAGGTCGAACGCACGCTCAACCACTACAGCCTCGATGCCGTGTTGTCGGTCGGTTACCGCGTCTCGTCGAAGCGGGGTACGCGGTTCCGGAAATGGGCGACGAAAGTTCTTCGCGAACGGCTCGAACAGTCGATGCACGAGCGCCAGCAGCGCGGGCTTGCCGAGTTGGAGGACGCCCTTGCCTTGGCGCGCCGGGCGTTGATTGCGAATGACGTGGCCTCTAACGAAGCCCGCAGCGTGTTGGAGGTCATCGGCCGCTTCGCCCGCTCGTTCAAACTGCTGTTGCAGTACGACGAGGACCGCTTGCCCGACGGCAGAGACTGCGAGGCCGGCCCGCCGCTCGAACTTCCAGTCGACGATGCCCGCCGCGTTATCGCACAACTCAAAAGCGACTTGCTGGCCAAGGGGCAAGCCACCGACCTGTTCGGCCGGGAGCGTGGCGAGGGGCTTGCCGCCATACTCGGCACGATCGAACAGACGTTCGGCGGCGAACCGCTTTATCCGACCGTCGATATTCGGGCTGCCAATCTGCTGTATTTCATCATCAAGGATCACCCGTTCACGGACGGCAATAAGCGGATCGGCAGCTTCCTGTTCCTGCACTATCTGGATCGCAACGGTCGGCTTTACCGTGATGACGGTTCGACGGTGGTCGAAGATACGACGCTGGTTGCCATGGCGTTGCTGGTCGCCGAAAGCGACCCCAAGCAACGCGATCTCATAACCCGGCTCGTGCTCGGCCTGATGACGCCAAACTGAACGGTACGCTACTGGCCAAGCCAAGCGACCAGGTCACGTTTAAGCCACGCGATGGAACGAGCTTGGAAAAAGTGTCCACGCGAGCCAAAACTCATGAAGCCCGAACGCCAGATCGAATGGGATTAGCTCAAGGAGCTGGCACTTGGGCTAGGCCTTCCAAGCGTCGAAGAAACAACCTCCTGGGGCCAGCCGACACTTAAGGCGCATGGCAAGCTGTGGGTCTGGTGGAGCCCGCATGAAGACGCGCCGGTGTTCAAAGTGTCGTTCGAGGAACGCGAGATCATCGTCGCAGCCGAGCCCGAGCGCTTCTTTTTTACGCCGCACTACAAGGGCCACCCCTTGGTTCTCATGCGGCCCGACAAATTTGATCTCGAGTGGGCGAAGGCGAACCTCATTCGGGTATGGCGCGCGCAGGCGCCCAAGCGCTTTCTCAAAGCGTTCGATGATGGCCGTTCGGGAGCGCGGTAGTCGTGTTTTGGCGAAATCAGCGCCGGCGTTGGCGCTGACGACGCGAGACAACGCCGCCGGGAATGACGAACGGTCAGCGATCGACGTCCCGGCCAATCCGCTCGCCGAACACGCTAACGATCGTCGGCCGTCCCGAACCAGGGCGGGAGGCATAGACCATCTCGATGCGGCGCAGATAACTGCGGCGCCCGGGTAGATCGACTGTCAGTTCGCCCCCGGCAGGAATGCGCTTGTCTGCCGCCAGATCTTCGACGTGCCCGTTGAGGTATGTGACCGTGATGGCGCGGATCAGCACGTCGTTGGTGTCGGCGACGAAGTGCAACCTGTCGAAGCTCTTGGCGCGCGGGCCATCGGCCGGCGTGGAGACCTCGATCATGTCGCGGTCAAGACCGGGTGACAGGGTCTTACGCCCAAGCGGAACCCACGTGTCGCGCAATTGGCCGACCGGAGCAGCTCGCGGCCCCTGGTCACCCGGCCGGTCGAGACCAAGCACCGTGATACCGACCTGACCGCCACGCGGACGCGGATCGAGTAGCGCGGTCACCTGTTCGATGAAGCGCCGGTCGCCCTCTAGGTCGATCGGTGCCAGCCGGTCACCCTCGCGCAGGCGTTTATCGAGCGACACCTCTTGAACATCGCCATTGCCGAACCGGATGCGAAGTTCGCGAACGACAACCGGTTCGCCGACAATCCTCAGCGCGATCTGGCCCAAACGACCCTCGCGGCGACCAACAGGGATCACGACCTTGTCGGCACGGCGGTCGAAGCGCTCGGTGCCGAGCGGCTCCCAATCGCGCGGTCGGCGCACGTCTGCAACGACGGGGGGCGGCGGTGGTGGCGGAACAAAGAAGCGAACGTTCTCACCGAACACGCGCACCGTCGGCGTGCCGATCCGCAAGCCGCCCCGGCCGAACGAAAAACTCAGCCGTCCCTTGTGTTCCAACACGACGGTTTTAAGATAGCTCCGCTCGCCTTTGAGGTCGACGACGATCTCTTCGCCAGCTGACAACGTCCGCGCCACCGTCAAGTTTTCGATATGGCCGTTGAGGTAGACCAGTTTCACGGCTCGCAAACGGACATCGCCGCCGTCGATCACGAGGCGCAGACGCCGGTAGGATTTGTTGCGGTAGTAGTCCTCGTCGCGCGCGACCTCGATCACGTCGCTGTCGCCACGCAGGGCTACTCTTGCTTCACCAAGCAACTCCCATTGGGCTTGGACGGGGGCACGCTGGGCCGCGGCCGGCGAGGGACCGACGAGCCCGCTGCCGATCGGCGACGGCGCTCCCGAGGCGAGTGTCATGACTGCGGCCATCGTGATTGCAGAAATGGTCGTGCGCGCGGTCATCGTGAAACTCCAAAACGTGGTCTGCAGCTGTTTGGGTACCGTCATTGTCGACGGCAGCTTGGCGATTTCCGGCTTGGACCGAGCCGCCACAACGCATCTCTATCGGCATTTTGCTGTACGGCAACTGAATGCGGGAAAACTGAACGAGCGACAGTTAATCTCCCGTGTCAATCTCCCCGTGTCGTCAAGATTGCGCGCGCTCAACCCGCATTGGCTGTCGTGCCGAAAACGCGTTCGAAAATCGTGTCGACGTGCTTGGTGTGGTAGCCAAGGTCGAACATCGCTGCGAGGTCGCACGCCTGGACCTTTGCAACCACCTCGGCGTCAGCTTGAAGCTCGGCGAGAAAATCTGCGCCGTGCTCCCAGGTCTTCATCGCGTTGCGCTGGACGAGCGCGTAGGCGTCCTCGCGACTGGCACCCGCTTGGGTCAGCGCCAGCAGTACGCGCTGCGAATTGTGCAAGCCGCCGAGCTTGTCGAGGTTGCGCTTCATGGTTGCTGGGTACACCACGAGTTTCTCGATCACGCCAGCCATCCGGTGCAGCGCAAAGTCGAGTGTCACTGTCGCGTCCGGGCCGATCATGCGTTCGACGGATGAGTGCGAGATATCGCGCTCGTGCCACAGCGCGACGTTTTCCATGGCCGGCAGTGCGTAGGCGCGGACCATGCGGGCAAGACCGGTCAGGTTTTCCGACAGCACCGGGTTGCGCTTGTGCGGCATCGCCGATGAGCCCTTCTGGCCCGGCGAGAAATACTCCTCGGCCTCCAGTACCTCGGTGCGTTGGAGGTGGCGGACCTCGGTTGCCAGCCGCTCGATCGAGGATGCCACGACGCCCAGCGTTGCAAAGTACATCGCGTGGCGGTCGCGCGGAATGATCTGCGTCGACACCGGCTCAACGGCGAGGCCCATCATTTGAGCCACGTGGGCTTCGACGCGGGGATCGATATTGGCGAACGTGCCAACGGCACCCGAGATCGCGCACGTCGCAACCTCGGCGCGGGCAGCAACCAGCCTCGCCCGAGCCCTGGCAAATTCGGCATGGGCGAACGCGAGCTTGATGCCAAACGTCGTCGGTTCGGCGTGGATGCCATGGCTGCGGCCGATCGTGACCGTATATTTATGTTCGTGCGCCCGCGCGTCGAGTGCTGCGAGCAACCGGTCGACGCCAGCGATCAACAGGTCTGCGGCGCGGGTCAGTTGCACGTTGAAGCACGTGTCCAGGACGTCCGACGACGTCATCCCCTGGTGCACGAAGCGCGCGTCCGCCCCGACGATTTCGGCGAGGTGGGTCAGAAACGCGATGACGTCGTGCTTGGTGACGGCCTCGATCTCATCGATGCGGGCAACATCAAATGTGGCATTGCGAGCCTTGTCCCAGATCGTTCGCGCGGCATCTTTCGGCACGATGCCGATCTCGGCCATGGCGTCGGCGGCATGCGCCTCGATCTCGAACCAGATGCGAAAGCGCGCCTGCGGCTCCCAAATGGCGGTCATCTCGGGGCGGGAATAGCGTGGGATCATGGACGGGCCTCGATATGGCGGACGGCGGTCGCGGAAACCCGGCACAAGCTGGGTGAGCCAAAGGGCACATCGCCCCGCGTCGAGATAGGCCCGTTCGGTCAGACAGCCGGAGTGTGCCATGCCGTCGCACGAGATGCACACGTCATTGGATCGTGGCGGCTGGTGGAAACTTTTGTGCCAGGAGCGGCTGCGGATTGCTTCAATGGTTGCGCTGAAGTCCAGGCGGCAATGACAGGATGCCACCGCGGAACTCGCACGACCACATGAGCCGGTTGAACGCGAGCCCATCTGCCTTGCAGTTGTCGAATGCGACCTGCATCGCAACCGCAAACCCTAACCCGAAAACACCGATGGTGGCCGCAGCCAGCAGCGGCCGACGGCGGATTGCCGTGCGCGGTGCGCCCGGCCCCGGCGGGTCTGACGGCGCGGAATCTTTCATGGCGAAGAATTACGTCCTTACAGCAGTCGCCACCAGGGTAATCTTCGGAAACGAACAGCGTGTATTCGGTTCTCGATATTGCAATGCACCCAATTGTTTTGCGCCTGCGAATGATTTTCGGTCACGTGAATTTGATTGAGGATAACAGGCAACAGAAATCGCTTCTGACAATTCGGTCAGCTTGAATTCATCTCGGATCGTGCCTTGATGCAGTATCGTACCGCCTGAGCGTTAGGGGTCCTGTGAGACCACCTGCGACTGCGGACGGCAGGAGAAGCAATGGCTGGGAGCCAAGGAGACGCGACTGTGACAGATTTGGATGCCGCTGGAGCCAATGCCGACATCAAGGAATTGTTCCAGGAGCTCGAGACCATCGACGATCCGCGCCAATGCGTGGCCAAGATTCGCGTGCAGATGGCCAAGTTCACCGCAGCTGGCGTGACAGTCCCCGACGATCTCGTGAAGACCGAGCGGCGCTTCCAGACCGAGTGTATGATCCAGAGCCAAGGTCGTTAACAACAACGTCAGGGTCAATCGTTAGGCTCGGTCATACGTGCGGCAGGGTCGCCACAGACATGCACCGGGTGGATCCGGTGCTTGTAGCACAAGCAAGCAACCGATGACCTCGCAACCGCTGGTGGCCGTCGGCCACTCACCGGCGCAGGGCACGGTAGGACCGACTAGGGGCATCCCCGTTTGGCAGCGCGTTAAGCGCTTCCATCAACCGTTCGGCGGTCAGATCCTGGTGGTACGGGAAAATGGAAACGAGCGCACGCGCGGCTGCTGTCGCCAATTCAGCGTGCTCAGAGGCGGTTGACCGTATCCAGGTCATGTCGTTTGGAGATGGAAATTGCCGCCAATCATCGTCCGATTGTGTGGTCGCCTCGGCGAAAATGATCGACGGTTTCAGTCCTGCCCGTAGCAGCGCGCTGGCTATGACTCGCGCCTCGGTTGGAAACAGCGCGAGGTAGACCATATCCGGCGCGCGGACCCGCAAGGCGGTGATCAGCGCCTCATAGCCCTTTTCGGCAGCGATGATCGGGTAGACCTGAGTGTCGGCAACGATGCCCTTGAACGCGGCACTGATGCCGTCGGCCAAGCGCCGCTGATACCGCGTTCGGTCATGGACAATGGCGAGCTTTCGGCCACGCACGCTGTCTTGCAAGGCCAGGGCCGTATCAGCCGCTTGCCGGTCATCGCGACCACCGAGCCGGAAGACGAGGGGGCCTGCGCGTTTGTCGGTGAGATCGGGATGCCGTGCGCCGACCGCGATAAAAGCAACGCCGGCTGCCGCATAGACTTTTGCCGCCGCTATCGCAGCACTCGCGCATGGGTGGCCGAACACGAGCTTGACGCCTTTTTCGACGAGCCGGCGTGCGGCGTCGGCTCCGCCGTTGGCCGTGCATCCATCCGCCTCGACATGGAGGTCTGGGCGCGGCGATAGTGCCTTAGCTTCAGCGTCGATGGCGGACTGCAGCGCTGTCGAAAGCGCCGCTTTGGGCCCGTCGGTCGCAATCGCGAGACCAATTGAAAATTCTGAAACCTGATCCGCCTTCGGGTCTGCGACCGCAAATGAGCCGCCACACCCGACGTCAGCTGCGATGGCGGCCACAAAAAATGCCAGCAGCCGGAGAGCTGCTGGCATCGATAGCGTTTTATCGATCATGGCTTTTGCGGCTGGAAAATCACTGCTCGACGTACGTGATCTTGCCGTCGGCACCCTTCTTCCAAGTGTACATCACGTAGTCGGGACGGGTGATGTCGCCCTTGGCGTCGAAGGCGATGTCGCCGATGACGGTGCTATGGGCGGTGCCCTTCTTCATCTGTGCTGCAACGACCTTCGGGTCGAGGGACTTCGCGGTCGCCGCGGCCTGAGCAATGATCTGAAGTGCGGCGTAGCTGTAGAGCGTGTACGCTTCTGGCTTGAACTTGCGCGCTTCGAACTTGGCCAGCACGGCCTTTGCTTCCGGCCGCTTTTGCGGGTCGGGCGCGAACGTCATCAACGTGCCCTCTGCGGCTGGACCAGCGACTTGGGCATATTCATCGGCAGCGATACCGTCGCCAGCCATCAACGGTGCGGTCACGCCCTGCTCGCGCATCTGGCGGGCAATCAGGCCAGCCTCGGTGAACAGACCGCCGAAGTAGACGACTTCAGCCTTCGCCGACTTGATCTTGGACACCAAGGCAGAGAAGTCCTTTTCGCCAACGCCGACGCCGTCATACAGCACTTCGGTCATACCACCGGCGTTGAGCGCCTTCTTGGTTTCATCGGCTAGGCCTTTACCGTACGTCGTCTTGTCGTGAACGATGGCGACCGGCTTGCCTTTGAACTTCTCGAGCAGATACTTGCCGGCGACGCCGCCCTGCTGATCATCGCGTCCGCAGGTGCGGAAGATGTTCCACAGCTTGCGCTCGGTGATCTGAGGGTTGGTCGAACCTGGCGTAATCTGCAGGATGCCGTTCTCGGCCAGAACTTCCGACGACGGCATGGTCACTGCCGAGTTGAACGCGCCAACCACGAACTTCACGCCTTCGCCAGCGAATTTGTTGGCAACCGAGACGCCCTGGGCCGGCTGAGAAGCGTCGTCACCAAACACGAGAACGATCTTTTCGCCGTTGATCCCACCCTTGGCGTTGAGGTCTTCGGCGGCTTGCTCGGCACCGTTTTTGAGCTGGGCGCCGAACGCGGCGTTTGGGCCAGTGATCGGCGCGATCACGCCAACTTTGACGTCGGCTTGGACAGCCGAGGCGGCGGTCAGTGCTGCCGTTAGGACGAGGCCGGAAAGCCAGCGTTTTGTCATCGCGTAAAACCCCTACGGTTGTTGCAATTCCGCTGGCGCCTTCTAGCGGCCAGGTGCAAGAGCTTTAACAAAACTCCCGGCGAAGTCACGTCCGGAACGGGTGCACATCGCCTTAAATTTGGGCAGAGCGGGGTCACTTGCTGCCTTTTACCTGATGTTGGAAGCGGGCTGCCAGATTTACGATAAGGATCGGCCATGGATGCCACATCTGTCATCAGCGAATTCAACCTCGCCTATCAAACCGGCGACATCGATCGCGCGTTCGGGTTCGTTGCCGAGGACTGCATCTTTACGATGCATTTTGCCGAAGACCTCGTCCAGCATGCCGGACGTTGGCAAGGCGCGTCGCAAATCCGGCAGGCCATCGACATGGCGCGCTCGAACTATCAGTATCTCGTCTACCAGCCTGTGATCACCATGGTCGACGACGACACGGTTAGGGTGCGCGTGGATTTCATCGGCTGGCACCGGGCTTCGGGGGAGCAGATTTCGATGACGTTCACGCAGATGTTTGTCGTCCACAACGGCAAATTGTCCGCTGCGACGAACATCACGACCGAGGCAAGCTTGAAGCGTTCTTCCGCTTGATGCAGGCAACAGCTGCCGAACACGGTAAAGATTTCAAGGGCTAGCCGACGGTTCGAGTGGTGTGGGCGAGGCGTAGTATTTGACAACTACTGGGCCGAGCCAATACCCTTCGACATCTCGCAAACTTCGTCTATTCTCAGAAAGCATTGACCCATGGCCGTTCGCGTCACCGTCCATGATGCCAAAACGAACCTCTCCGAGCTTTTGCGCAGGGTTGAAGCTGGAGAGGACATTATCATCGCGCGCGCCGACAAGCCGGTTGCTGTATTATCGGCGTTTAAGGCAGACTTGGTGAACGAGGCACGGCGGGCAGGCCTAGGCTCGCTCACAGGCAAATTCCAAATGCCCGCAGATTCGGTTTTGATCGGGCCGCTCTGCGACGCGGACTTAGCAGAGGCGTTCGGACCAGAAGCCATTGATTTTAAATGACGTTTTTAATCGATACGCATGTTTTGATTTGGTGGCTTGGCGAGCCTCAGCTGTTCGACCGCGATGATGCCTGACAGATCGAACCGGGTTGATACCTGACACTATTCGCCATTCGTTCTGGTGTCACGTTTCGGTTCCGGCGCTGAGTG
>JAWXCP010000099.1:0-2934 GCA_034408685.1 Hyphomicrobium aestuarii | reverse complement strand
GCCATGTGGACGACGCTCGACTCGGCGATGGGCGCGGCCTAAGTCGCGGGCGGGATGGGCGCGGGCGACGGCGCGCCGGTGTCGACTATTCGCGACAGGTTCTGCGCCTCGGATTTTGCGACGATACGCAGCTTCGCCGACAGCGGGCCGCCGAATTCGTGCGCGGTCTCAACCATGAAGTCGAACGACGCGTCGCGGCGGATCGCGCGCTGTTGGCACTGGTTCTCCAGCGCCTCGGCCTTTGCCGCGTCACCGCGTTCGCGCGCCGCTTCGATGGTTTCGGTCGTGGCGGTGATGATGTCGGTCTCGTTCAGGATACCTTCGATGGACATCAGCAAGCGCGCCATGCATTCGTAGATTTCCGCGCGGAGCACGGGATCGGAGATATCGGCGACGCGTTCGCGGTTGCGCTCGTAAACTTCGAGATCGCGTAGACAACTGCGCACCAGGCGGACGGTGAGCGGGCCGTACGGGTCGCCGCGGCCGCGTGCGCCCTCGGCCAGCTTGGTCAGCACGCCGAGCGATGTCAGCAGGTCGAGACAGACGAGCGCGATCGAGCGCTCCTGACGCTTGCGCTCCATGCGATCCAGCACCCAAGCGACCGAGAAACCGCCGAGGCTGGCGAGGAAGGCGCCGAGCAGCATGGCGAAGAATTGCGCACCGGCGGCGCTGGTCAGGTCGAAGATCGATTGGGTGAGTTCGGCGGAGGCTGCCATGGCGTCTATTTCAACGGTGCGCTGGCTTTGAGGACGAGGTCGGCGGCTTCGGCGTCGTCCCATTCGGCGGGGCCGACGATGCGGCCGCGGTCGTTGCCTTCGCGGTCGATGATGATGGTCGTGGGCAGACCGATGGCGCTCACGTCGCTTTGGGCGCGCATCGTCGGGTCGACGTAGACGCCTAGATGCGTGATCTCATGCTCATCGAAAAATTCGCGCACGACGTCGGGTCCGCCGCGGTCGATCGAGAGCGCGACGACCACGACGCCCACGCCTTCGAGCTGCTGCTGCAAACGATCGAGCATCGGCATTTCGGCGACACAGGGCGTGCACCAGGTCGCCCAGAGGTTCAGCACCACGATCTTGCCGCGGAATTTTTCGAGGGTGACTTTCGTGCCCTCTTCATCAAGGAAGGTCAGGAGGGGTGCGGGCTTTATTTCGCGCGCGGCGATGAAGTTGTCGATGCTGCCCAGTTTGTCCGGGACCTCTTCATCGTTAAGACCGGACAGCATGTAGACGGCAAAGGTCGCTGCCGCCACAATGGCGCCGACGAGGATGACCGCAATCCAACGCCAACTGGTGGTCATTCAACGATCGACTTTCTTGCCATTCGGACCAGTGACCTGATGACGACCAACGAGATGTGGGGCGGACGGTTTGCCCGGGGACCTGCCGCTATCATGGAGGCGATCAATGCCTCCATCGATTTCGACAAGCGCCTTTATGCCCAAGATATCGCCGCCTCGAAAGTGCATGCCCGGATGCTGGCCGGGCGCGGCATAATCTCGCAGGCGGACGCGCAGTCGATTATAGGCGGGTTGGACGCGATCAAGGCGGAGATCGATCAGGGCAAGTTCACGTTTTCGCGGGGCCTGGAAGACATCCACATGAACGTGGAGAGCCGGCTGAAGGACCTCATCGGCGACGCGGCGGGGCGGCTGCACACGGCCCGCTCGCGCAACGATCAGGTGGCGACGGATTTCCGGCTTTGGGTGCGCGACTCGATCGATTCCATGGACGCTGGCTTGTTGGCGTTTCAACGCGCGCTGGTGGCGAAAGCGGCAGCTCATGCGGCGACGGTGATGCCGGGCTTTACGCACCTGCAAACAGCGCAGCCGATTACGTTCGGGCATCATCTGCTGGCTTATGTCGAGATGGCGGCGCGGGACCGGGCGCGGTTTGCATCGGCGCGGGCCACGGTGAACGAGAACCCGCTGGGGTCGGCGGCGCTGGCGGGGACATCGTTTCCGCTCGACCGCGAGGCGACGTCGCGCGAGTTGGGCTTTGCGGGGCCGATGCGCAATTCGTTGGACGGGGTGTCGTCGCGCGACTTCGCGCTCGAGTATCTGAGCGCTTGCGCCATCATGGCGACGCATCTGTCGCGGCTGGCCGAAGAAGTCGTGCTGTGGAGTTCGCCAGCGTTTCGCTTCATCCGGTTGTCGGATGCGTTTTCGACCGGGTCGTCGATCATGCCGCAGAAGCGCAATCCGGATGCGGCGGAACTCGTGCGGGCGAAGTGCGCACGTGTCACCGGTTCGCTGATGACGCTGCTTGGCGTGATGAAGGGGCTGCCGCTCGCCTATGCCAAGGACATGCAGGAAGACAAAGAGGCGGTGTTCGATGCGACCGACTCGGCTGCGCTGGCGCTCGCCGCGATGACGGGCATGGTCGAGGACATGACGGCCAACGAAGAGGCGATGCGGGCTGCCGCGGGCGAGGCGTTTTCGACGGCGACCGATATGGCCGATTGGCTGGTGCGCGTGCTGAAAAAGCCGTTCCGTGAGGCGCACCACATCACGGGGCGGATCGTGGCGCTGGCGGAAGGGCGCAAATGCGGTCTTGCCGATCTCAGCCTCAAAGAGTTGCAATCGGTTGAGCCCGGCATCACCGCCGATATACAGTCGGTGTTGGGATTGGACGCCTCGGTCGCCAGCCGTACAAGTTTCGGCGGTACGGCGCCGGCGCAGGTCCGCGAACAGGTTCGCTATTGGCAGGAGAAGCTCAAATGATCATGCGTTTGATGGTGGTCGCGGCGTTGATCGCGGGCTTGGGCGTTTCGGCCTGCGGCAAGAAGGGCCCGCTTGAGCCGCCGAAGCCGAGCGTTTCACTCTTCCTATAACCAGCGATCGATTTGGTCTTGGACGGCGGGGGCACTGAAGAAGTCCAGCACCGCCAGTTCGCCGACTGTGTTGGTCTTCCAGAAGGCCGTGCCCAGTCG
>JAWXCP010000098.1:0-4050 GCA_034408685.1 Hyphomicrobium aestuarii | reverse complement strand
CACCCGTGACTGGCGACCCCGCGTCCAGAGAGCCCTCGTTGTGCTTGGCTGCCTCGCGACGACAGGATACTTCGCTGACCATGCCGTCCATGGACGGCACGGCTTCGAGGCGCGACTGAAGCTCATCGAACGTTCCAGCATGTTGAATTTCGAACTCGCGAGCCTCGAAGCCGTGCGTTCGCGGCTGGCCCGCGACGTGGCCATGCTGGCCCAAGAGCCGCCCGCCCGAGATATGACCGAGGAAGTGGCGCGCGATGCCCTCGGGTTCGCCTATCCAAGCGAACGATTGTATCGGCGCTGACGCAGCTCCATCGCTGCGCAAGAGGAATCAGGCCGACGATAACGCTGAAATTGATATTTTGGCTGCGTAGGCCACTCGAAGAGAGTGGCGCGAGAGACGGGACTTGAACCCGCGGCCTCCGCCGTGACAGGGCGGCGCTCTAACCAACTGAGCTACTCCCGCAATTCACAAGTCGCGCCGTCTGCGGGATCGGCGCGAGATGAGCCGGATATGGGTTTCGGCTGGTGAAGTCAAGCGCGCTGACCCGCTTCAACCGCAACAAATCTCAGACCCGGCTTCGGCGATCGTCACGCCGGTGGCCTGATGCCCATGAAGTCGAGCTTACCGAGTTCGACCCCGTTGGCGCGTAATATCGCGTAAGCTATCGCCAGATGGAAATAGAAATTGGGCGACGCAAATCCCAGCAGATACGGCTGTCCTTTGAAGTGCATTTCGCGGCCCGCGACCTTCAATGAGATGTCGCGGTCGGCCGAGCCATCTATCGCGGCTTGGTCGAGCGCGGCAATGAAGCCCTTGGTCTTCTCGATCCGCGCCTTGAGGTCGGCAATCGACACTTCGGTATCGGGAAAGCCCGGCACTTCGACGCCCGCAAGCCGGGCCGGAGTGCCCTTGGCGAAGTCGCAAGCGATCTGCACTTGGCGGGCCAGTGGGAACATGTCGGGCGTTAGCCGCGTCTGCAGCAGCACCGCCTCGTCGATCTTTTTTGCAGCAGCGTGAGCGGCAGCCTTATCGAGCACGCCCGACAGGCCAGTTAGCATTTGCGTGAAGATGGGGACAGATGCGGCGTACATCATCGGGCGTTCCATAGTGCTGATCGCTCGTTCGGATTTTTCGAACTCGCCACCAGAACCACGAGAGCGGGCCGCGCGCAAGCGTGTCCAGCATGCCGAACCGGAAGTCAAATGAGGGAACGTGGTGGGCGGTGAGGGTTTCGAACCCCCGACCCTCTCGGTGTAAACGAGATGCTCTACCGCTGAGCTAACCGCCCATGTCCTGACACTCTAGCCCATGCCGGGTGCCGTCGTCCACCAGCGGCGATGCAAATGAAGTGGCAACCTGCCCAGCTGGCTCGATGTCGCTTCGCTCACTTTGTCTCGTGGGCCGCGCGATTGTAGATATCGTCGGTACGGACGATGTCGTCCTCGCCGAGATAGCTGCCAAGCTGCACTTCGATCAATTCCAGCGGCACCTTGCCCGGGTTTTCGAGGCGATGCCAATCGGTCGACTGGATATAGACGCTCTCGTTTTCGCGGACGAGTTGTTCCTTGTCGCCGACCATCACCCTGGCCGTGCCCTGCACCACGACCCAGTGCTCCGACCTGTGGTGGTGCATCTGCATCGACAGCTTTTCACCAGGCTTGACGTGCAACAGCTTGACCTGGAATCGCGGGGCTAGCGAAAGCGTCTCGAAATAGCCCCAGGGGCGCAAATTGCGCAGATGCTGCTGGTGTTCCTTTCGGTTCGACGTCTTGAGCGTCTGCACAAGTCTGCCGACGTCCTGCGCCCGCGACCGGTCGGCAACGAGCAGCGCGTCGGGCGTATCGACGATAATGAGGTCGTTGACGCCGATGGTCGCCACCAGCGACTTGTCGCTGTGGACGTAGGTGCCGGTGGTGTCGACCAGCACACCGTCGCCGTTGACGAAATTGCCGCTGGAATCGCGCTCGGCGATGTCCCACAGCGACGACCATGAGCCCACGTCGTTCCAACCGACATCGACGGGCAGCATGGCGGCCAGTTTGGTCTTTTCCATCACGGCATAGTCGACCGAAACATCGGGTGCGCGCGCGAACGCGGTGGCATCGAGCCGTAGGAAGCCGAGATCGGTCGTTGCCGCCGACAGCGCGTCGCGCGCGGCCTCGACGATACTCGGTTCGAGCCGGGCGAGTTCATCGAGGAAGGTGCGCGCGTGCAGCACGAAGATGCCGCTGTTCCAGCAATAGGTCCCAGCGGCGAGGTACTGTTCGGCTACAGATTTTTGCGGCTTTTCGACGAAGCCATCGACGAGATAGGCCTGTTGTGCCGAGCCTTTTTCGCCGCCATTCAGAGCGGCTCCATCGAGGGCCGCACCGCGCCGAATATAGCCGTATCCGGTATGGGGGCTGTCGGGCTGGATGCCAAACAGCACCAGCCGACCTTCTGCTGCCACCGCAGCGGCTTTCTGGACGGCAACCGTAAATGCCAACTCGTCGCGCACCACGTGATCGGACGGCATCACGATCAGTATGGCCTCAGGCGTCTCGGCGCTGGCGATCAGCGCCGCCACGGCGATCGCCGGTGCGGTATTGCGCGCCACGGGCTCGAGCACGATCGAGTGCGGTTTCGTGCCGGTACGCTCCAATTCCTCTCGCACAAGGAAGCGGTGGTCGGCGTTGCACAGAATGATCGGTGGCTGATAGCCGTCGGCCACCGGAAGCCGTCCAAGTGTTGCGCCGAGGAATGTCTTGGGCTGGCCGTGAAAGAAGCGAATGAATTGCTTCGGGTACATCGCGCGGGACAATGGCCACAGGCGTGTCCCCGAGCCACCCGACAATACAACGGGAAACAACACACTCGCCATGCGCACCAACTCCGGATCGGGAAGCTCAAATCAGCTCGATTTGGATTATATCAGAAGTTGGAGCGACCGACCAACCAGTCGCGCACGGCGACTGGACATCGAAGCGAATGCCACGTCCGGTTGTCGCTGCTACACATGGTCAGCGCTTGGCCGCATCAGGTTCGGCTCAACAGCCGCTCGCGCAATGTCCGGGGGACCGTTTCAACGGGTGGCGGAATGGCGGCAGCTTGGATCGCGGCAGCACCAGCCTGCGACGTGTTGAGGGTGCTGTTATGGCTGTGCCCACTACCGGTACTGTTACCGTTACCGTTACCGTTGCTACCGGCATGAGCTCCCGCAAGCTGACGCCTCTGCATCGACGGCTGGCCTTGTGCTGCGCCACCAGACGACATTGGACGCGTACGAAGCTCACGCGGCTCTCGCGCTTCACGAGGCTCTCGCGCTTCCCGAGGTTCTCGCGCTTCACGCGGCTCGTCCTGATGCTGGTGCGCAGAGCCACCCATGAGTTCTGCCAATTGCGCGGCCTGCTGGGCGGCATCCATCTGCGACCCCAGACCGGCTGCCCGCCAGCGCTCGACGAGCTGTTCCAAGAAGCCGTCGTCCTCGATCGACGTCTGCCAATGCTTGGAGAACGCCGCCGTCGACGATCGCGGCAGGAACTCTTTCGGCATCTCGTCGAAGCGGATGCGGACCGGCAGCGACACGCCATCGCCAAAGGCAATCGCTTCGCGTTGACCCAACGCGGAGAGGAATTCGAGCAGGCCCGAACCCGTATCCGAGATCGCCGACTGAACGATTTCCTGGTCGCGGTCGTTCGACATGCGCAGCGCGAACACGGTGTTGCACTGTGACAGGATTGTTGGATCAATCTCGGCCGGGCGCTGCGTCACGATGCACAACGAGGCACCGTATTTACGGCCCTCTTTGGCGATCTTGGCGATGGCGCGCTTGGCGGGCTCGAAGCAGTTGTTGGTGTTTGCTGGGACGTAGCGGTGGGCTTCCTCGCACACCACCGTCACAGGCACCTTGCCCTCGCTCCACAGTGCGAAGTCGAACGTCATGCGGCACACCACCGAGACCACGACAGCGACGATTTCAGGCGGGATGCCGGTCAGCTCGAGGATCGTGATCGGGCGGCCGTTGACCGGCACGCGGAAGATGCGCGACAGCACCTGGATCATGCTGTCAT
>JAWXCP010000011.1:0-7226 GCA_034408685.1 Hyphomicrobium aestuarii | reverse complement strand
GCGGCCAACAAGACCCCTTTCGTCATCGCCGTCCAGACCCGTAAGGGACGGCCGATTTACACGCAGCTGCGCTGCATCACGGGCTTCACGAAGGAGGCGATCAAGGACTACGCAACGCGCAACATCGAGCCCGGATCGCGCGTGCTCAGCGACGGGCTTGGCTGCTTCAACGGCCTCGCCGATGCTGGTCTGAAACATGTCGTGAAGATAACCGGCGGGGGGCGCCCGGAGGGCTTGAGTTTCGCGTTAGCGGACGGCGCTCAAGTCTCGGAACGCCTCGACCAGGCCGCCAGCTGTGACGATGTGGAAATGGCGTTCGCCGACGATGGCCTATGATGCAGCTGTAGACAAATCGAACGCAAGTCAATACGGCTTAGGGGCGTCCATATGGACAGCCGACGTTGAAAAAGGGCGGCGGTTGGCTACGCGTTTAAATGTTGGAATGGTCTGGGTAAATGATGTTAACGTGGCATTTTCGGAGGCACCTTGGGGGGGGGGAATAAAAATAGTGGATACGGTTTCGAGTTGTCGCCCCTCGCGTTTCACGAATACGGCACGCTGAAGCATGTCAGCGTTGAGGCTTCAACCGAGGATCGTCGTTTTTGGTGGTATCCATATGCGTGAGGAAATTACAAATGTGGTTTGACACGAAGTGCGTGGTGTTGACAGATGGTGTGGCAATCGGGAAGACGAACATCAATGCTTTCGACAATGCGTTGCGAGCCGCTAGGGTCGCTGATTTTAATCTATTGAAAGTTACGAGTATCGTCCCGCCCGCAACGGAAGTTCGTCAGCTTGATAGGCTGGGGCAGCCCATCAGTGGGTTAGGAAGAATGTTGCCGACTGTATACGAAGTTTTGCATACAAAAGAGCCGGGAGAGCTCATAAGCGTCGGCGTTGGTATCGGAGTGCCGTTGGTAGTAACTTGAGAAATTCAGGCGTTATATTTGCCCATTCCGGGCATTGCTCGAAAGAGTCGATGGTCGAGGAGTTGCGCGGGATGGTTGACGAAGGCATGGATGAAATGAGGTTGATTAAAGACTATCGATTTGAATATGCAGTCGCGTCTGCGATTGGTAGGTCTGATGTAGTAACCGCTGTATTTTCTGCTGTTTGCTTCTTTGATTCTGATTTAATGACATTTATTGAATGATCATGAGGTGAGCGAGGGGGCTTTGGGACGCGACACAACGGGTTTCGTTTGCATTTCAGTCGTTTGATTGACTGCGAGTAAGGCTGACAAAAAACTCTTTCGAATTTTATCTTGGTACTTGTTGTATGTTTCCTCGGCGCAAAGGTGTGCCTTCCGGAAAAAAATTCCAACAGTTCGAGTCTCTGGTTTTATATGGCGTAATGGGCGCACTGGGCAGGATTGCGAGCAGCGACTTTCTGGCTTCCTGGATCCTTGCACAACTCCTAACTTATGCGGCACATCTGAGGCCATTAAAAACAAACGACGTTTCCCATGCATAAGTCTGGCGCTTTCCACCCAGCTCCCACCGCCACCGTTGCAACAAAAATCAGTTGAGCCAGATATTGCACTTACGCCAGTTGTGCCCCATACTGGTAGAAAGGAGACACGCCATGACGACACCCACCACGCCCGAGACCGTAACGCTGATCAAGATGGTCATGGCCACGATCGGCCTCGAAGACCCCATCACCATCGGTAACGCCGCAACTGGCGAGTCTTGCCCGTTGCCGCCCCACATTGCCGAGCCGATCCGCCAACTTCTGGCGTCAATGGCGGCAGGCCGCCACGTCAACCCCGCCGAACACATGAGCGAGCTGACGCCCAATGAGGCGGCTGACCTCCTCAACGTGTCGCGGACCTACATCAAGAAGCTCCTGGATACAGGCGACCTTCCTTACCGCACCGTGGGTAGCCACCGTCGCATCCCCCACGCCGCCCTGACAACTTACCGTGAGGCGCAACGTGCGCGGGTCCGCAAGGGCCTCGACGAGATTGCTCACCTCGATCACCAGCTCGGCCTTTCCGACCTAAACCCGTCACCTGAGCAAAATCCTCTCGTTGATGGAAGCGCCCGCTGATGACATCTGCGCCGGCCGTCTTCGTTGATACCAACGTCTTGGTGTCGACGATGTTGCGCAACATTTTTCTGGAACTGGCTGCTGCCGGTGCCATCCGGATTCACTGGTCTGCGGAGGTCCTAGAAGAGCTACGGGCTACCCACCAAAAGCTACGCCCTGGAATTCTCGCGGCCGACATCGATCTTCGAGAACGGGCTATGAACGCCACGTTTCCCGAGGCGTTGGTGTTGCTGGATGCACGCAAAGCACCCGTGGCTACCCTACCCGACCCCAAGGACGTTCACGTCCTCGCTGCGGCGCTCGCTGTTCCCTGCGATTTCATCGTGACGTTCAACCTCAAGCATTTTCCAACGGCCGAACTCACACGTGAGGCGACCCGCATCCACGCCACCCACCCGGACGCCCTGCTTCTGACCCTTATAACCACCGCACCAGAGCCAACCTTGTCAGCTAGGTTCGCGGCGCAGCACACGTTCAAGGCCCCGCCCCTGAACGATGACGCGTTCCAGGCTTTGCTCGCAAAAATCGGCCTCCCGCAGACCGCCAATCTCCTGCGTCACCTCGGGCAAGCGTAGGGATGTCCAGAACCGTGGCACACGCAACACACCCCCACCAACAAGCAGCAGCCATCAGGTTTGTGGTCGCTAATAGGTCGCTAGCGGCTTTTTTGAGGATCGGCCATTTTGGCCTAAGTCGTTGAAAACATTGGCGCACCGGTCAGGATGAAACTGCGAACTCTTATGTGGTTGAAGTTGTTTTGTGAATTCGAGTTGATGTAGGATTACCCAAGGCGCTTGAGTTCGTCGTCAATCTTATCGTGGTATGCCTGCAACTTGGACCTAATTTCTCCGAGAAGTTCTTTGGCGCGCTGTGAGTCCCGCCCGGAGAGATACGGTCCAGGTCGTGGGAGATCAGTGGTCTGAGCTGCGACATTCGGAATCGAGGTTCATGCTTCGGAAGCCGATCAGACAAGGTCTCGATATGTTCAATTGGAATGATTTGACGTTTTTCCTGGAGCTGGCACGGCAGGCCAGACTGATGTCGGCGGCTCGACGCTTGAAGGTCGATCACACCACGGTCAGTCGGCGCATCTCCGATCTGGAAAAAGATCTGGCCGTCAAACTGTTCGAGCGAAAACCGGATGGGTTTGTTCTGACCGATGACGGGCATCGGCTGTTCGTGATCGCCGAACGAATGGAAACGTTATCGATTTCGATCGCCGAGACGGTGGGTTCTGCGCCAGCTCAGCTGGCGGGTCGCGTGAGGCTCGCCACGATGGAGGGCATCGCGGCGTACTATCTGGCCGATAAGCTCGTTGCGTTCAACGCCATCCACCCCAATATCGTTGTCGAACTCGTAACCGAACGGCACTTGATCAATCTGACCAAACGCGAAGCCGATATCTCCATCAGTTTCGTGCCTCCCATCGGGCCGCGCTTGGCTGTCAGGAAAGCCAGCGTGTTCAACCTGGGACTTTACGCTTCAGAAACGTATCTGTCGCGTCGCGGCATGCCAAGCGATCGCACGCAGTTGCCCGAGCACGATTTCGTCGACTACGTCACCGACCTCGTTGCGATTTCCAAAGTTCATTGGCTGTTGGATGTCCTCGAACCTGAGCACGTTGTCTTCCGCTCGACCAGTATGGCCGTACAACAGAATGCGATCGCATCGGGTCGGGGGATTGGGCTTCTTCCGCTGTTTTCGGCCAAGAAAGACCCACGGCTCGTCCCGGTGCTTCAAGATACCATCGTGGTCGAACGTGAGCTGTATATATCGGTCCACGAGGACATCCAGTTCATGGGGCGGGTCCGCGCATTGACCCGCTTTTTGTTCGCCCTTTTCGAGAGCGACGCGGAGTACCTGACCAGACTGTAGATCGCGTCGAGAGACCCCCGCATCGCCGACGAACTGCCGGTGCGTGTCACGACGAAAAGCGGCGAGACCCAGCCGCTCAGTGGTTGGCGCAACGCCGTCCGCGACGTGACGGTGGCGGTCGTGTGGTTAGCCGCTGGCATTATATGCAAGTGCTTGTGCGCATTTTCGGAATTTGTGGTGACGCTGCGACGCTGCATGCTTGGTGTCATTGGGTACCAACAGATGGAACGTCAGATGCCTGCCCGTAGCTACCCGCGCTTCAAAGCTGCAGCCTGCCATGCATCATCGGTGTTCCTGGATTCGGCAAAGACGGTCGACAAAGCCTGCGATCTGATTGCCGAGGCCGCATCAGCGGGTGCCGGTCTCGTCGTGTTCCCCGAAGCGTTCATTCCTGGCTTCCCGATCTGGGCCGCACTGCAGGCTCCAATTCTCTCGCATGACTTCTTCAAGTCGTTGGCGGCGCAGGCCGTGAGGATCGACAGTCCTGAAGTCGCAAAGATCCGCATGGCGGCCCGACGCCACGGCGTTGTCGTTTCGATCGGAATGACCGAGGCGACCGAAGCAAGCGTGGGCTGCCTCTGGAATACCAACCTGCTGATCGGCTCGGACGGCGCCCTGCTCAATCACCATCGCAAGCTGGTGCCGACGTTCTTCGAGAAGCTGATCTGGGCCAACGGCGATGGTCGCGGCCTGAGGGTTGTCGAAACCGGCGTCGGCCGGATTGGGATGTTGATTTGCGGGGAGAACACAAACCCGCTCGCACGGTATAGTCTGATGGCGCAGGGCGAGCAGGTGCATCTGTCGTCCTATCCGCCTGTCTGGCCAACTCGGCCTGCTTCGCAAGCCGGCGGTTACAATCTCCGGCGTGCGATCGAGATACGCGCGGGAAGCCATGCATTCGAGGCGAAGGTGTTCAACATCGTCGCGTCGGGCTGCATGGACCCCTCCATGCAAAATGCCCTTGCCCGCGCGAATCCCGCCATGCTCGAAGCGCTCGAGGGAACCGCACGTGGAGTCTCGATGGTGTTGGACCCGACCGGTGCGGTGATCAGCGAGGTGTTGTGCGACGATGAGGGTATCGTCTACGCCGACATCGATGTCGCCGAGTGTGTCGAGCCAAAACAGTTCCACGACGTGGTCGGTTACTACAACCGTTTCGACGTATTCAAGTTGAGCGTCGACCAGACCCCCCGTGATCCCGCTACCTTTACGGGCTTCGTCGAACTCCAATCCAGCGGTGTCGGCGACCTCTTGGTCACGCCGGTCGATCCCACGGTCGACGCCGACACGTCGGCATCGGCTCACGCGACGCGACGCCGATCGACACGGTAACGTTTCCCGCACTATTGAGTCATGTGTGCGAGAAGTACGGCAAGAGCCCTGTCTCGGGGTGACAGTTGACGTATTCGAATACACCGCCTCCAGAGGCGAGCACGTAGACTTCGTGCCAAGTCCTGACTTCGCGCTTCTCCTTGTGCTTGCGCATCATCGCGATGGCGTGATGATAAATGTCGAGATGCGTCGGGTGCGAGTGCGACCAGCTCTCCAGATGGCCGAGGGACAGGAAGTAGGCGAGCGCCGAGCTTTCGTCGAGCGCGCGCCCCTCCTCGTCGATATTGAACATCATGCGCATCGTGCAGCAGCCGGTCGCGTCCCTGTTGCCATCGATGTAGCTCATGCCAATGTTGAGTTTGCGTTGGAGGTTCTCCGTATAGTCGTTGTGCTGCTCCGGTCCGGCCTTGGCCCAATACTGGCCGGAACGAATGGCGGTCAGATTGAGCGGCGGCACGATACGTATCCTGCGCCGCCGGGTCGTTGTGTCCGGAGCATGCGGCAAGGACAGGCCATGGGGACTTTCCAGCGGATCGATCGCGCTGATCGGGATGCGGTCGCGCATAGCGCCGAAGTAGGCGTTCGTGTCGTGCGCGACGAGTTCGCCGGGTGCACAGCGCGCTAAGCCGATTTTATAGTCTGTATACGAGTAGTTGGTCTCGAGCCGATCGAAAGGCACCGACATCGTCTCACGCCAGTAGCCGCATGGTTCGTCGAGCCGCTCGGGCGCGGCAAGCCATCGAACGAGCCGACTTGACTGCGACCAGCGGGCATGAGCCAGCGTATCGATCCAATAGGCGACGATGATCACCTCGGTGAAACCACGCTTGTCCTCGTTGCGCATGACCTCGTGCGCGCCCGGGCCGTCCGGTTCCAACAGCCCCTCGCGAACCCGCGCGATGAAGGACCGTTGTGTCGGCCAGTCGAGCACCTCGCCTTGCATGGCGAAATACTCGGTGACGACGGTATGGACCGGCGAGGGCCAGCGCAGTTGATAGCGCTGCACCGGGGGCTTGAAGCCTGCGGGCCGACGCGCTGGAATTGTTCGCGGATAGTTGATTTCGAAGTACATGGCTCACACCGTCAGATGCTGGTTTGCCAGGGTCGGGTTCGACTTGATCTCTGCCGCGCCGTTCTCGAGCACGATGCGCCCACGGTCCATGACATAAACGCGGTCCGCCACCTCGAGGCTGAACCATAGGCTCTGCTCGGCGAGCAAAAGTGTCTTGCCCAACTGCTTGAGTTTGAGCACCGCCTCGAGCAGCCGGTCGACGACGACAGGCGCCAGACCCTCGGATGGCTCGTCGAGCAGCATCAGTCGAGGTGAGGTCATCAGCGCCCTCGCAATCGTCAGCATCTGCTGCTGCCCGCCAGAAAGGTAGCCGCCCATGCGCGCCAAATGGGGCTTGAGCTCCGGAAAAAGGTCGAGGACCTGCTCGACCGTCCACTCGGACCCGCTGCGCGCGACTTGCAGGTTCTCCCGAACCGTCAGCTCGGCAAAGATGCGCCGGTCCTCTGGCACGAGCGCGATGCCGCTGCGGGCGATACGATCGGGCGCCCAATTGGCGATGCTCTGACCGTCCCATTGGATCGTGCCAGCGCTGAGAGTGGTCAGGCCGACGATGGTGCGCATGGTCGTGGTCTTCCCGACGCCATTGCGGCCAAGCAGAGCCACGCATTCTCCGGCGCCGATGCCGATCGAGACCGACGACAGCACCCGGGCTTTGCCATAGCCGGCGGTGATAGAAGACAGTTGCAAGAGCCCGGCGCCGGTCATGAGCGCTGCCCTAATTAGACTCGCCGCACGGTTGCATCGGTTCGCACCTCGGCCGGTTTGCCGTCGGCGATGAGCTCGCCGTGATGCAACACTAGGTCACCGACTCATAAACCGCATCCATATTCTGGTCGCGGCCAGTTTGACGAGTGCAAGGTAGTTTCCGTCGCACTTTTCGTATCGGGTCGCGATG
>JAWXCP010000097.1:0-2945 GCA_034408685.1 Hyphomicrobium aestuarii | reverse complement strand
ATCCGGGCTTCACACCGCCCCGTTACTGGCACGGCATGCTGGATGTGGCGACAGAGCTGGACACTGCTCACGGACCCATGAGGTCACTCCTTTCATGCGACTTACACGTCGCACCCATTGTTTGAACGTCGCCCATTCGCTGGAGGCATAACCGCGCTCCAGGGCGGTGACCCACAGGCTGAGGATATTGACGCCGCGATAGGGCTGGCCGGTGACGGCATTGACCGGCAGCACGGGCCTCGCGCCGCTGCGTTGCCAAGGCATGATGGGATCGCCGGGATCGGTTTCGATGGCCGCAATCAGTTTATTGGTGATGGTCTCATAAATCGAATGGCGGGAATTGGCGGTGTTGGATGGCATGACGCGGAACTCCTGAACGTCGTTTGAAAGACTGGGTTTCAGCACTGTTTCCAGTCTCAACAGACTACCATAAGTTCCTATTTTGTTCTACAAAATATCCACTTTTTCGTGAGCGTTTTCAATCACATCATGTTGCAATGGTTGGTCCAGCGTGAGCCGCCAAGGTCCGCCGCGACGAGCGAAAAAACCAAACATCGTCCGCCGGAAAATCATTCCATTGGAATGCATTTCGGCTTGGTCGTCGTGTCTGCCTCTCGGAGCCGCCCTTACCCCCCCGGGCCGCAGGGGGCGGCTCCGAGAGGCAGACCGTGCGGCCTGCCTCTTGGTGAGACCCGGTCTTGGCGACGGGGCGCCGTTTTCGATCGGCGACGCGGTCGCTGGGCCCGCGTGGCTGCTATGTTGACGTGGTCCGCGCCATGGGACCGTCACCCGGATGGGCCGAGACCCGCTCCTTGCGGGGCTCGGGTCCTTGGACGAGGTCCCGGCCGCGGCCCCTGTGGCCGCGGGGCGCACATTTTTTGGCTGGATGCGGGTCACGGTTCACACCTGCGGCGGATGCTATGGTCAAAACCCGCCCGGTCTTGGCACGCTCACCAAATACACGGCGCTTCGTTGGATCGCGCCCGCACCTGCACTGGCGTCACGTTGCCGTTGCCGCTATCACCTATCCATCAGAGAGTGAAGCGATGCGGGGGATCGATGTCGCGTTTTTTTATCTCCCATTCGTCGGCTGACAATTTTGAGGCAATCGGCTTCCACGACTTGCTAATCGGCGAGGGCTGGGCACCCGAGGACGTGTTCATTGACCTGCACGACCTCAACCCTGGCGAGCGCTTCTCTTCGTTTTTTGAATTCATTTTGCGATAGGGGGACCGCCACATATGGCCCAGGATACGACAGTCACCGGCACCACCCACGCCGCCAGCACGAGCCCGCCGGGCACCACCAAATTGCGTGTTTTCATCTCGTACTCCCGCGTCGACGAAACGTTCGCCGAGGAGTTGCGCCTCGGGCTCGAGGACAAGGGCTACGCGGTCGCGATCGACAAGCACGCGATACGCCAAGGCGAGGAATGGCAGCCGCGCCTGTCCGCTCTAATCGCGGAGAACGCAACCGTGGTGTTCGTGCTCTCGCCAGACAGCGCACGCTCTGACATTTGCGAGTGGGAAGTCGACGAAGCGCACCGCCGCGGCAAGCGCATCATCCCCGTGATGCATCGCGGGCTCGACGAGCCGCCGAAGGGCACCCAGCGTGACGGCACGCCATGGCCGCCGGGCCCGGCGCGCGCGCCAGAGCGCCTCACGCTGATCAACTATCCCCGCTTTGACGGCGGCCGCTCGTTCATGGTCGGCCTGCGCCAGCTGGTCGAGGCGCTGGAGGCCGACCTGCCTTGGATCGACGCCCACAGCCGGCTCGCCACCCGCGCGCGCGATTGGGACGAGGGCGGGCGGCCGACGAACCGCTTGATGTCGGGCCAGGACATCAAAGATGCAAAGCGGCTCGTCGAAACGCGTAAAGCCTCGTCGCCGCCGATGTTGCCCGAGCAGATGGATTTCATTCAGGCGAGCGAGGCGCATGAATCGGCGCAGATGAGCTCGCGCGAGCGCGAAGCGGAGGAAAAGCGCAAGCTCGCTGAACGCGCTGCCGACGCGGCCCGCGGTGCCACACGCTATGCCGTTGCGGGGTTGGCAGTAGCCCTCGTGCTGGCCGGTGTTGCCGGTTGGTTTGGGTGGGATGCACGCCAAAAGTCCGCAGCGCTTGTGGTGAGCAACGTGGAGGTCGTGACGCAAAAAGATGCCGCCGTCACGGCTGCGGAGAAAGCTAAGAAAAGCGAGCAGGCCGCTGAGGCCATCACCCGCGAGGCGCTGATTACGCAGTCGGGGCTGCTGTCTGAGACGGCGAAGGCGATCTCGGATCAGCCGAGCGGCGGCGACGCGCCGCTCGCCATGCTGGTGGCACTGGCGGGCATGCCAGACATGGAGAGCGACGACGCGCGGCATGCAAGCCGCCCTTTGGTTCCCGAGACGCAAATACAGCTCGACCGCGCCTATTTGAGCAACCGCGAGCGGGCCGTTGTGCCGCATGGCGGCGGGGTGAATGCGGTAGCGTGGAGCCCGGACGGCACTTGGCTGGCGACCGGATCGGAGGATAAGAGCGCGCGGATCGTCGAGGCAGCCTCGGGCAAGGAGATCGCTCGGGTGGCGCACGATGACCGAGTGTGGGCGGTAGCGTGGAGCCCGGGCGGGCAGCGAATTGCCATCGGGTCGTGGGACAAAACGGCGCGGATCGTCGAGGCGGCCACGGGCAAGGAGATCGCCCGGATGGCGCACGACGGCTCAGTGTCGGCAGTCGCGTGGAGCCCGGACGGGCAGCAAATTGCCACCGGGTCGGACGACAAAACGGCGCGCATCGTCGAGGCGACCTCAGCCAGGGAGATCGTCCGGGTAACGCACGACGGCCGAGTGTGGACGGTGGCGTGGAGCCCGGACGGGCGTTTGATCGCCACCGGGTCGGACGACAAGACGTTGCGGATCGTCGAGGCGGTTTCGGGCAAAGAGATTGCGCGGGTGCCGCACGACTACCGT
>JAWXCP010000096.1:0-9919 GCA_034408685.1 Hyphomicrobium aestuarii | reverse complement strand
TCACGCCACAGATCGTCCGGCAGCAACTGCATCATGGGCTATCTCCTTGTTGGAGATCACATACCCGCTGACTGCGCCGGAACTAAGGGGAGAGGCATGGCGCTGATGTCCCTATCACCGTCCCGGTACGCCTCGCGATTGGCTGCCGAATTAACTCCACTTCCAATGCAGGCGAGAAGCCTCAGGGCCAGATCGTAACAGGATCATCCGAAGCGAACATTTTCCTTACCACGTTGGCTCGCGAGAAGGTCGAGGCCGACGCTTTGGCACTCAACGTCAGAAGTGTTGCATCCTCGACCAAACAGGTACTCTCGTCCGAAACCGCGAGCGTGAGACTTGCAACGTTGACCGAGCAGGTGAGCACGGTTCAAGCATGTGGGAGCTGCCGAAGTGGCAAGGTTTTATGCAGCAAGTGCCAAGGATCAGGTGAGTTCGGCTGTGGGACCTGCGACGCCCGAGGCAAGGTCAAGAAACAGTGCTCGAACTGCGGAGGGAAAGGCAGGCTCAAGTGCCACAGCTGCCACGGATCGGGTAACGTCACTAACCACTATCAGGTGCTGAGTTCAGACGGCACAAGATATAATCATGAAATGCGGTACGAGCGCTGTTCGAGCTGCGGCGGCTCCGGGTTGGATCACTATGCTTGCGCCCCCTGTTCCGGTTCTGGCAAAGTATTCGAAAGATGCAGTCGCTGCTCCGGTAGCGGAAAAGTTTCGTGCGCCACATGCAGCGGCAATGGTTCACTGACATGCCAATCGTGCCAGGGGCATGCGCGCACCACCACGATCTACCAAGTGGAGCCTTACGTTACGACGACGCGTGGCCAATTGCGTGTCGCAATTCAGGAGGTCGAAGATTTCATTGTTGGCAATTTGAAACTGCTGATGCAGGATCCGCATTTCTCACCGAGCCTTGCCAAGTTCAGCGGCGCAAAGTCTTCATTCTACGCTGAATACCACGGTACGGTTCCAGTTGGTGGTATCGCAGTGAACGCCGCCGGTAAGACGTTCGAGGTTTATGCGATTGGGCCCTCATTGACGTGGACGACGCGGCCAGCATTTGCCGACGCGCTGCTAGGCGACCTTCTGGCGAAACTGAAAGCAACTCGCTCGGCCCGCTTGTCGGATATCCCGGCCCTGGTCGGCAACTCCGAGATGGGCGAATCCCTTGTCCAGGGTGGTTTGGCAGGCAACGCGAAGTTCGCAGGCAAACTATTACCCGGCCTCAGTCGAGAGATGGCTGACGGGCTCCAGGCTGAAGTAACGCGTCTGTATAAGTCGGCGAAGCGCGCTCGCCTCACGCGTCGTGTTCTGATCGCTGCTCCATTCGTCGCGGCGGGTCTAGGTCTAGCCGGTTGGCGCTTTCAGATCGTAAGGCAGGAGGCGGCGAAGCGGAACGCTGAAATGGCGCGCATCAATGCTGAGTTGGCGGCGAAAGCGGCAGAAGCGCGCAAGCGGATCACCGAAGCGGCGGCGGAACGACTGCTCCGGCGAATCAAGGCGCACGACAGCCGGGTAACGGCGGTTGCATTCTCGCCAGACGGTCGAATGCTAGTGACTGGCGCTGACTACGGCACGAGCATTCAGAGCATCGCGACCAGCCTCAAGCTGTGGGACGTGAAAAGTGGACGCGACCTCGGCCGCTTTGCGCAATCCGCCAATGGTGTCGCGATGGCCGCCTTCTCGCCCGATGGCAAGAGTGTCCTCGTCGTTCACGACCGGCAGGTTGATGACAATCTGAGGGTTCTCGATCTGGCCAGTGGTCGACTCTTGCTCAGTTTCACGCATGCAGGGATACCTGAATATGCTGCATTTTCTCGCGACGGTCGGTTGATTGCCAGTGGGGGATCAAGTTCAGGGACCGACCTTCTGAAGGGCCTTTGCGTCGTCTGGGAGGCCAACACGGGTCGCGAGTTGATAGCATTCCGGGGGCATAATGATCGGGTTAATACATTAGCGTTCACACCCGATTCCAGGCGCATGCTGTCCGGAAGCGGAATGCTTGGTATTGTCACGACTCCACCGGATAGGACACTGAGGCTGTGGGATATTGCAACAGGGCGCGAGACGATGGACTTTGGCGGTTATGCCACACCAGTAGGTAAGATCGTCATACCAAGGCATGGCCGAACCGCGTTCATTGCGGGGGATGGGCCGGGTGGCGAGGCACGGCTGAGAACGCCGACGTCCTATGACCTTTCTTCAGGCAAATTGATCAAGGATTTCGGGCGCAAGTCGAGCCCTTCATGGCACGGCGTCGAGGCGCTGGCTTTGTCGCCCGACGAGCGCCTAGTCGTCGCAGCCGACAGCGACGCCGTCACCGTATGGTCGGCCTCGGATGCGAGGGAACTCGTCTGCTTGGCAGGTGGGTGGTCGAAATCGCTGGCCATTGCTCCCGACGGCAGCACTGCCGTATCAGGCGACTCGGACGGATTTCTCAATTTCTGGGACCTTCGCAATCTTTAGTCAGAAAATAGGTGCGTAGGAGGAAATCTTCTCTGATCACAATGGAGTGCAAAGCGGACGGGGCTGTTGCTAATGCTTGTTCGGCAGCTCTGGGTCATATTCAGTCATCACCGCGACAGCAGGTTAGGCCGGCAGTCGCGGCTTGGAAACGGACCTGGTGCTGGAAATTGCCGGCCGCCCACTCACACACGCCCCCTCACACGCCCTCCACCACGACCATGTCGAGCACGCCGGCGCCTTCGCGTAGCGTTTTCGCCTCGGCGTATTCGGGCGAGCGCGCGTAGCCGAGGGCGGCCTCGTAGCTTGGGAATTCCAGCACGACGTTGCGGGTCGCGCCGACGCCTTCGATCGTCTCGCACTGGCCGCCACGCACGACGGGCACGCCGCCGAATTTATCGAGCGCGACCTTGGTCATGGCGCCATACTTGGCCCACTGCTCCGGGTTGGTGACGGTGGCGCGGACGATGACGTAGCCTTTGGGCATGGTTTGAATTCCTTGGTGGTGGTTCCGGCGTTCAGTTTTCGAGTTCGCGGAGAATTGCGCGAGCGGCCTCTCGCGGGTCGGCTGCTGCTGTGATCGGGCGGCCGACGACGATGTGATTGGCGCCAGCCGCGATCGCCTCGCTAGGTGTCACGACCCGGGTCTGGTCGCCGATCGCGCTGCCGGCAGGTCGAATACCTGGCGTGACGATCAAAAAGTCCGGCCCGGTCGCAGCGCGGATGGCGGCTGCCTCGTGGCCGGATGCGATGAGACCGTCGGCGCCAGCGTCCTGGGCGATCCTGGCCCGGCGCAGGACCAACTCGGCCGGTGTGAAGTTCGTACCCTGTTCGGCGAGATCGGCTGAATCGAGGTTGGTCAACACGGTGACAGCCAGCAGTTTCAGCGGGCTGCCAGCGCGCCCGGCGACGGCGGCGCGGACTGTTTTGCTGTCGTGGCCGTGGATCGTCAGGAAATCGACCCCCATGCGGGCGGCGTTGGCGACCGAGCGCTCCATGGTGTTGCCGATGTCGAGCAGCTTCATGTCCAGGAACACGCGTTTGGGGGCGATGCTGCCCACCCCGCTCTTTAGTTCGGCGGCGAGTTCGAGCCCGCCTGCAAACAGCAATTCATGACCAATTTTGTAGAACGACGCGGTATCGGCGAGTTGCTCGATCAGCATGCGTGCTGACGCCGCGTCGGCCACGTCGAGCGCAATGATAAGCGTATCGGACGCCGGTCCGCTCACGCGATCACCGGGTCGAGTTTGGTGGTTATTGCCACGAGTTTCGCCATCGCGGCGGTCAGGCGATCACTCGCGTCTTTGTCACTCAGCGTTCCGTCGTCGCTGAACGCTGCGGCGGCTCTTGGGACGAGAACCTGATCGGGCAGGACCAGCGCGCCGTGGCCCATTTCCAACATATAACGGACGGAAATCAGCCCGCGCATGCCGCCTGTTCCGCCCGGCGAGGCGGCGCCGAGCGCGATGATGCGGGTTTTCATCACGTCGAGCCCTGTCGGCAGGGCGGCTATGCCGGTGTCGCGGATCCGGCTGACCCAGTCGAGGCTGTTCTTGAGCAACGGCGGGATCGACGCGTTGTATTCTGGGCTTGCGATGAACAGTCCGCCGTGGCTTGCGATCGCGATCATCAGCCGTCGCGCGGCCTCGGGCGGGCCATCGCGGGTTTCGAGGTCGCCGTCGTAAAGTGGCATCGGATAGTCGGCCAGATCGGCAAACGTGGCTGTAGCGCCAGCGGCGCGTACTGCATCGGCGGCGGCCCGCGCTAGGCGCTTATTCAGCGAGGCGGCCCGCGCTGAGCCAGCAAAACATAGGATTCTCGTCGGGCCAGTCATTGCGCGGTCCTTATGTGTGAGTGATGTGACCCCGCAGTAAATCGTTCACAGGCGGATCTGCAACCGCTTTGTGCGCGATCGGATGGGCGCGACTGATGGCCAATTCAACACACCGTTTCAGGACGATGACGCGTTCCGCCAGTTGTTCCACGGTGGCCGTCCACAGCGGCGTACCAGCACGTTGCAGGCTGCGAAACACGTCCCTATATACCCTGAGAGCTGATGAGACCCGGGGATCGCACGTCCACCCCGCGCCTCGTAAGCATTGCTCACAACCGCAATGCCCTGGGCGCGGTCCGCTCAACAGATGCCGCGCGAGCGGGTCTCGAGATGGCGGTCTGCCAAGACAAGGAATACGCATATGGCGAAAGTTATCGGTATCGACCTCGGCACGACCAACTCGTGTGTCGCGGTCATCGAGGGCACGAAGCCCCGCGTTCTCGAAAACGCTGAGGGTGCCAACACAACTCCATCCATCGTCTCGTTTACGGAAGACGGCGAACGGCTGATCGGCCTGCCGGCCAAGCGTCAGGCGGTGACCAACCCGACCAACACATTTTATGCCATCAAGCGCCTGATCGGCCGCCGGTTCGACGATCCGATCCTCGACAAGGACAAGAAGAATGCGCCCTACAAGATCGTCAAAGGTCCGACCGGCGACGCCTGGGTCGAGAGCCATGGCAAGACATATTCACCGCAACAGATCTCAGCTTTCATTCTTCAGAAGATGAAGGAAACGGCCGAGGCCAAGCTCGGCGAGGCCGTCACACAAGCCGTCATTACCGTCCCGGCTTATTTCAATGACGCACAGCGTCAGGCGACGAAGGACGCTGGCAAAATCGCCGGGCTCGAAGTGCTGCGGATCATCAACGAGCCGACGGCTGCCGCGCTTGCTTACGGTCTCGACAAGAAAAAGGAATCGAAGACGATCGCGGTCTATGACCTCGGCGGCGGCACGTTCGACGTGTCAGTGCTTGAGATCGGCGATGGCGTGTTCGAGGTGAAGTCGACCAACGGCGACACGCACCTTGGCGGTGAAGACTTCGACCAGCGCGTTGTTGACTATCTCGTGGCCGAGTTCAAAAAAGAACAAGGCATGGATCTCAGCAAGGACAAGCTTGCGCTTCAGCGGCTCAAGGAAGCCGCCGAAAAGGCCAAGATCGAACTGTCGTCGTCGCAGCAGACCGAGATCAACCTGCCGTTCATCACCGCCGATCAAAGCGGACCGAAGCATCTGACGATGAAGCTGACCCGCGCGAAGCTGGAGAGCCTCGTCGACGACCTCATCAGCAAGACAAAAGGCCCGTGCGAAAGCGCGATCAAGGACGCCGGACTTCGCGCGGCCGACATCGACGAAGTGGTGCTGGTCGGTGGCATGACGCGGATGCCGAAAGTTCAGAGCCTCGTGAAGGAGCTGTTCGGCAAGGAGCCCCACAAGGGCGTCAATCCGGATGAAGTCGTCGCCGTTGGTGCGGCCATCCAGGGCGGCGTGCTCAAGGGTGAAGTGAAAGACGTTCTGCTGCTCGACGTGACACCGCTGTCGCTCGGCATCGAAACACTCGGCGGCGTGTTCACGCGTCTCATCGACCGCAACACGACGATCCCGACCAAGAAGAGCCAGGTCTTTTCGACCGCCGACGATGGTCAAGGCGCGGTGACGATCCGTGTCGGCCAGGGGGAGCGCGAGATGGCGGCCGACAACAAGCTGCTTGGTCAGTTCGATCTCGTTGGTATCCCACCGGCGCCGCGTGGCGTTCCGCAGATCGAGGTGACGTTCGATATCGACGCCAACGGTATCGTGCACGTTTCGGCGCGCGACAAGGCGACGGCGAAGGAGCAGTCGGTTCGCATCCAGGCGAACGGTGGCTTGGCCGATGCCGAAATCGAGCGGATGCTCAAGGAAGCCGAACAGCACGCCGCCGCCGACAAGGCGCGCCGCGAGTTGGTCGAGGCCCGCAACCAAGGCGAGGCGCTTGTCGACTCGACCCGCAAGCAGTTGGCCGAGAATGCTTCGAATACGACAGTCTCAGCCATCAAGGGCGATGTCGAGGCCGCGATCGCCGAGGCCGAAGCCGCATTGAAAGGCGATGACACCGAGCAGATCCGGGAAGCTACCAACGCGCTGACCCAGGCTGCGATGAAGATCGGTGAGGCCATTTACTCGAGCGTTCCGCGCGACGAGCCCGGTCAGGGCGGTGGTGCCAGCGCTCCTGGTGGCGACAACGTCGTCGATGCCGAGTTCGAAGAGGTCAAAGACGACAAGGCCAAGAAGAAAGCCGGTTGATCGTCACCGACGTGTGGCCGCAGAGCACCTGCGGCCACCTTTCTGTCGTGCATTGTGGCTCCGTAACCGGCCACAGTTGTACGACAACCGTGCTACTCGCCTAGCTCTGTCACCGCCTCGGACCTGGGCGATCCGCTGCTCGCCCATCGCATTTCAGGCTGCACCATGGCCAAACGAGACTATTACGAGGTTCTGGGCGTCAAGCCTGGAGTTGCCGAAGACGAGTTGAAAAGTGCCTATCGCACCAAGGCGAAGGCCCTGCATCCCGACTTCAATCCGGGCGATCAGTCCGCTGAAGCCGGTTTCAAAGAAGTGAACGAGGCCTACGAGGTCCTCAAGGACCCACAGAAGCGGGCGGCTTACGACCGGTTCGGACATGCTGCTTTCGAGCAGGGTGGCGGGCGCGGCGGCCCTGCCGGATTTGGTCCCGATTTCGGGGCCAACATGGCGAACATCTTCGACGACCTGTTCGGCGAATTCATGGGTGGGCGGCAGCGCACCCGTGGCGGCCGCGAACGCGGATCCGACCTCAAGTACAACCTCGAAATCACTCTGGCCGAAGCGTACACGGGCAAGAAGGCCCAAATTCGGGTTCCGACCAGCGTCCAATGCGAGACCTGTTCAGGGACCGGGGCTAAGAGTGGCACCAAGCCAAAATCGTGCGGCACCTGCGGCGGCATGGGCAAAGTGCGGGCGACGCAGGGCTTCTTTACCATCGAGCGGCCGTGTCCGACATGTCAGGGTCGCGGCGAGACGATCGACGATCCGTGCGGCAACTGCCAGGGCATGGGTCGGCTGCTGAAAGAGCGGACGCTTTCCGTCGACATTCCCCTGGGGGTCGACGACGGGACGCGTATTCGGTTGACGGGCGAAGGCGAGGCTGGCTCACGCGGTGGACCAGCGGGCGATCTCTACATCTTCCTATCGGTGAAGCCGCACGACCTGTTCCAGCGGGATGGCAACGACATCTTTTGCAAGGTGCCGATCTCGATGACGACGGCGGCCCTTGGTGGTGCGCTCGAGGTGCCGACACTCGATGGCGGGGTGAGCCGGATCAAGGTGCCGGAGGGTACCGAAAGCGGCAAGCAGTTCCGCATCAAGTCGAAGGGTATGCCTCACCTGCGCTCTCAGGTTTACGGCGACATGTACATCCAAGTTGAGGTTGAAACGCCCAAGAACCTGACCCGCCGTCAGCGCGAACTGCTCGAGGAATTCGAGAAGCTGTCGCAAAAAGACACTAGCCCGGAAAGCGCGGGCTTCTTTGCGCGCATGAAGGATTTCTTCGAGGGCAAGAGCAATAGCTAAACGCTCGGCCAAACGGCCGGGCGCTATCTGATCGCTCGCAGCCGGGGCATTATTGCGCCGCGGTGCGAGCGAGTATTGGCCCTGCCGCCAGAACGTCCGCGTCGACGTGTGCGGCAAACCGGTCGAAGTTGTGCTGGAACATCTCGACGAGGCGCCCGGCCATCGCGTCGTAGGCTGCTTTGTCGGCCCACGTCTCGCGCGGCGTCAGGATCTTTGTGTCGATGCCGTTGAGACCGAGCGGGACCTGGAAGCCGAACACGGGGTCGGTGCGCATGGCTTGGGCCTTGAGTTCGCCGGTCAATGCAGCCTTGAGCAGCGCGCGTGTGGCATTGATCGGCATCCGGCTGCCGATGCCGTATTTGCCGCCGGTCCAGCCGGTGTTGACCAGCCAGCAATCGACCTCGTGTTCGGCGATCAATTTTCGCAGCAGGTTGCCGTAGACCCAAGCCGGGCGCGGCATGAACGGAGCGCCAAAGCAGGTCGAGAATGTCGCCGACGGTTCGATACCCATGCCCTTTTCGGTCCCAGCGACCTTGGCCGTGTAGCCCGACAGGAAGTGGTACATGGCTTGGGCCGACGTCAGTTTGGCGATCGGCGGCATAATGCCGAAGGCATCGGCGGTCAGCATCACGATGTTGCTGGGGTGGCCGGCGACGCCCGTGCTGCTGGCGTTGGAGATCGCATCGAGCGGGTAGGCTGAACGCGCATTCTCGGCCAGCGTGCCGTCATCGAAATCGGGCACGCGGCTGACCGGGTCGACGACCACGTTTTCGAGCACCGTCGCGAAGCGATTAGATGCCGCAAAAATCTCCGGCTCGGCTTCGCGCGACAGGCGGATCGTCTTGGCGTAGCAGCCGCCCTCGAAGTTGAAGATGCCGTCCGTTGACCATCCGTGCTCGTCGTCGCCCAGAAGTGTCCGCGAAGGTTCAGCCGATAGGGTTGTCTTGCCCGTGCCAGAGAGGCCAAAGAACACGGCGGAGTCGCCAGAGGCGCCGACGTTGGCCGAGCAGTGCATCGGCATGACGCCGCGCGCTGGTAGCGTATAGTTGAGATAAGAGAAAACGCTCTTCTTGGTCTCGCCCGCATAACTCGTGCCGCCGATCAAGACGATGCGCCGGGTGAAGTCGCAGGCGATAACCGTTTCGCTGCGGCAGCCGTGACGAGCCGGGTCGGCGCGGAAGCTCGGCAAGTTGACGATCGTCAGTTCGGGCGCGAACCCGTCGAGGTCGCCAGGGGCCGGGCGGCGCAGCAGGTGATTGATAAACAGCGCATGCCACGCATACTCGGCAATCACGCGGACCGGCAGGCGGTGAGCTTGCGAGGCCCCGGCGAACAGGTCCTGGACGAACAGTTCCTTGTCTGCGGCTGCGGCTTGAAAGTCCGCCAGGAGTGCGTCGAATTGCGCGGCCGTCATCGGCTTGTTGTTGTCCCACGCGACCGCAGTTTCGGTCTCGCTATCCCGGACAACGAACTTGTCTTGGGCAGAACGGCCCGTGTGCGTTCCCGTTTTCACCACCAGCGCGCCGCCTGATGTGAGCTGCCCCTCGTTTCGGGCCAGCGCAAACTCCATCAGCTGGGGCACCGATGTATTGTGATGGCGTTTGCCGAGGGCGATGAGCGCGGCGGAAAACGGAAAACGGTCAGCTGTCATTGTCGTCCTGTTGGCAAGGCGCGGAGGCGGAGGCCGGGCGCGGTGACCGGGCGCGGTAATCGCGCGGCGGCCGAACGCTGTGCGCGGGCGGCAGAACCTCAGATGCGTCTTGATGACAGGTCTATGATCCAACCGGGATCAAGTCGTAGATCGAAAAACCAGCGTCGATCAATCGGCCGAAAGTCGCGTTGGAACCAAAAATACGGCGATGATCGCGTTTCTAGGTTTGATCACCCGCGACCAATAATCCGGTTAGCGCGTATACTATTTTGCAGCCGCAGCCATGCTTATCGGCAGGTCAGGCTTATCGGCAGGTCAGGCTTATCGGCAGGTCAGGCTTATCGGCAGGTCAGGCTTATCGGCAGGTCAGGCTTATCGGCAGG
>JAWXCP010000095.1:0-9771 GCA_034408685.1 Hyphomicrobium aestuarii | reverse complement strand
GGGGTTGGCATGGGCGGTCTGGGCGCCTGGACGGCACGTTCCACGGACTTCGCCGCAGCGACAGGGCCTGCGACGCAGCGGTCAGTTGAGGGCGTGGACAATCCCTTGCGGCGCGTTTGCCGTGCGATTATGGTCCGCGCTTCGTGAGGAGGGTGGCTGCGACAGCTTCGCCCAAACGCGCGAGTTGGGGCGTCGCCAAGTGGTAAGGCAGCGGATTTTGATTCCGCCATTCCCAGGTTCGAATCCTGGCGCCCCAGCCATCCGGAACAAAACTGCGAATCGATCCTATCGGCTGGATAACCTGGGGAAAGTAAACCCGGGGACCACGTGTTAGGCAGTTCTTGACTTTGATGAGCTCGTTACAAAGTTCCATCCATGTGGGGAATAACACTTAAGATCAGAGTCTTAGGCTGCGGTTCGCTGGATTATTGGAAGCGTTGTGCGGTTCCGTCCCCACAGAATATATCCTTAGATCAAAATCAGATCAAAACACCAGTACAGCGCACGTCATCGTTGCGGTGAGTCGGTAATCGGCATTGCAACCAAATGCCAGATGCAAAAGGCGCTATAGAATCATGGGGTTACTGGATATGGTGTTGCGAGCGTTGCCTGTGATCTCGCCGTTGCTCAAGACCAAGCCGCGCGGCGAGACGCAATTGCTTCGTGCAGATACGGTGCGCCAAAAACCTGCAGTTTTATGCAGGCGCGCGGATCACGGCATTGGCGGCGATCAGTCGTATTTGATGTAGGCAAAGCGGAGATCGGTTTCGGGCGTGCCCTCGAGCGCTGATGCTGGGTCCTGGCCCGGCCGCCAGCCGACGACCTCTTCGATTTTCTTGGCGAGTTCGAGGTCCATCATCGTGATGCCTTTCGCCGAATGGGTGGCAAGCCGCACCTCGACCCAAGCGTAGGACGCCGTGATGTCGGGATGGTGCCAAGCGGCTTCAGCGAGATGGCCAACCGCGTTGATGACCATCAGCGTCCCCTTCCAGCTATTGGTCTTGTAGGTGCGCCGGACAAATCCGTCTTCGAGACGCCACGACGGCAGGTGGGCCGACAGCCAAGTGGTGACCTCGGTATCGGGCAATGCAGTTGGACGGGTTGCCATATGAGCGATCCTCTGGTGTCTTTGGCGCGAGGGCCGTACTAGAAGCCGTACGGAAGGCTGAGTTCGTGGGAGCCAGATGGTGCCCGAAAACCACCCTGCTGTCTTCATAGCACAGGCTGAACATCTCTGAGACTTTGACGCTCCAACCATCGACCTTTGAGCCTCGAGACGATCGCCAACCATGGCCACCACCCGCCACCGCGACACGATAAAAGATGCGAGCCGCACCGGCGGTGCGGTCCAGAGTACGGCGACGGAGAGGGTGTCGGCGGCCAGCCAGCGCGTGACCGTTGAAGCTGCCGCGCGGTTGCATTTGGGGTTTATCGATCCAGATGGGTCGTTAGGCGGCGGTGCGGGTGAAGTTGGGCTAAGAGAAGCAAGGTCGGGGGAGGTTGCATCGGGGCAGCCGGAATGTGCCGAGGCAAGACCGGGCCGCCGGTTCGGGTCGATCGGCCTCGCCGTCGACCAGCCCGTCACGCGGCTGACGGTCCGCCGTTCCGATCATTTTTTCGCCTCGGGCCCCGAGGCCGATCGGGCCGTGGCCGCAGCGCGACGGTTTTCTTTGGCCTTTGCTGGTGGCGCGCCGTTCCGGGTCGATGTCGCCGAAGCCATCCCGTCCCACGCCGGGCTGGGCTCTGGTACACAGCTGGCCCTGGCGATCGGTACGGCGATCCTCCAGCTCATCGAGGCGGACTGCGAAACCCCAGCGGCGCCTGCAAACCATCTGCAACTCAGCGCAAAACTCGGCGCCATGGCCGAGCGCGGTGCAAGGTCGGCAATCGGCATTGCTTCGTTTACGGGCGGTGGCTTCATCATCGATGCCGGCAAGTCAGCGCGGCTTGAACTGGCCGCCGCCCCGCCAGCGGTGCTGATGCAGATCCCGTTTCCAGACGCGTGGCGCGCAATACTGATCATGGATAACGCCATCGAGGGCGTTCACGGTGACGCTGAAACCGCAGCCTTTGCAAGGTTGGCGCCGTTTGGATGCGACACGTCTGCGCGCATTGCTCATCTCGTGCTGATGCAACTGGCGCCGGCCCTCCACGAGGCCGACCTGCCGGCGTTCGGTGAGGCACTGACCGAAATTCAGGCGCGGGTCGGGGCGTATTTTGCGCCCGCGCAAGGCGGGTCGGCGTGGTCGAGCCCGTCGGTTGGCGCTTTGGCGAGGCGGCTCGAGGCCGATGGCGCAACCGGCATCGGCCAGAGTTCGTGGGGGCCAACCGGTTTTGCGTTCGTCTCGAACGAGGCCCACGCGGAAAACCTCTATCGGTCGCATCTCGAAGCGGCTAAAGCGCAAAAGCTCTCTCTGGCCATCGTTCGCGGGCGCAATACCGGCGCCTCGATCACGTGAAGCCACGAGAGCTGGGTACTGCGGAACCCGCGTCCGCCGTCTGATTGTTCGGCTGACTAACCCAAGCACATCAAAAATCGAAGCCGCCTTGGGAGACCCGATATGAGCACCGCCACACCTATCCTGCACATGCTGACGCCGCAAAAGCACATGAGCCCGTTCGACGTGAACATGGCTGCCGATGCTGGCTTCAAAGTCATTGTGCCATACGTCAACGTCCTGCCAGAAGAAGTAACCGCTCTGGTCCAGGACGCGATCTTTTCGAGGCCGCCGCAAGATGGCGTGCGCACCGGCATGTTCATCGGCGGCAAGGACGCGATCCTCGCCCTCGACATGATGGAAGCGGCAAAGAACGCCATGGTGCCGCCCTTCCAGGTGTCGGTGTTTGCCGACCCGGCCGGCTCGTTCACGACGGCAGCAGCGATGGTCGCGTGCGTCGAGCGCCAGCTGAAGCAGAAGTTCAACCGCACCCTCAAAGGTACGCGCATCGCGGTGTTTGGCGCGACTGGCGTCGTCGGCTTCGCGTCGTCGATCATTGCAGCCCTCGAAGGCGCTGATGTGCAACTCGTCGCCCACCGTGGCGTCGAACGCGTGATCAAGAGCGCGGAATTGTCCAAGGCGCGGTTCGGCGTGGATCTCGAAGCGGTCGATGGCGAAAGCGATGATCAGAAACGCGAAATCATTGCCAATGCCGAGGTGATTTTCGCAGCCGCTGCAGCCGGCGTGCGCGTCGTGTCGGCCGAGCACAAGGCGCTGGCCAAGAACTTGTTGATTGCCGCCGACGTGAACGCCGTGCCGCCGCCGGGCGTCGAGGGCATGGAGCTGTTCATGGACGGCGCACAGCTGCCGGGATGTTCGGCGCTTGGTATCGGGCCGTTGGCAATCGGCGACATCAAATACAAGACGGAATCGGGGCTGTTCAAACAGATGATCGCGTCCGATCAGCCGCTGCACCTCGATTTCCGGCATGCATTCGCGATGGCGCGCGAGCTTGTCGCCTAAGGACGTTGGTGCCGCCTCCAAACGACAAGGAACTTCGCTATGATGTCGCCGGACCAAAGCGTCAACGCACGTGCCGAGAAACTCGTCACGGCCATCGTCGCCGATGCTGGCGCACTGCGCTGCCGCGTCGGTATCGGGGCCGCAGGAGAGCGCATCATCGACATGGGCGCGAGCGTGCCGGGTTCGATCGAGGCGGGGCGGAGGCTGGCCGAGGTCTGCATGGGCGGCTACGGCAATGTGGCCGTCCACATGGCATCTGGCCTCGATGGCTGGCCGCTTGGCGTCACGGTGCATGCGCTGAACCCGGTCGTGGCCTGTCTCGCCAGCCAGTACGGCGGTTGGACGTTGAAGGACGACGCCAGCGGGTTCTTCGCCCTCGGTTCGGGACCGGCCCGGGCGCTGGCGCGCAAGGAGGCGTTGTTTGCCGAACTTGGGTATGCCGACCAGCATCATGCGGCGACGATCGTGATCGAGGGCGATGGCCCGCCACCAGCGGCCCTCTCGAAACAAATCGCCGCAGATTGCGGGATTTCGCCAGCAAGCCTTTCGGTCCTCTATGCGCCGACGGGCAGTCTCGCTGGCGGCGTGCAGATCGCCGCGCGGGTGCTCGAGGTCGGCCTGCACAAGGCGCACGAGTTGGGCTTCCCGCTGTCGGATATTATCGATGGCGTCGGTACCGCGCCAATTGCTCCGCCCATTCCCGATTTCATTCAGGCGATGGGGCGGACCAATGACGCGATTATATACGGTGGCCGCGTGCACTTGCATGTGACCGGGACGGACGCGGCGGCCGAAGCGCTGGCGACGCATCTGCCGAGCAGCGGATCGGCGGCCTACGGGCGGCCGTTTGCCGAGATTTTCGCCGAGGTCAACGGTGACTTTTATAAAATCGACGGCAAGCTGTTCTCACCGGCGATGGTGACAGTCAGCAACATCACGACCGGGCGGTCGTTCAAGGCGGGGGCCATTGCCGCCGATATCGTTGGCCGCAGTTTTGGGTAGGTCTACCAGATGACCTTGACGCCGAACCTTGGGAAGGCCGGATCATTGGTCACGATAGGAATATCTTCGATCAGAGCTTGGGCTGCCAGCATTCGGTCGAACGGGTCTTTGTGAGCATCCGGCAGCCTTCCCGCCACTCGGCAATGCGCGACAGAAATCGCAAGGGGCTCGAACCCGTTCCGCGCTATGACTTCATGGAAGCTCTCGCAAATTGGCTAGGCCGTCGGCAGTTTGCCAATCCGTACTTTCGTGCAAATTTCCCAGGCACTTACCGCGCTGACGACGATTAGCGCATCCTTATGTGAAATCGCGTTGCGTGCCGCTGCTGATAGTTTGGGTTGCTCCGAAAGCCACCACAGCAGCGTGTGGGTATCGAGCAGCGACCTCACGCAGAGCACTTGTCGTCATCAAGGCCGCATTCCTCGTCTGATAACGGCTCGAAGAACTCCGGCCCGACGACAAGCTGACCCTTCAACGAGCCGTAGCCACGGCGGCGCGCAGTCGCTTCATCGAAATCGGCTTCGGCGGGACTTGGGGTCAGTCGCACGAGACGGTCACCGGCCTCGATGACGATCTCCTCTCCGGCGAGCGCGCGCGTCACCAGAAGTGGTAGGTCCCGTTGGGCTTTTTCGAGTGTGATCGTTGCCATACTTCGAGTTTGCCAGATGTTGCGGTGATTGAACAGCCGAGACGGGCGTGAACTGCAGTACGTTGTTTTCACTGGCGATGGTAACGGTGTCGAAATTCCGCCAGGAGGTCGTGAGCGCGATCGCGGCGGACATTGTGGCGCGGAGCTTGGGGAGGACTGGTCGCGCGAAAGTCTTGTTAAACGTGCTTTAAGCTTGTGGGCACCCATCGCGTATGGAGTTCGCGTCAACCCAAGTTTCGGACTGATTGGGTGAGCGGAAATTCGGAAGCACCAACTGCGAGGCCGTGCTGCCATGCGATCGACTGTTATCGCCGCCCATACTGCCATCGTTGCCGCCATCGTAACCGTCGATCTGGTCGTCACCACCCGTTTCGCCCCACCCGCCGCTTTCGCAGCCAACCCCGCCCTCGCGACCGGCTGGAACGACACTCAGATTGCTTGGCGGTCGTATGAGGATGGGCTAGCTGAGGCCAAGCGGACCGGCAAGCCGGTGATGGTCGTCGTGCACACGACGTGGTGCCCGTACTGCAAGCAATATCAGACCCTGTTCAAAGACCCGCGCGTGGTGGCTGCCGCCAGTCGTCTTGTGCTGGTGATGGTCGACCGCGACCAGGATAAGGAGCTGAATGTCCGGCTTGGTCCGCCGGGGCAAACCTATATTCCCCGCACGCTGTTCTTGACGCCCGATGGCGCGCTGAGGGCCGATGTCGCCGTGCCGACGGCCGGACGCGAGCACCTCGTCGATTATTACGATCCCGATGAACTGCTGTCGCTGATGGCCAAGGCGGCCGAGCACAGCCCGGCGCCCAACTGAGCCGGCCTGATGAGCCGCCCCGATGCGCCATGTTGCGTTGGCTGGTTGGGCACGTCATATGTTGGGCTCATCACCCCTGGCGCGCTGGAGTCGCTTGGCCATGCAAATTGACCAAGACATTGAGCATCTTGCGGCTCTTATAGCCGCCAAAACCGGCCAAACGCCTGCGGTTGTGGTCCGCGAGGCCGTAGAAGAGCGGGCACGGATGGCGGGGGTTGTGGTGGGCGAACCGAAACGCCATCCCGACGAAATTCTGCGACGCATTAAAGAAATTTCCGACCGCTGCGCTGCTCTCCCAGTGCTCGATGACCGGACGCCGGATGAAATCATTGGCTATGATGAGTTAGGTGTCCCACGATGATCGTCATCGATGCCTCGGCACTGATTGCGATCCTCGAATTTGAATCGGAACGGGATGCGTTTGCCGAAACAATAGCCCGGGCAGATCGCTGCGTCGCCTCGGCTGTCACATTGCTTGAATCTGGAATGGTATTGCGTGGGAGACGTGGTCCCTCTGGGCTGGCGGCACTGGCCGACTTGATGTCCGAGAGCGCCATCGAAGTCGTTGCCTTCGATGCGGTCCAGGTGGAAATCGCGCTGACGGCGTTCGCCCGCTATGGCAAGGGCATCAACCCCCTAGCTCGCTTGAATTTAGGCGATTGTGCGTCGTATGCGCTGGCCAAGGCGCTGAACGCGCCGTTGTTGTACAAGGGCGGTGATTTTGCGGCGACGGACGTCGCAACAGTCATCTGAAAACCTTGGCCCGATCGGTCATCTGACAGGTATCGCAATCGCGATGGACACCCTTGGCGGCCACGGCCCTGCAGCGCGCGCAACACCGCCTCGCATCGTGTTGTTCGTCGACGAGCGCGGCGGGGACTGGCATGCGCGGCGGCTCAAGCGCGCGTTCGAGGCTCGCGGGGCAATTGTGACGGTCGCGTGCCTCAAGGCCTGCGCGTTCGATACCGCGCAGCCGACGGGGCTTGTGATTCCAGGCTTCGGGCCGGGGTTTGAGCCGGGTCACCAAGTTGCCGAATTGCCCGATGCCGTATTTGTGCGGTCGATCGGCGACGGCAGCCTCGAGCAGATCACGTTCCGGCTCGGCATCTTGCATGCGCTGGAAGCGTCGGGAGTGCGGGTGTGGAACGGCCCCCGGGCGATCGAGCGGTCGGTCGATAAATCGACGGCGACGTTCCTGTTCCAGCGCGCGGGGATCCCTGTTCCGGCGACTGTGACGACGGAGGGTCGCGACAGGGCTATGGCCGCCACGTCAATAGTCGGCTTGCCAGCCGTATCGAAGCCGATGTTTGGCGCCCAGGGCGTCGGCATCGTCCGGATCGATGACGCCGACGGCTTGCCAGCTGCCGATGATGTGGGCCATGTTTATCATATGCAAAGGTTGATCGAACCAGCACCGATTGGCGGTCGCGGCGATACGGGCAGGCGCGGCGGTAGCGGAGAAACCACCTACGTCGACTGGCGCGTGCTGGTCTCAGGCGGACGCGTCGTTGCGGCGATGGCGCGGCAATCGACCAGTTGGATCACCAATGTCCATCAAGGTGGCGCGCCGTCGGCCGTGACGCCTGATGCCGAGATGGCGCGGCTTGCGTTGGCGGCGGCCGCAGCGGTTGGCGCCGACTACGGCGGGGTCGACCTGATCCGCGATTGCGATCGGCGTTTGCTGGTGCTCGAAGTTAATTCTAATCCGGCGTGGCGCGGGCTCCAGTCGGTCGCCGGTGTCGACATTGCCGATGCATTGGCCCGCGACCTGCTTGCGGCGATCGGGGCAGGTGCGGTGAAAACCGCTGTGGCCGAGACGTCGTCGGCGTGGGGCGATCGCCCTGGTGGAGGTGCAACGTGAGCCAGCTCCCGCAATCGACAATCGAGGCCGCGTTCTTGGCGGCGTGCCGGGCGGAATTGGCCGCCCTCAAACCGGGCAATGTCCACGTTCACAGCGACGGCCATGGCATGACGGTCGCCACTTTCGAGGCCGCAGCCGTGGCGGCTGCCCCCCATCTTGCGGCGCGGGGCGCCAGCGTCGGCGCGCGAATCGAGGCCGCAACACGGGCTAGCGTCCAAGCGGTCGGCTGCAATGCCAACCTCGGCATCGTGCTGCTGTGCGCGCCGCTGGCCGCCGCCGCCGAGCATGGCGATGGGCATTTGCGCTTACGCGTGGCCGAGGTGCTCGACCACGTAACCGTGGCCGATGCCGCGGCGGCCTACCGGGCGATCGCGCTGGCCAACCCGGCCGGGCTCGGCACCGTGCCAGAGCAGGATGTCGCAAACGTCCCCTCGGTCACGCTGCTGGAAGCCATGGCACTGGCTTACGATCACGACCGCATCGCAGTGGCCTACGTCGACGATTTCCAGGACATTTTCGATTTCGCGTTGCCATGCTTGGCGACGGCGCGATTGTCGTCGGACGACGAGCCACTGGCGATCACAGTGCTGCATATGTCGCTGATGGCGAAATTCGCCGACAGCCATGTGGTGCGCAAACATGGCGCTCAAACGGCGGCGGAGCTTCAGGCTGAGGCCCATCGCCTGCGGACCGCCTATCTGCCGGCGGTCGACGCCGACGGTTTCGCCGAACTGATGCGCTTTGACGAAGACCTGAAGCGGCGAGGTCTCAATCCGGGCACGACCGCCGATCTCGTAGTTGCTGCTTTGTTCGCCGACGCGTTGATGGTGGCGGAGCGTGAAGCCCGTGGTCACGACAGCCATTGACTTGTCATCGGGGTGGCCCCTGATCAGACAGGCTAGCAGGACCTCAAACGATAGACAGTTCACGTGATCGGCCCACTTGATTCTGGATAGAGGGTTGGCGTACCACCGGCTCGGCTTAAGTAGCCGCTATCTGGCCAACCGGCTCGTCGCGTTCGCGTGGCAGACTGTCAACTGGGATAGCTTTCCGTAAAGCTGCACGCGAGGGTCACCAACGGAATAACCGTTGGGGCTCGGCGTGCGCATTTACATTCGACCCCTGGGAGAAAAACGCATGGCCTCGATTACGAAAGTTATGGTTGGCGAGTCGCTCGTCGGTGACGGCAACGAAGTTGCACACATCGATCTCATCATCGGTCCCCGCGGCTCGGCTGCCGAAGTTGCTTTCTGCAACAGCCTCACGAACAACAAGGACGGCTTCACGTCGCTCCTCGCCGTGATCGCCCCGAACCTCGCCTGTAAGCCAAACACGATCCTGTACAACAAGGTCACGATCAAGGACGCCCGTCAGGCCGTTCAGATGTTCGGACCAGCTCAGTACGGCGTCGCCAAGGCCGTTCAGGATTCGGTTGCCGAAGGCATCATCCCGGCCGCTGAAGCCGACGATCTCTACATCTGCGTCGGCGTCTTCATCCACTGGGATGCAGCCGACGATGCTAAGATCCAGGACTACAACTACCGCGCGACGAAGGAAGCGATCCAGCGCGCCGTGACCGGCAAGCCGACCGCCGCCGAAGCGACCGCTGCCCGTAACACGGCTTCGCATCCGTTCGCTGCCAAGACCTGAACACCGCTGAAGCCCGTCCCGCCCGTCGATGACAGGCAACCGATGAGCGCTGGCGAGCTTAAATTGCTCGCGAGCGTGCATTCGGGGCAATGGAAGGGCTGATGGTGCAATCTGTCAACGGCCGGTGACCTCATGCAGGTCGTCGGCCGTTAACGTTTGCGAGTGGAGCGCGGTTGCGACCAGCGCGCCAGCGATACCCGTGTGAGACAGTACCGTGAGGTCGCTCCGGTTGCGGACGCCGCCGGCGGCGTAAAGTGAGACTGGCTTGGCACTGATCGACCGTTTCGTGTTGGCGAGACGCGCACTTGCGGCAAGGCGGGCTAAGTCCGGGCCG
>JAWXCP010000094.1:0-34014 GCA_034408685.1 Hyphomicrobium aestuarii | reverse complement strand
GGCTGCCGGCAGCCTTGGGCGGCAGCATGTCATGGTAGTGAATGACATCGATGTCGGCGACCTCGAAGCCCAGGAACGTGCCATCAAAACTGGCTTTCTCATCGCGAACGATCGTACCAGCTCCTGGCCCATTGACCAGGATGCCGGCATCGAACCGACCCTCAATCGCTTCGAACAGTTGACGAACCGCGTCATGTTCGCCGGTGACGACGATGTGCGCGTATGCCTCGTCGAGCGCATCCAGCACGAGGTTGATCTGATCAGGGTCTTGCTTGGCGAACGCTTTCATAAGGCTGCGGCCAGCGGTGATCGCGTGGCACTTTGTTCCTGGCAGGCCCGATATGACATCTTCGAAGCTGGCGTCGCCCGAGATCAACTCGGCGGTGCCCGGGTGGTCTGGCACCGAGAGCGAGTGTGAGACGACACTCTGGCCATAGGTCCACTCGACGATGATAACGGGCTGGCCCAGGTCGGCCAATCCCCTGGCCAGGGCGATCGCCGTCGCGGTTCCATGGCTACCCACTGATGTGCCGGTAACCAGCGACCGGTAGCCGCCGCGTTCGGGCGTGCGCAAACCGATCCGCTCGATCAGGGCTGCGATCGACAACACCGGGCCGTGACTGGAGTCGCGTTCGTGTTCGCGTTCGGGTTCCGCCATGGTCAGGTCGGCGGGCGCCGAATAGCGAGCCGGCACCGTCGCGGCGCTCGCAGCCGATACGTGCGTCGGGCCCACATGCATTGGACGGACAGGCTTCGGCGCATTCAGCGTCGGCTGATGTCTCGCGACCGGGCCGGATCGAGCACCGCTCGCTATGCCGCGCAACACGGTCAAAGCGAGCCCCAACACGAATGTCGCCAACGCCGTCATACCAGACAGCGGTCCCTTCTTGGGGAACACCGGTACGCTCGATGGGGTCGCTGCCGAAACGATTTTAGCTTCGACCGGAACAGCCTTGCTTTCGACGCGCGACTTGTTGGCATTGAACTGGCCCTGAAGGCGCTCGAGCTCGTCGCGCTTTGATTTGGCATCGGCGACCAGCCCTTTGAGCTTGGCTTCATCCGGCCCTTTGTCGACGACCTTGATCTTCAAGGTGGCCAGCCGCTTGTTGATCGAGGCCTCGCGGTCGGCGGCGACCTTGGCCTCTCGCGCAAGGCCATCGACGACCTTTGCGACTTCGGCAGTGATCTGCTTCTTCAGGCCGGCAAGATCGGCATTCAGTTGCTGCATGCGCGGATGACCCGGCAACAGCGTGGCGTTGAGCTCGGCGATCTGGCGCTCGACCCTGACGCGTTGCTGCACGAGATTTTGGATCAACGGCGATCGCTGGACATCGGGGAGAACCTCACCCGAACCGCCCTTCAATAATTCGCGACCCGACTGAGCCCGCGCTTCGGCTTCACTACGAGCCGCCTGGGCCCGCGACAATTCATTGGTCAATTCGCCGAGTTGCTGCTCGCTCAACGACTGTTGCTGCGACCCCGACGTTCCAGATTTGAAGGCGTCGATCTTACCCCGGAATTGGTCGACGAGCATTTCCGCCGTCGCCACATCCGTGACGAGCTGCGCCAGCTTCGGCGCGAGCGCATCCTGGACGTCTTGGGTTTCCTCGACCTGCCGTCCGGCGAGCTGGGCGCGATAGGCCTCGGCAATGGCGTTTGGAATCTCCGCAGCGCGGTTTGGGTTGACCGACGTGAAACGGATCTGGATGAACCGGCTTTCGCGGGCGGCAAACACCTGCAAGTTGCTGAAATAAGCCTCGAGCACCCGGTCCTGCTCACTTTGGCCGGGCTTTGTGCCGCCAAGGCCGATGCGCCGCATGACCATCGTGATCCAGTCGACATCGCCGCTCGCCGGATTGAACTCGGGCTGCTGGGCAAGGCCGAGTTTCTCAACGATCTCGGCCGCCAACGCTGGCGACCGCAGCGCGCCGATGTGCGTGTTGATCGCCTCTTTGTCCATCCGGGGCGCGGTGTTGTCGGGAGACGCTCCTGCCTGCTTGGGGTCCGCGAACGGGCTCGAAGCCATCTTGGCTTCGATGGTCAGCTGGGCCTCGGATTGGAAACGTGGCGCCATCATCGACAGCACACCGAAGGTCGCCACTCCAACGGCGAGAGCGGCGATCGCAATGCGCGGGATTGCGCCCATCACGCGTCCAGCCAGGGTTACTGTGTCGATGTCGTCGGGCGAGGCAGGAGACGAGACAGGAAACTTGGCCATTGTTGAACCTGATGACGATATCGGCGTCTTTTCGATCGGCTCCGATATTCTTCGTGGGCGCGAATCGGTTCGCAGTTCGTCCGTATTTGAGACCTTTTGGGTAAGGATTCCCTTAAGGCGTCGCGAATGTGGACGCCGCAAAAGTCTTTATTAACCAGTCCAGGCCAAGCTGCGGCAGGCAGTGGCGCACCAGCCGTGGTGATTCGCGGACCCGTTCGCCGCTGCAAGTCGCACCATTTCTGAACCGACGAACGCCAGCGACGCGCCCCATCGCCATTCTTCCTCGTTGACTAGCAAGACATGTTCCACAACCCGAAGGCCATCATGCCGAAGCTTGCCCATGCGCTGTGCGCGGCAGCCTTGCTTGCACTGTCGGGCTGCGCTGGCGATTTCGACGATCTGATCAGCGAACCGCACATCGCGAACATGCCGCCTGTCGCTGCCGGTGGGCCCGTGCTCGCCTCCGCCTCGACGGTCAACTCGTATGGCGATCCTGGCCTGCCGCCCGGGCTCCATGGCCCACGTGCCGTTGCCGAAACCGACGGCCCATACTTGCTCGATACCGGGGACCGGCTTCGCATCTTTGTATACGGTCAACCGAACCTATCCCGTAGCTATAGCCTCGATCACGATGGCCGCATCACGGTGCCGTTGATCGGCCAAGTCAACGCGCGCGGCATGACGACGGCTGGTCTCGAAGGCGCGATCAAATCGCGGCTTGGCACGCAGTTTGTCCGCGACCCGCAGGTTACGGTCGACATTCTGCAAAATCGCCCGTTCTTTATTCTCGGCGAAGTCAAGAATGCCGGTCAGTATCCCTACGTGTCGGGCATGACGATTGAAACCGCCGTGGCGATTGCCGGCGGCTACAGCGAACGGGCATCGAGCAAGCGCTTCCGCCTTCAACGCCGGGTCAACGGTTTTGTCGAAGTGATCGAAGCCCCGGGCGACTACATCGTGCAGGCCGGCGACACCGTAACGGTATTCGAGCGCTGGTTCTGAGCGACTTGGGGATTGCGTCCAAGCCTCAGCCGACCTCGATGATCAGCCGACTTCGATGATGAGCCTGGGGTCGAACGCCGGGTTTTCAAGATTGCCCAGCGCATCCGGCCCGTAGCCTTTCGGATTGCAGATGACGCGCGTCGATCCGATCGTATAGTCGAAGCTGTCGTGGGTGTGCCCATGGAACCACACGGCAGCGCCCGTGTCCTTTATCAGCGGGACGAGATCTGAGCTGAAGGCGGCCGACACCGGGATGGTTCGCGTCCAGCGCGGATGAACCGAACGCAAAGACACGCCATGGTGGGTCACGATTACGGTCGGCCCGGCATGGGGCTCGGCCGCCGCAGCCACGAGCCAATTCCGACTTGCGACATGGCGCAACAGGGCATCTTGCGGCTGAAACAGGCCAAGTTGTGTGCGGATGTGCTTGTGGTCGTTGACGACGCGGCCGGCGATCGCCATCGCACGGGTCGGATCTCCGTAAAGTTCGTAATCGGTCCATAGCGTGCATCCGAGGAACCGCACTCCGCCAATGACCACCGATGAGGCATCGAGCAGATCGATCCCGAGTTCGCGTGCGAGAGAACTTCCCGCAGGTGTCTCCATGTCGATGTCGGCGCCGTAGAACTCGTGGTTGCCAGCGACCACGACAATACGGGCATCGCCGAACACACCGGCGTTGCGCTGACCAGCCAGCCATTCGAGACCCGCAGTCAGCGGCGTCGAGACGTCACCGGCCAGCACGACGACGTCGCAGCGCCCCGCCATGTCGGCGGCCAGCGACCACGGCCGCCGAACCTTCTCGATGTGGAGATCGGAAAGCGCCCAAATCCGCATTGCCGTTCCGCAACTTCCCTGGCAAGGCGACCCTGCCGCCCGCGACATTCCCGCTACTCGGCCGCTTCCAGCGCCTGGGCCTTCTCAACGCGGCACGCGCAGAACTTGAATTCGGGGATCTTGCCGGTGGGATCGAGCTGCGGGTTGGTCAGCATGTTGGCTGGCGCTTCGGCGAACGCGAACGGAATGAACACCATGCCCGGCGATACGTCACGGTCGCTGCGGGCCTTGAGCGTCAGCGCGCCGCGCCGCGTCGTGACCGTCACGAGATCGCCAGCCGTCAGGCCGTTGCGCTCCATGTCGCGCGGATTGAGACCAACAATGGCCTCTGGCTCCAAAGCATCCAATTTGGAGGCGCGGCGCGTCATTGACCCGGTGTGCCAGTGTTCCAACAGGCGGCCGGTCGTCAGCACCAGCGGGAACTCGGCATCGGGCAACTCGGCGGGCGCCACGAGGTCCGCAGGTACGATTTTCGCCCTGCCCGATTTTGTCGGGAACGAATTGACGAAGATAATCTCGTTGCCGGGAACGTCGGGCCCATCAACCGGATAGGTGACGCTGTCCTCGCGGTCGACGCGTTCCCAGGTGAAATTTTTCAGCGATGGCATGACGGACGCCATTTCGTCGAACACCTGGGAGACGTGGGTGTAGTTCCATGGCAGCCCGATGCGCTGTGCGAGATCCTGGATTAGCAGCCAATCCTGGCGTGCCTCGCCGGGCGGGTTGACCACGGGGCGGCCCATCTGGACCTGACGGTTCGTGTTTGAAAACGTGCCGAGCTTCTCTGCGTGGGCAGACGCTGGCAGCACGACGTCGGCGTGCCACGCCGTTTCGGTCAGGAAGATGTCCTGCACCACGAGATGCTCGAGGTGGGCCAGCGCATCGCGGGCGTGCTGCACGTCAGGGTCGGACATCGCCGGGTTCTCACCCATAATGTAGCAACCCTTGATCACGTCGTCGTGGATCGCCGTCATGATCTCGACAACGGTCAGCCCGCGTTTGGGATCGAGCGGCACGCCCCAGAGAGCCTCGTACTCAGCCCGCACCGCCGGGTCCTCGACCGACCGGTAGTCAGGATAGACCATCGGGATCAGACCGGCGTCGGACGCGCCCTGCACGTTGTTTTGGCCGCGCAGCGGATGGAGCCCGGTGCCCGGCCGCCCGATCTGCCCGGTGGACAGCGCCAACGCGATCAGGCAGCGCGAGTTGTCGGTGCCGTGGACGTGTTGCGAGATGCCCATGCCCCAGAAAATGATCGAGCGCTCCGAGCGGGCATAAACCCGGGCGACCTCGCGAATGGTCTCGGCCTTGACGCCGCACACGGCCTCCATCTTCTCGGGCGAGAAGTTGGCGACCTTCGCTTTGAGCGCCTCGAACCCATCGGTATGGGCTTGCACATACTGGACGTCGACCATGTTCTCTTCGACGATGGTGTGCAGCATCGCGTTGAGCAGGGCGACGTCGCGGCCCGGCTTGAAATTTAGGATATGACTGGCGTAGCGCGCGATGCCCTGGTTCTGCCCGCGCGGATCCATGACGATCAACTTGGCGCCGCGCTTGGCGGCGGCTTTGAGATAGGTCGCGGCGACGGGGTGGTTTTCGGCTGGACGGGCGCCGATCACGATAATGCAGTCGCTGTCCTTGGCCGCCGTAAATGGAGCTGAAACCGCGCCAGAGTTGAGCCCCTCCATCAGCGCTGCAACTGACGACGCGTGGCACAGCCGCGTGCAATGGTCGACGTTGTTGGTGCGAAAGCCCTGGCGAATGAACTTCTGGAACAGATAGGCTTCCTCATTCGAGCCCTTAGCCGAACCGAACCCGGCTATGCCCTGCGGCCCGTTCTCGTCGTGGACTTTCTTCAATCCGCGAGCCGCAAAATCAAGCGCTTCGTCCCAGGTCGCCTCGCGGAACACCGACGACAATTCTTCGCGGGTCAACTGGCGCGAGCCATCCTTCGGCACGCCCTCGCGGCGGATAAGCGGCACCGTCAGGCGGTCAGGATGATGGATGTAGTCGTAGCCGAACCGGCCTTTGACGCACAGCCGGTTCTCGTTGGCGGGACCGTCACGGCCGTCGACCGCGACAACCTTGTCACCGAGCACATGCGCTGTCGTCTGGCAGCCGACGCCGCAATATGGGCATACCGTGTCGATGGTGTGGGTGGCGTAAACGGTGCGCTTCTGTGTGTCTTTGTCGAGCAGGTTGGCTTCCATCAGCGCACCGGTGGGGCACACCTGCACGCACTCGCCGCACGCCACACACGTCGAGCCGCCCATACCGTCGTCGAAATCGAAAACAACCTTTGAGGCGTGGCCGCGGTAGGCCATCCCGATGACGTCGTTTGACTGCACGTCACGGCACGCACGCACGCACAATCCGCAGTTGATGCAGGCATCGAGATTGACCGCGATTGCGGTATGGGTCGCGTCTGTTTCGGGGCGCTCGCCCTTGGGGTAACGGGATGTCGTGGCGACGCCCATGTCGGCGACCCACGTCCAGAATTTTGAATCTGGATCGTGACTGTCGGCTTTGGGCGGCTGGTCGGCGACCAGAAGCTCAAACACCATGTCGCGGGATTTCTTGGCCCGTTCGGTGGCGGTCTTGACCTTCATGCCGGGTGCGCATTTGCGCTGGCAGGAGGCAGCAAGCACCCGCTCGCCCTCGACTTCGACGACGCACGCGCGGCAGTTGCCGTCGGCGCGGTAGCCTGGCACGTCGTGCCAGCACAGGTGAGGGATCGTCGTTCCCTCGCGCTTGGCGACCTGCCAGATCGTTTCGCCCGGTGTCGCCTCGACCTGCCGGCCGTCGAGTTCGAAGGTGATTTTGTCGGTCATGCTGGTCTCGCGTGTTTTGGTCGGCGGTCGGCGTTTCGGCCCATCGTCGCCAACGGGCGACAGCTTCGGTCGTCGGTTGGTATCAGCTCGCACGCGCAAGATTAGCTGTCTTTGCCAGCTCGGGCTCACGCGCGATTAACTGAAGGTAAGCAAGTTCAGTGGGCGTTGGCACAATCTCGTGACGTTCCCAGGCAACGAGCGTCTCAAGCGGGATGGCGTAGGCTGCCGCAAAGCTATCGCGAGACATTCGAAGGTTTTGACGAACGACACGGGCGACAGAGGGTCGCTGCAGAGCGGCTACTTGCTCAAGCGTGAGTGGCTGCGCGTCTGGATCTTCCAACGCTGCCGCTGTTACTTGTTCGTCTGTCATTGCAACAAGGCGCGCCCAATCAGCCTCTGACATGGCGTACTGATCACTGTCCACCTTGTTCGACGTATCGCCGTTGCTCATTCAAACTGGCCTTCCTGGCCGAAATGATCCGCAGTCTTGGTTCACGCTCCGTCTAGACGACAGCGACGAGCAACACACCGACCCTGCCGATCCGAACGAAACGAAACTCAGTTGGATCGGCGTCCTCATACTCGACAAAATTGGGGTCGTCGAAAGCTGCACATGCGGCTTCGAACGATACGCCGTGTTTTGCCTTGTTGCTGCGCGCCTTGTCATCATTCCATTCGAACTTATCGTTCCTCACGGCACTGGGACTTCGCTCCAATTGTCGCTTGAGGCATTGTCACCTTGCTAAGTCATCGGGGAAATATGTGATGACGGACTGCATCGGGTTGGCGGCTGCCTGTCCGAGCCCACAAATGGAGGCATCGCGCATCACCTGCGCAAGATCGCCGAGGAGCGCTATGTCCCACGCTGGCTTGTGCATCAGCGCGACGGCCTTCTCGGTGCCATTGCGGCATGGCGTGCACTGGCCGCAGCTCTCATGCTCGAAGAACAGCATCAGATTGAGCGCGACGGCTTTCATGTTGTCCTGGTCCGACAGGATCACGACGGCGTGGCTGCCAACGAAGCAGCCGTGCTTTTCGAGCTGACCGAAATCGAGAGGGATGTCGGCCATCGAAGCTGGCAAGATGCCGCCGGAAGCGCCGCCCGGCAGGTAGCCCTTGAACGCGTGGCCATCGGCCATGCCGCCGCACAGGTCGATCAGTTCGGCCGCCGTCGTACCCGCTGCCGTCAAAACGACGCCAGGGTTTTTGACACGGCCCGACACCGAATACGAGCGTAGCCCCTTCGCACCGTTTCGGCCGAGGGCTGCAAACCAATCCGCGCCTTTTTCAAGAATTTGCGGCACCCAGTACAGCGTCTCGACATTGTTGACGAGCGTCGGCTGGTCAAAAATCCCGACCTGCGCAACATACGGCGGGCGGTGCCGTGGCAAACCGCGCTTGCCCTCGATGCTTTCGATCATCGCGCTTTCTTCGCCGCAGATATACGCGCCTGCACCACGCCGGACATGAACCGCCGTGTGCGGCGTGAGGCCGGCAGCGGCAAGTTTTGGGATCTCGCGGGCCAGGATTTCGAGCACGGCGGGATACTCGTCGCGCATGTAAATATAGACGTCGGTCGCTTCGACGGCCCAGGCTGCGATCAACATCCCTTCGAGGAATTGATGCGGGTTGCTTTCAAGATACTTGCGGTCCTTGAAGGTGCCGGGCTCGCCCTCGTCGCCGTTGACCGCCATCAAGCGTGGCCCTGGCGCCTGGCGGACGAGCCCCCACTTGCGGCCGGTCGGGAAGCCAGCGCCGCCGAGCCCGCGCAGGCCGCCATCCGACAGTTTTGCGATGACGTCGTCGACGGTGATGTGATTACTGAGACAGCGCCGCAATATCTGATAGCCGCCGCCCGCCTCGTATGCCTCGATCGAGGCATAGTCGGGGATTTTCGCCGTCACCGTTCCCGCCGCTGCGAGGCCGCGTAGCACCTCGGGTGTTGCACGGTCGACGTGGTGGTGGCCGACGACGGCTGCGGGTGCCGTGTGGCATGAGCCGATACAAGGTGCGCGCAGGACGCGGACGCCGGATTGTGGAAACGCCTCGAGTTCGGCGATCAACCGCTCGGCGCCAGCCAGCATGCACGAGAGGCCGTCACACACGCGGATCGTCACCGGCTCTGGCCGGGGCTCGCCATCGCGGACCACGTCGAAATGGTCGTAGAAGGTCGCGACCTCGTAGACCTCCGCCATTGGGATGCGCATGAGCTCGGCGAGGCCGTGCAGATGGCCCGCTGGCAGGCAGCCCTCGGCGTCTTGGATGTAATGCAGATACTCGATCAACATGGCGCGCGGGTAGGGTCCTGGACCAATGAGCGCCCGAACGGCTGCGGTTTCGGCATCGGTCAGCAGCCGGCCCTTGGGATGCAACAGTGCGTTCCGGCGGCCGGCGCCCGGATGAACGGTGCGTTTACCTGCATTCCGCCTCGGCCTGCCGCTACCGGACATATCGTTCATCGACAGCTTTCCCTTTGATTTGTGCGAAGACGATGCGTTTGGGCAAGTATATCGCGCTAAGACCGCACACGATACTGAAGTTGAACGGCACACGTCTCGTAACGCCGTCGGTATACCGTATGCCGACCCCGTTGCAACGTTTTGTCGCAGACATTTACCGTTGTTGTTTCACGCTGTGCTGTTCGATGGAAATCGCGCGTTGTCTTCAGGCTGCCGGTGTTTCGCGGGCAGCAATTGCGTTGGCCAGAGTACGGCCGACACTCGCCGCATCGGCTGCGATCAACACACCCGCATCAGCGAGGATGCGATTTTTCTCAACCGCCGTCCCGACGGCGAGGCTGGCGAACGCACCGGCATGTCCCATGCGGCGGTCGCGGGGCGCGTGACGGCCAACGACCAGCGCGATGATCGGCTTCGTTGGCCGCACGGACGCAACGAACGCTGCGAGCTCTTCTTCTTCCCCGCCGCCGATTTCGCCTACGACGACGATGGATCGGGTTGCCGTGTCGGCGAGAAACAGTTCGACCGCGTCTTTGAGTGACAGCCCGTGCACTGGATCGCCGCCGACACCGACCGTTGTCGATTGGCCAAGTCCAAGGCGCGTCGTTTGCGCCATGATCTCGCTTGTCAGCGAGGCCGACCGCGAGGCGATGCCGACCGAGCCGGGCCGCGAGGCCACGGTCGTCATGACCCCGACCTGGGCTTGGCCGGGCGACAGCAACCCCTGGCTGTTGGCACCAACGAGGCGCGTCTTAGAGCCACGAAGCGCTTGGCGCACGCGCAACATGTCGAGTACTGGCACCCGCTCGGTGACGCAGACAACGACCGGAATTTCAGCCTCGATCGCTTCGATCATGGCGCGGGCGGCGTTCTGCGGCGGCACGAACACGATAGAAGCATTGGCACCGGTTGCGGATTTGGCGGTAGCCACCGTTTCGAAGACGGGCACATCAAGATGCGTTCGACCGCCTTTACCCGGCGTTACACCCGCCACGAGCGTGGTGCCGTAAGCGACCATCCGCTCGATATGATAGGTCGCTGTCCGGCCGGTCAGGCCTTGGCACATGAGGCGCGTATTTGCGTCGACCAGAATGGCCATGGGTAAACTCCGGGACGGCGACGCGTGGGCAGCGCTGGGACAGTTGCAGTATCGTTGGCTAAACCGCGCGGGATGCAGCGACCGCCTTCGTGACGGCATCGGCCATATCGGTCGCGGCCTCGAATGCAACGCCAGCTGCTTTGAGTCGCACGAGGGCGAAGTCCGCGTTGTTGCCGGCAAACCTGACGATGATCGGCAAGGTTCGGCCGACTTTGCGAAGCGCGATCGCGACGCCCTCCGCCACGTCATCGCAACGTTGCATACCGCCGCCGTGGACGTTGATCAGCACGACGTGCGTCATCGGATTTTCGACGATGACCTGCAGGCCGTAGGCGATGTCGAGGCTCGTCGCGGTCGTGCGGATGTCCATGAAGTTGGCGGGCTGGCCACCGGCATCGATCAGCATGTCGAGCGTTGCCAGCGCGAGCCCGGCACCGTTGACAACGACGCCGATGTTGCCATCCATCTTTTGATAGTTGATCTGGTGCCGGTCGGCGGCGAGCTCCTTCGGGTCGCCCTCCTCAACCTGAATCTGCGAGCGCAAGGCAAACAGCGCCGGGTGGCGAAACAAGGCGTTGTCGTCGACAGTCAACTTTGCGTCGAGCGCCACGATCCTGCCGTCGTCGGTCAGCGCAAGCGGGTTGACCTCGACCAGCATCGCATCGAGTTCGGCGCTGACGCGGGCCATCGCCTCGAACACGGCTTTCGCACGCGAGGCTTGCTCGCCGGTCAGCCCGATGGCTGCCGCTGCGCCGTCGAAGTCGCCAACCGGCGGCGACACGGTGACATCCAAGGGAAAGCGCTGAATGAGACCGGGGTTTTCCGCCTCCCGCTCCTCGATATCCTCGCCGCCGTCAGCTGCGACGAGCAAAGCAAGTTCGCCGCGTGCCCGATCGACGACGATGGCGGCATAGATTTCGCGAACGATGGCGTAAGCTTCTTCGACGTAGACCCAGCGCACCTTTTCGCCGCCCGCCCTCGTCTGGCTGGTCACGAGAGGTCGGCTCATCAATTCGGCGGTGATGCGGCGCGCATCTTCGGGCGTCTCGGCAAATCGGATCCCGCCGGCGGCCCCGCGCCCGCCACCGTGGATTTGTGCTTTAATGGCAAACCGCCGGAACGCCAGCCGTCGGGCAAGTCGCTCGGCATCTTCGGCACTCGCGGCAACGCGGCCCTTCGGGATCTCGATGCCGAAGCGGCTGATCAGTTCCTTGGCCTGGAATTCATAGAGGTTCATGGCTCACGAAACCCGGCACGGTCGGCGGCGAAGCCGAAACCTCAATGACGTGACCGGAGCCACAGACGCCTCATTTTTTGTCTGGGAATAAGTATATGCCGACATCTTTCAGCGCTGCGTGAACGGGCGCAAATATCGGTGAAAGCGCACGATCAAGATAGAGTTCGATACCATCTTTGAACGCTGGCGGAGCAAACGCCCAGATCTCTGGGGCGCTCTTGGGCAGCGGGACTAAAAACCACTTTTCAAACATCATGTAGAGCATCACGGTGACGCCCAACCCGACGATTACGCTCCTTATGACGGGCTCTTTGCCGACGAATATCATGAACATGATGATGAAAATTGCCGACGCGATATAAATGCCGAGGACCCCGATCAGGCCAACAAAGACCGCAGCAGGGATCAGGACCGTCAAAACGCGCAGAAACGATCCGGTCTCGACAAACGTGTCGTCGCCATCGGCGATCCGGCCGGTGAGCGCTTGGACAAGCGTCACGCCCGCGCCAATGGCCATTGCGCAGGCGATATAAAACGGAAAGTAACCAGCAGCCGGTCCCTCTCCCTCGACCCAGCCGATGCCAATCCGTCGTGTGTCGTAAATCACGATAGCGGCAAGCGCGAGCAGAAACAGCGCGACGACGATTTCCATCGTGCGGTTCTTGACCAGGGGACGGCCTTCGCTGGCATCTTCGGTTTCCATGGCACCCAAATTTTCCAACACGATACGGGTTTGCTCAACGACGCGGGTTAATTCGCGACCCTGAGCGTGGTGGTCGCGGCGAGCGTCTGCCAGTTGGTCAGCCGCTCGCCGCGTTCAACAGATCGACGCAGATTACTGCGGCTTGGCGAGGAAACCGGCTTCCTTCATCAGGTCGAAGTGCGTCTTGTCGGCAGCTTCAACCCATTTCTTGAAGTCGTCGCCTTCCTTGAAGGTGTCGTTGAACGCGCCCTTTTCCATGAACTCTTTCCAGTCCGGCGTGGCCCGGACCTTTTTGAGAAGGTCGACATAGAATGCGACCTCTTCCGGCTTCACGCCACCGGGCATGAAGATACCGCGCAGCATCTGATACTCGACCGGCAAACCGGATTCCTTGCAGGTTGGGATATCCGACCACGCCTTATCGGCCGTGATCTTGGCGGTGTAGGTCGAGCGCTTACTGTCGAAGATGCACAATGGCACGAGCTTGCCATCTTTCCACTGGCCGGCCGCTTCGATCGGGTTGTTGACCGTCGAGTCGATGTGCTTGCCGGTTAGCTGAACCGCGACCTTACCGCCACCGTCATAGGGGATGTAGGTGAACTTCTTGGGTGTTGTCACGCGCTCGAGGGCGGCCGTGATGATCTGGTCTTCCTGTTTGGAGCCGGTACCGCCCATCTTGAACTTCTTGTCGTCGCCAGCCTTGACGGCATCGATATATTCCTTAGCCGTCTTGTAGCCAGACTCTGTGTTGGTCCACAGGACGAACTGGTCGAGCGCGAGCATCGCGACGGGTGTCATCTCTTTGTAGCTGAACGGCACGCCGGTCCCGTAAGGCGTCGTGAACAGGTTCGACAAGGTAATGATGATTTTATGCGGGTTGCCTTTGTTGTTCTTGATTTCCAAGAACCCTTCGGCGCCAGCGCCACCACCTTTGTTCACGACGACCAGCGGCTGCGTCATCAAGTTGTTCTTGGTGATAACGCCCTGAAGGAAACGCGCCATTTGATCGGCGCCGCCGCCCGTACCAGCTGGGATCACGAATTCGACCGGCTTGCTCGGCTCCCACGCCATCGCTGACGTGGCACTGAGCATTGCGGCGGCCGCAACCGTTAGCCTGGTCATCAAAGTCTTCATGTGTGTGCTGCTCCCATGGATTGAACGATGCTTCTTCCCTTGACGTCCGGCCCGCTATAATTAGCGAGACATTTGTATATCGGGCAATTTGGTCACTGTAACGGCGATATCTCACGTCGCCGCTGTGGCAGCCCGAGCACCAGCCAGTTTCGATCGCAACGCATCGATCAGCGGCCAGACCAGCATGATGATCCCAAGACCCATGATCGTCGAGACGAGCGGGTTCGACCAGAAGATCGACAGGCTTCCTTGCGACGACAGCATCGATTGCCGGAAGCTTTCCTCGGCGCGATCGCCAAGCACGATCGCCAGCACCAGCGGAGCGAGCGGGTAGCCGAGTTTGTTGAAGACGTAGCCGACGACGCCGAACACCAGCATCAACCAGACATCGAACATCGAGTTATGGACGGTGTAAGCGCCGACGGCGCAAATGACGAGAATAACAGGCGCGATGATCGAAAACGGCACGCGCAGAATTGCGGCGAACAGGGGAACGCACGTCAGCACGATGATGAGGCCGACGACGTTGCCGAGATACATCGAGGCGATCAGACCCCACACGAAGTCTTTCTGCTCGACGAACAGCATCGGACCTGGCTGAAGGCCCCAGATCAGCAGCCCACCGAGCAAGACCGCTGCGGTTGGCGAGCCCGGGATGCCGAGCGTCAACATTGGCAGCAAGGCGGCTGTGCCAGCGGCGTGGGCGGCGGTTTCGGGCGCGATGACGCCTTCAATCTCGCCCTTACCGAAATTCGCGCCATTCTTTGATGTCTTCTTGGCGATCGCGTAGCTCATGAACGACGCTGGCGTCGCGCCACCCGGCGTGATGCCCATCCAACAGCCGATGATGCAGCTGCGCAGGGATGTCGCCCAATACTTCGGCAAGGTCTTCCACGTCTGCCACACCGCATTGAGGCGCAGTTTGGCGGCTTGGCCCTGGAATTTCAGACCGTCTTCCATCGACGACAGGATTTCGCCAATGCCGAACAGGCCGATTACGGCGATCAAAAAGTCGAACCCTGAGAGAAGTTGCTCCTGGCCGAAAGTCAGCCGGAGCTGACCCGTCATCTTATCGAGCCCGACGGCTGCCAGCGCGAAACCCAACGCCATGGCTGCCAGCGTCTTCCAGGCGCTTCCCTTGCCCATCCCGATAAAGCTGGCGAATGTCAGGAAGTAGACAGCGAAGAACTCCGCTGGACCGAACTGCAGCGCAAATCTCGATATCACCGGCGCGAGGAAGGTGATCATCACGACAGCGACGAAGGCGCCTATGAACGACGACGTAAATGCTGCGGTGAGAGCCTCGTCAGCGCGTCCCTGCTGCGCCATCGGATGGCCGTCGAACGTCGTTGCGACGGACCACGGCTCGCCTGGAATATTGAAGAGAATCGATGTGATGGCGCCACCGAACAATGCGCCCCAGTAGATGCACGACAGCAGGATGATCGCCGAGGTCGGCGGCATGGTGAACGTCAGTGGCAGAAGGATAGCAACCCCGTTTGCACCGCCCAGTCCGGGCAGCACCCCGATGATCACGCCGAGGATAATGCCGACGACCATCAGCATCAGATTATACGGGGTGGAAATAACCCCAAAGCCATGCATGAGCGCGTTGATTTCGTCCATACCACTCCCCGCGCCGGTTACCGGCAAACATGAGCCGTCGCCGGCCCATACTATGGCCCGCACCGCGTCAGCTCATGACGTTTCCCACCGGGCGTGGCTTGCCGCAACTCTGTGCAGCTTGACGCGACCCGCAGCCATTGTTTGAGTATCAACGACAGTTGCGTGTTTTTTGCGACCGCAACGCCGCCAACGTGTTTGATTGGCCCTGGTATACTTTATACGGCATACTTTGGTTGTAAAGCGCCGTTCAAGAGTGCAGCCCAGCAATTCGCTCTTGCGAAGCAACATGCATTCGCATCTGCGAACCCACTTCGCGCGGCTCAGTTGGCATATCGTATACCACCACACTTTTCGCTGTTAGAACGCGACGGCAGCGGGCAGCTTTCAGCACACGCATAGAAACTCGGGAGGACCACGTGGTTAAGTCGGACATTGAGATCGCACGCGAAGCTAAAATGCATCCAATCGGCGAGGTTGCCGCCAAGATCGGAATTCCAGCCGACGCATTGGTTCCCTACGGAACGACCAAAGCAAAGATCTCAGCCGATTTCATCGCGGGTTTGAAGAGCCGCCCGGACGGCAAGCTGATCCTTGTCACAGCGATCAATCCGACGCCAGCTGGTGAAGGAAAGACAACAACAACCGTCGGCCTCGGCGATGCCCTGAACCTCATCGGCAAGCGTGCCATGAGCTGCTTGCGCGAGCCCTCGCTCGGCCCTTGCTTCGGCGTCAAAGGCGGCGCGGCTGGTGGCGGCTATGCGCAGGTCGTGCCGATGGAAGATATCAACCTCCACTTCACCGGCGACTTCCATGCCATCACCAGCGCGCACAACCTGCTGTCGGCGCTGCTCGACAACCACATCTATTGGGGCAACACGCTCGGCATCGACCAACGCCGGATCGCCTGGCGGCGCGTCATGGACATGAACGATCGCGCCCTGCGCCAGATCGTCAACTCGCTCGGCGGCACGGCCAACGGCTTCCCGCGCGAAGACGGGTTCGACATCACGGTTGCCTCCGAGATCATGGCGATCTTCTGCCTCGCCACCGACTTGAAGGATCTCCAGAAGCGGATCGGCAATATTGTCGTCGCCTATACGCGCGACAAGAAGCCGGTGTTTGCGCGCGACCTCAAGGGCGACGGCGCAATGACGGTGCTGCTCAAGGATGCCCTGTCGCCCAACCTCGTGCAGACGTTGGAGAACAACCCGGTGTTCATTCACGGCGGACCGTTCGCCAACATCGCGCATGGCTGCAACTCGGTGCTGGCGACGCAGACCGCGCTCAAATTGTGCGACTTCGTCGTGACGGAAGCGGGTTTCGGCGCGGACCTCGGCGCGGAAAAGTTCTTCGACATCAAGTGCCGCAAGGCAGGGCTCGAACCGGCAGCAGCCGTCATCGTTGCGACTGTCCGCGCGCTCAAAATGCATGGCGGCGTCGCCAAGGACGATCTCAAAACCGAAAACACGGCGGCCGTTGCGAAGGGATGCGACAATCTCAAGCGCCACATCGAGAACATCGGCAAGTTCGGCGTGCCAGCGGTGGTCGCGATCAACCGCTTCATCACCGATACCGAGGCCGAAGTGCAGGAGGTGATGAAGGCCGCAGAGAGCATGGGCACCAAAGCGTTTCTGTGCACCCACTGGGCTGATGGCGGCCGCGGCGCGGAAGCTTTGGCGCGCCACGTCGTTGACGTCGCCGAAAGCGGGGCTTCAAAGTTCAAGCCCCTCTACCCCGACGACATGTCCTTGCGCGACAAGGTCCGGACGATCGCGACCGAAATCTATCGTGCCAGTGACATCGCGTGCGACAGCAGCGTCGAGACGCAGTTCAAAGAGTTGCAGGCCGCAGGCTATGGCCACCTGCCGGTGTGCATGGCCAAGACGCAGTATTCGTTCTCGACCGACCCGAATAAGCGAGGCGCGCCAACCGGACACACCGTGCCGGTGCGCGAACTGAGATTGTCGGCTGGCGCCGAGTTCGTCGTCGTGATCACAGGCGATGTTATGACGATGCCAGGATTGCCGAAGGTCCCGTCGTCAGAAGTCATCCGTCTGAACGACGCCGGTCAGATCGAGGGGCTGTTTTGAGCTAAACGCGTCGATCTCGTCATGTCTGCGCGGGCTGGTCACACCAGCCCGCCGCGCTAGCCATTGGCGAAGGCTTTGCGCGCATTGTGTTTTGCGTGCGGTTCCCTTCGCCAAGAGTATCAGACATGCCCCTTCTTCTTGCTTTGACGCTGTGCGCGTTTGCAGCTGCGCTCACGGTCCGGTTTGCCGATCCGCTGGTCACCGACATGGCGCGTAGTTTTGCGGTCAGCCCGGAGCACATGGCACTGGTCGCGTCGGCTTTTGCGTTGCCGTATGCGCTCGCCCAACTCGTGCTCGGCCCACTGTCGGATGCGGTCGGAAAAGGTCGCGTGATGGTCGTTTGCCTCGCGACCTTGGCCATTGCACTGGCCGTGTCGGCAATGGCGCCGACGCCGGATGCGTTGTTTGCCGCGCGGCTGTTTGCCGGGGCGGCAGCTGGCGGTACGATCCCCATCGCGCTCGCCATCGTCGGCGACAACGTCGCCGTCGCTGAACGCCAGATCGCCTTGTCACGTTTGCTGCTCGGCATGTTGACTGGACACCTGTTCGGTACGTTGTTTGCTGGCATCATCGGCGAGGCTTACGGCTGGCGCGCCGTGATGTGGTTTGGAGCCGGGCTTATCGGCGTGGCAACGGCCGTGGCGATCGCGTTTGTAGCGCCCAATGTGACGGGCCGCACGGGGCGCTTTACATTTCAGGCGGCGCGTCGTGGCTACGCCCGCGTTTTTGAAAACCCGCGCGCGATCGTCTGCTTTGCCGCCGTGATGGTCGGGGGAACGTGCCTGTTCGGGCTGCTGCCTCACGTCAGCGGAATGCTCGAAGCGCGCGGCGTTGGCAGCGTGCGGGAGGCAGGCTTCGTCGTGGCGGCAGCTGGCCTCGGCGGGATCATCTACACGCTTCTGGTCCGGCGCATTCTCGCGCGCGTGGGCGGCCAGTTGAACATGATCCGCTTAGGGGGACTGACAGCGGCGATCGGCTTCGGGTTGGCGGCCATCTCGCCGGGATGGCAGAGCGAGGCGTTGTCGTTCATCGTCCTCGGCGTCGGTTTTTATATGGTCCACAACTCGCTCCAGACGCAGGCGACGGAACTCGCGCCCGATGCGCGCGGTGCCGCCGTTTCATTGCACGCGTTCTCGTTTTTTATCGGCCAAGCGCTCGGGCCCCCGCTGTATGCTGCCGGCATTGGCTACGTTGGGCCGACCGTGACGCTGCTGATTGCGGGCGCGATCATGGCGATCATGGCGTTCGCGCTCGCCGCTGGCCTCGGGCGTATCGGGTCACGGCCGACGCTATAAGCCGACGAAGGTCGTCGATTATTTGTCTTTGGCTTTGGTGTCTGGGGCGTTGGTGTCTGGCGAACCGTGACCGGCGCCATTTCCCTTACCGTTGCTGCCGCCATGCCCTTTGCCACCTTCCGCGATCCGATCGGACAGCGCCAGCAATACACTCGACCCGACGAACACCATGTGGATGACAGCAAGCCAGAACAACTTGCGCTCGTCGGCATCAGTGAGCTGCTTGATGCTCATGAATTCCTTGAGCAGCTGGATCGCCGAAATCGCGACAATCGACGACAACAATTTGAGCTTCAAGGCGGCGAAATCGATAGTGCCCATCCATTCGGGCCAATCGACATGGCCGGAATGGTCGATCTTGGAGACGAAGTTTTCGTAGCCCGAGAAGATGACGATGATCAGCAAAGAACCCGTCATAGCGATATCAACAAGCGCCAGTACGGCGAGAATCACATCGATTTCTGTCGACGTGAATAGGTGTGTCACGAGGTGGAACAGCTCCTTCATGAACACGATGACCAGGGCCAGGAGGCCGACAGCTAACCCGAGGTATATTGGCGCAAGGAGCCAGCGGCTCGCAAAAATGGCGCGCTCACCCCATGTCTCCAGAAATTCTTGTACAGCCTTGACGTTCATGGGGCCTCCTGATGGCGGTGGGCGTCATGCCACGCGAGAGGATGCCCTGCAATGCCGCTGACACTTTAAGAATGATTAGGGCGCGTCGTCAGTTATGGATTCGGGCTGGACGCTAGGGAATTTGATCGAGGGGCAGGCGCTTGACGACGCAAGCCTGATCGGCTTGCTAGGAAAAGCAACGTACCCACCGGTCAAATTCAGCGCGCCGCGAAGCGGTGAGGTCACCAACGGCCGTTTGCGGCGTCGTTTTGCTTGCCAATACTGGCCGTATTGGTTTCGCAAAGCTCCTGGTACCAAAGCTTCTGGCACCCGGCCATTGGCGACCTCATCCAACTCCAAACCATAACTGAAGACACGCCCTACCGCGTACTGGGCGAGCTTGAACGCGTTCGCATAGCCTGCCTCTCGCTGCGCGCGCTTTGGGCCGCTGCGACTTTTCTCACATTCGCTGGCAAAGCCAAAAAGCGGCGGCAACTAGCGAGTCGTATCGAACACGGTGGCCGGATCGAAAGGGCTATCGTCGCCACTTTCGGCAGCGGCAGTCGCGCGACTTGGCCCCGAGCGGCGGCGCGGGCTGCGAGCATCACGTCCCGCCGATGCCGCTGGCTGTGCTGCGGTAGTGACCTCGGAGATGGCACCGGTGGGTTCAACCGCTGGGAGAGTTGGAACTTGGCAGCGGGCAACAATTGGTCCTGGGTTTCCAATGCGGCGAGGGTCTCGCCGCACACTGCTAAAGGGCCAGGGGCTGCCCCCTCCTCGGGGGCACTGTCGGTAAAGCGGTAACTACCTTCGCACGTGGCGACACGGGGCGGGCGGCGGGTTCCTTCAAAGGCGTCGTAGCCTTCTTTCAGGTTGGTCCAGAACGCGTGCCAAGGGCTCGACGTCTGCAAGGCCATATTCGCGTCCGTCATCCGGAACGGAAAGACGTGAACTGGGACGTGGATTTGGCCAGCGCCGATCGCTAGCTCCACGATTTGATAAATTTCATCCATGACCGAGTTGGTCATCGCAAAGCAGCCGACCGACGAACAGCCGCCGTGGACCAGGATGTGCGAGCCGGTTCGAGACAGCGACTGGTCGAACGCATTCGGGAATCCGAGATTTAGAGAACGCGGCCAGCGGCCGACATGGCGGATCTGGCGCCGCGTGACGGTGTAGAACCCCTCGGGCGTTTGTTTGTCGCCCTCAGTCAGCTTCGGCCCCAACGTGCCCGACCAGTGACAGACCGGGTAGGTCGCGAACAGGACGAAGCGATCGTCTCGCAAGAGCCAGACTTCCAGCTCGGATTCCGATTTGAACGCGCGCACCATGACGGGGGCGCCAAATTTCACGCCTTTGTCGGTCAAACGCTCGGTAAGACGAGCGAGATCGGGCGTTCCAGGTAACGGCAAGCTGCCCTCGGCTGCAGCCCGCTGGCGCTCGATCCGGTCGCTGGCGACATCCTTGAGTTCGATCGCGACCGCGTGCGCCTGAGACGCAAGCAGGCCGCAAGCAAGCGTGACGAGACCTGAAAATCGCAGCCCCGCTGTAAGCGCAGCGGTAATGGCACTCTGCCGTCGTTCGTTTGCGACGCGAGGCGCCCGATCGTTCAGGCTGTGAGCCATTTCAACTCCCGGCAAATACCCGTGGTGCCCAAGGCGTCAGGACCGGCACGTTCGAGGTCGACAGGACCGAGACCAAAGCCCCTGCGCCTGCCTGCCTCGACGTCGTACCTTCGTGCTAAAACCACAAGGGTCATAACAGGGTTGATACGCCGTCGGAGTGCCTTTTTTGCCTCGTTGACACAATGGCTTCCGCTCGGACTGGCGATAGCCAATACGTCATTTTGACACCCCTGCAAGCCCGCGTTTGGACCGGCAACTATTTTTGATCGGCGGCGTTAACCCCGCTTCGATGGAAGCCGTCTCGAAGCGATAGTTCCGGTGGCACACCGCTACTACGGGCGGCACGTGTTTTGCTTCGAATTTATCGTGACCGCGCTTGAGGTTGCGCCAAAAGACGGCATCGGGATGACCCGTGGCGCCAGCCATGGCTTCATCGGTCATGCGGAACGGGAAGGCTTGAACCTGAATGCGGCTTTGCCCGGACTGAAAAGCGGCGGTGAGGAGATCCCAGATCTCACCCATGACCGCATTGGTCATGGCGTAGCAGCCAACCGACGAGCAACCGCCGTGGACCATCAGCGCTGACCCTGTGCGGCCGTGTGCCCGGTCGAACGTGTTTGGAAAGCCCAGATTGAAGCTGCGGAACCACCGGCTGTTGGCATTCATTTGTGCCGCCGAGACCGTGTAAAAACCTTCCGGCGCTTGATGATCACCGGTTTGGAACTTCGGCCCGAGCCCTCCCGACCACCGGCAGATCGGATAGGTTGCAAAGCGGTGGAAGCGGCCGTCTCGCGCGAGCCACAGTTCGAGTTCGTGCTCGCGCTTGAAAATGCGCATCAGCACGGCCGATCCGCGTTTGACGCCGTGCTCGGCCAGTCGTTCATTGAGGCGTGACAGGTCGGGGGTACCCGGTAACGGTTGGCCGATTGCCGCCAGGGCGATGTTGCGTGCACGCTTCGCGGCGAACTCTCGGCCGTCGGCGAGGCGGGCGGCGGCACGTTCCGGGTCGACGGGTACCCGAGTTTCTGGCCCGCGAGTGTCTGGCCCGCGAGTGTCTGGCCCGCGTGTTGCTGGCTGTCGCGCTGCTGGCGGTCTGAGGACCTGCTCGAGGAGCGCCTCGAAATTCCATAACCCGATGGCGCCGATCACCGTTACGGCGATCAACGCAATAGAAGCGCGTCTGCGGCGGCGGCTTCGACGCCGGTCGGGCGTTTCAACGGGTTCAGACATTGCCCGCTCCTATGCCTGTTACAGCTGCAAAGCCGGTACCGCTCAATTGGCGCCAAAGCCTAAGGCGTTCATGGCAGCGTCCGGCGCTGAACGATGCCGCGTTGCTCTCGGCTTTTCGGCTTGCCCGAGTTGCATCTGCGCTGCCGGCGATTGCGCCACATCTGCTGGGGTCGCCCGGGAGATCGACAGCGGGCTGCTGGCGGTGACGGCCGAAGTTGGCGAAGCGGCAGTGGCGACGGCTTGGGACACCGCGCCCGGTTCCGGCAAGGCGACAAACGCTTCGTATATTGGCCGGTCGAACCGCGGGCAGGCACCGTCGGCCGCCAGCCGGTATGGCGGCGGGACGACATTGACGACGTACTTCCTCTCACACACGGCAATCTCAGGCGGGATACGATTGACCTCGAAGGCATCGTAGCCATCCTTCAGGGACTTCCAAAACGGCATCCAGTTGTTTTTCGCGTGGCGGGCAAGACTGGCCTCCGTCATGCGAAATGGAAAGGCATGGACGTGGAAGGCTTTCTGTCCACCGCGCAGTGCCTCGCGCGACAGGGCGTAGATCTCTTCCATCAAGGCGTCGGTCATGGCGTAGCACCCAGCCGACTTGCACTTGCCATGGACCATCAGAAAGTCGCCCGAGCGGTCATGTGACCTGTCGTAGGCGTTTGGAAAGCCCAGGTTGTATGCGAGATAGAAACTCGAATTCGGGTTCAGCTGCGTACTGGCGACGGTGTAGAAACCTTCCGGCGCTTGCTTGTCGCCCTGCTTGAGCTTGGGGCCGAGTTCCCCCGACCAGTTGCAGATCGGATAGGTCTTGAAGTGATAGAAGCGGCCATCGGCCCTTTGCTTCCAGACCTCGAGTTCCGATTCTTCCTTGAAGATCCGAACAAAAATCGGGGCTTCGGCTGTCATACCCTTCTTGCCGAGGAGCAATTGCGCCTCCTTCGACAATGGCAGCTCAGATGCCGGCGGCAGGACCGGGGCGCTAGCGCAACCTGCCAGGACGGCCGCTATTGTCGCAACGAGCCCATCACGCCATGCGAATGCGCTGGGTTTGCGCGCAAGCCGCTGCGACGTACCAGTTGTTCTCGATGGCAGACGGCTCATCACGCGTTTCATTCCCTCGACAGACCCCCAACCGCGGCGCACCGCATGTCGACCAGTTGGCGCGGCTAACTAAACCCCGGGGCACGATAACGGTCTGTTAACGCTACGGGACCTTCGAATCGCACGTCGGAATTTAACCGCCGACAGCGTATCGCCATCAAATTGGGCAGCGGCACGGCAAACCCGGACATAGACGAAGACGCTCCGCACGTGTGGCTTCACTATTTACCGCTTGCGGCCAATCTCTAAAAACCGGTCGTGGCGCTGACGGCGGATCGCGTCGGGCGGCATGGCGTCGAACTCAGCCAGGGCCGTTGCTATGGCCGCGCCAATCGACTTGATGGCGGCAGCAGCATCGCGGTGGGCCCCGCCCAAGGGTTCCTTGATGATCGCATCGATGATGCCGAGTTGTTCGAGGTCTTGCGCGGTTATTTTCAGCGCAGTCGCGGCTTCTTCGCGCTTGCTGCTGTCGCGCCAGATGATCGACGCGGCGCCTTCCGGCGAAATAACGGAATAAATCGCGTGTTCCATCATCAACGTGCGGTTGGCGGTGGCGATCGCGATCGCGCCACCTGAACCGCCCTCGCCGAGGATGACGGCAATGACGGGAACCGTGAGGCTCAAACAGCAGTCGGTCGATCGCGCGATAGCCTCGGCTTGGCCACGCTCCTCTGCCGCGATGCCCGGATAGGCGCCGGCCGTATCGACCAGTGTCAAAACGGGAAGCCCGAACTTGTCGGCCATCTCCATCAAGCGGATGGCCTTGCGATAGCCCTCCGGCATGGCCATGCCGAAATTGTGCTTGATCCGGCTTTCGGTGTCGGAGCCCTTTTCGTGACCGATCACGACGACCGATCGGCCGCGAAACCGGCCCAAGCCGCCGACGATGGCCGCGTCGTCCCCGAAATACCGGTCGCCAGACAGCGGCGTGAATTCGTCGATCAGACCCTTGACGACATCCAGACAATGCGGGCGCTCGGGATGGCGGGCGACCTCGGCCTTCTGCCACGGCGTCAGCTTGGCATAGGTGTCGATCAGCGCCTGCTTGGCCTTCTGTTCGAGGCGCTTGACCTCCTCGACGATCGGTACCGCAGTGCTGATCTGACCGAGGGACTTCAGTTCGACGACCTTCGCTTCGAGTTCAGCGATCGGCTTTTCGAACGCGAGATAAGTCCGAACCGTGGCGCGGGCTGACGTCGATGTCCTCGCGCCGCTGAGAGAGGAACTGGCGTCCGAACTGGCAGATGGCGGCGGGTTTGGTAAAGCAGCGCTATCTGGCACGATACTCTAGGCCTCCTGTTCGGGCGCACGCTTAAGTAGGCCGACGACGACTGGCGCGGCCGCCGCTATACACGTCTGACTACAACGTGGTGGCAACTATAAGCCCACCCACGAGCGCGACCAGTCCATAAAGGATGAGCACGAACGCTGGCAGACCGAATAGCACGACCAGAAGCAAGCTTGCCATCAGCACGTTAGCGGTAAACAGACCTAACTCCGCGACCCGCTCTTCGTCGGTAATGCGCGAGAGATAGCCGATGACCGGTATGCGGCGGACCAAAGGCAAAGCGGCCTTTGCCGGGCCATCGTCGTTGTCGGGACCGTGGCTCATCGGCTGGCTTTCGAGGTGGGTTGTCTTGCGGCGTGCTCGCTTCGGTCATGCAGACCGGCACGCGGCTGGTCGTTCGTTCGATGATTGCGACGTTGAGAAGATTTTATCAATTGCAGCAGAACAGCGCGCCTCGTTTCGTCGCCAAACCGCGGTCGGACGGGTTGGTGACACCGTGATCGCTAACCGCAGCCTCCGGTTCCGGGGACCCGTCGGAATGGAATGGTACCGCCTCCCCGGCTTGAACGGGGGACCTCTGGTTCCACAAACCAGCGCTCTAACCAACTGAGCTAAGGCGGCAAACCGTTTCGACGTCGCGTGTACCAGCCCGGGGCGGTGACCCGGCTTCGACGCGGGTTGCGACGCCCGTCCCGACGCCAATGGAACACCAACGAACGCGCGGACGCGTCCGTCGCTGTTACGAGATCAGCCTTATTGCCGAAAACAGCTTCTCCGTGCAAGTGCGGCGTTCGATGTTGTCATCTCTCGCCGTCACGACCCGATCAATGTCCGGCCATCGCGCGGCCGAAATGCATCAATCCGCCGTTGATAATGCTCGGCGAAACCGGCTCCAACGAGGCTTTCTCGACCGGCCCGGACTTGGCCTCAGGCTGCTTGGCTTCGGGCTGCTTGGCTTCAAGCTGCTTGGCTTCAAGCTGCTTGGCTTCAGGCTGCGGGGCTCGGCCCGGAGGACCATGGTTTGCCGCTGTCGGCAAATATGTCGCCGGCGGCATCGCTTGGGCGGGAACGGCGGCCTGTGCAGGGGGCGTCGCACGTTGTGCAACGGGACCCACAGACGTGAGTGCCGGAGTAACTGGCACCCGAGTAACTGGCACCGGAGTAACTGGCACCCGAGTAACTGGTACCCGAGTAACTGGTACCGGAGTAACTGGCACTGAAGCAGGGCTATCTGGAACGGCGGGTGTGACCGATGACGGTTTAGCTTGCGCTGCCGCCACAGGTTGCGCCACCGGCGTTAAGGGCGTCACGGTCTTTGCCGCCGCCACCGGCTTGGTTGCGCCAGCAACGGCGGTTACTCCCGGCGCTGTCGACGGCAGCTTTTCCATAGCGGGCGGTTTGGATTTGTTCCCGCCACTCAGCGCCATCGCCAGCTCAAGGTTGCGGGCAATCTGCGGCTTCTCGCCACCAGCCGCTGAGGATGCCACCGAGGCCTGCTGGAGCAGCTCCCTGCCTTTGTCGACTTTCTTGTCGAGGATGTAGCTCAGCGCGAGATTGTTGAGTACGGTCGGATTGTTTGGAGATAGCACGAGTGCCCGGTTGAAATAGTCCTGCGCTTTAGCGTGCTGGCCCGTTCCGGCATGGGCAACGCCGAGCCCTGACAGGACTTTCCAATCGTTGTTGTCGGGGGAGGCGCGCAGGAGCGCATGTTGCGCTTTTTGCGTGTGGCCAAGCTCGAGCGCAAGCAATCCCTGTTCGACGACCAATTGTTGATTGTCAGGATTTGCCCCGGCCGCCGCCTCGACCACCGCGAGCGCCTCCTTGGCCCGGCCGCTGGATTTCAGCCCCCTCCCGTAGGCGATCGTTGCGTCTGGATCGCCAGGCTTGTCGAGATGGGACTGACGCAGCTCGGAAATTGATTTGGGCTTGCCCGGCTCGGCCGTCGACTGGGCCATGAAGCCGCTGGTGCCGTCAAAGCCGACGCCGTGCAGCCCCGCGCAACCGGAAAGGCCGACGGCAGCGGCTGCCGCACCGATACCCACACACGCTGAACGCACCGTCTTGAAACACCGCGACATCGCAACCTCCTGACAGGAAGACCATGCCCGTCGATCCGCACCGGACGCGCGGATAGACAGGGGCCTTTGACCAAGGGGCGTAGAAACGGGAATGTCGAAACGGCAACGTCGAAACGGGATCAGCGCCGTGGCCGTTTTCAAACGGATCGCGCTGTCGCGTTAAGACCTGCTCAATACCCCTCGGTCATGCTGAACCCTGATGTGATTCGGGCGTCCGCAAGCCCCTTCGCTATCGGGCTGTCCTCGCTATTCACACCCTGCCGGAGACGTCTGCAGTCGCGTCCCCTCGTTATTCCACAGCTGCCATGGGGCATTGGCGATGAGCGGTCCGCACGACGAGTTTCATGAAAAAGACCGCAAGCTCGATGCGGACCTGAAGGGCAAACTCGACTTCTTCCTCTGGCACCAACGGTTCAAAGCCGGGTATCAGTCGTGGTCGCGGGCGCACAACGACAAGAAGCCTGCGCTGCTGTTGACCGGCCAGCCTTTGTCGATCGCTGAAAATTGGCTGCTGCTGCACCCTTCCAAATTCAGCGACGGCGAGCGCCGGTTCGTCATGCGCAGCGTTGCACAGTCGACGCAGTCGGTCGTGTCGAGCGAAGTGGTCAATACCAACCGCCGACGGTCCCGACGTGGGCTTGTCATCCCATTGCTGGCGGCCGGCCTGATCACAGGCTTGATCGCCCTGCCGAGGATGACAGCGCAACGATCGGTGGAACCGCCACAACAGACCGCTGACGCCGAACAGCATTCGGACGCGCCGAAGCAATCGGTTGAGTTGCCCTCCGAAGGTGGTGGTAGCAGCCCCTCGATCGGCACCGTCGCAGTCGACAGGTCATCGGCCCAAAGTGCCACACCGCCTGCTGCGTCACCTGCTGTCTGGAAAGTTGCGGCGGACCACATCCGCAAGTTGGCCGCCATTTCGGATGAGCGGCGCCACGCGGGTGATGCGCGACAGGGGCTGATGGTCGGCGTCGAGGCCCTGCGCCGTGTGGCGTTGATGGCACCGGGAACCGAGCGCGACGATAGCATAATGCCTGCAGCCACATCGGTGCTGCGTGCATTGTCGCGCACCAGTCCGCTCGGCGCCGGTCTGCCTGAGACCAAAGCGGTGCCATCGACGCTGCTATGTAGCACTACCGACATCGCCGTCATCGCCACCGAGGGCGGCGACATCAGGGGCTACCGCTACAAGGGCATGACGGTCGAACCGAAGCTCACGGCCCAGCGCCCGGGTTCGCCTTTGGGTGCGCCGTTGGGTCTGCCGATCCGCGCAGAACGTCGGCTGCTCGACGGCGCTGCTGTCGATTCGGCCTGCAAGCTTATCGTGCTGCCGCGCGACGACGACACTGCCGAAGTTTATGGCTTGGAAAGCGGCCGCCGGATTTCGCGCTTCGAAGGCCATGGCGCTGACCTCACGGTGACCGCGTTCAGCCCAGACGGTCGTTCCGTTGCCAGTGGGGGGCGCGACAATACCGTCCGGCTGTGGGACGCGGCCACGGGCCGGAGCCGTCTCACGCTCGAGGGCCACGACGGGACCATCCATGCTTTGGCGTTCGACGCCAAAGGCGGGCGTATCGCCAGCGCAGGCTCGGACCGGGTGGTGCGCGTTTGGGATACGGCCAGCGGACGCCAACTTGCGCGATGGACCGGCCATTACGATACCCTTCGCGGGGTGGCGTTCAGCCCGGATGGGACGCGCGTTCTCGCCTTTGGCGATGGCGCGGTACGCATCCATGCCTTCGACGCGAGCGTCCCAGCGATGATCCTGCGCGCGCCGGGCCGGGCGCTGCTGTCGGCCAAGATGATGCCCGAGGGCGACCGTGTGATCGCTGTGGCCGATGACGGCTCGGCGATCATGTTCAAAGCCGACAGTGGCGAACCAGTATTTGAATTGACGCGGTCGCCAGGTGCGGTTCGCAGCGTCGCTATCGGAGCAAGAACGAAGCATCCAGGCACTGAGCATTCAGGCGTTCAACATTCGGGCGGGCAGCAACTCATCAGTTTGGGCTGGAACGGTGACGTGATGGTCCACGATGCGGAGACGGGGCACGGCTTCGCGGTTCTGACCGAAACCGGCGCCAAGGCCACCGCCGCCGGCTTCAGCGCGGATGGATCGCACGCCGTTGCCATTCTCGACACCGGGGCGATCGTTACCACGCCGATGTTTGCATCCGTTGCCGATGCTTTAGACAGCGCCACCGGCGTTGCTGGCGGCTGCCTCGATGGGGCCGATGTCGAGCACCTCAAGGCCGGTCCGGCAGCTGTCGGTTGCGACGTGGCCATCGACACGCCCTCGACGGGAAGGCCTTGGCTCATCGCGGCAGCGCCCAAGAAGCCGTCGGCCCGTGAAGTCGCTGGCGAATTCGCCCTCACGACATCGGTGGCCACTTCGAACGAAGGGCAGTGAGTGGTGCCCGGGCAGCCGGGCTTGCCTGTCCATATGCGGGGCTTGCCGGGGGCATAGCTGCTCCGCCATACGATCGGCATGACAGTTTCCCCAACGCCTTTCCCGTCGCGATATCTTAGCGCGATCGACGCCTCACCGCTGCCGATCGACGACGCGTTGCCCGCGCTACTGGCCGCGTTGGCATCGGGCACGTCGGCCGTGCTCGTAGCGCCACCGGGTGCTGGCAAAACCACGCGGGTCCCGCTCGCCCTGCTCGACGCACCTTGGCGCGGCGACGGTCGCATCCTGGTGCTCGAGCCGCGCCGCCTTGCCGCCCGCGGGGCCGCCGAACGCATGGCGCAGACCCTTGGTCAGCGCGTCGGCGACACGGTTGGCATGCGCGCACGCCTCGGCACCCGCGTTGGACGTGACACCCGCGTCGAGGTGGTCACCGAAGGCGTGTTCACCCGGATGATCCTCGACGATCCCGCGCTCGATGGCGTTGCGGCGGTGCTGTTCGACGAGTTCCACGAACGATCCCTCGATGCGGACCTTGGCTTGGCGCTGGCGCTCGACTGCCAAACAGGCTTGCGTGACGATCTGCGCATCCTCGTCATGTCGGCGACGCTAGATGGCGCGCGGGTGGCCGGGCTGCTGGGCGAGGCTGCCCCGGTCATCGAGAGCGCGGGACGGATGTTCCCGGTCGAAACGCGATATGCCGGGCGGGATATGGCGGTCCGCATCGAGGAGCAGATGGCCACTGTTATCGCGCGCGCGCTCGATGCCGAAACCGGGTCGATCCTCGCGTTCCTGCCCGGCCAGGGCGAAATTCGCCGGCTCGAGGAGCGCTTGATCGAGCGCGTTCGCAATTCCACCGTGGTGATAGCCCCGCTCTATGGCGCCATGGACCCGGCCGCCCAGGATCGCGCCGTCCAACCAGCCAGACAGGGCGAACGCAAGGTCGTGCTCGCGACGTCGATTGCGGAAACCTCGCTCACCATCGAGGGCGTTCGGGTCGTGGTCGATAGCGGCTTGGCCCGCGTGCCGCGCTACGAGCCGGACGCTGGGATCACGCGGCTCGATACGGTCCGGGTCTCTCGCGCCTCGGCCGACCAGCGCCGGGGCCGCGCGGGCCGGACGGAACCCGGCGTGTGCTACCGCCTGTGGGACGAGCCGCAGAACTTAGCGCTGCTGCCGTTCGCTGAACCAGAAATCCGTTCGAGCGGCCTCGCTGGCCTGTTGCTCGATTGCGCCGAATGGGGGGCGACCGATCCAGCGACGCTTCGCTGGCTGGACCCACCGCCTGCAGCCGCGCTGTCGGCTGCGCGGCTTGAACTGATGACGCTCGGCGCGCTCGATAGCGATGGCCGCATAACGCATTTGGGCCGGTCGATCCGCGCATTGCCGCTGCCGCCACGGCTCGCCGCCATGGTGATCGCCGCCGCTGCAATGGGTGCACAGGCCGAGGCTGCCGAGGTCGTCGCCCTGATCGTGGAGCGCGGGCTTGGCGGTTCGGATCCCGATATTTCGATACGGCTTGCCAACTTTCGCCGTGACCGCTCGCGTCGTGCCGACGATGCCCGTGGGCTCGCGCGCCGTTGGGCGTCTTCGGTCAGCGGTCAACCGGTTGCGGCGGAGAAGGGAACCGGCGCCGGAAATGACGCGGCCCGCCCCGGCACGGCAGCTCTGCTGGCGCTGGCCTTCCCCGACCGCATCGCGAGGATGCGGGATGGGATGCGGGATGGCGCGCGCGGGCAGTATCTCCTGGCCAACGGCCGCGGGGCGTTTGTCGATCCCGCTTCGCCGTTGGCCAACGCGCCCTATATCGTCGTCGCCGAGTTGCAGGGGTCGGCTGCGTTGGCGCGTATTCTGCTCGCGGCCTCCGCGAGCGAGAGCGAAATCTTGGCCGTCGCTGGCCATAGGATCGTCGACGGCGTGGAGGTCGCGTTCGACGGGGAGGCCCGCGCCGTTCGCGCCCGCCACGTTCGGCGCCTCGATGCGATCGTGCTGGCGTCGCAGCCTCGATCGTTGACGGCGGGGCCGGACGTGGCGCTCGCTTTAGCGCGGGGCATCGCGGCATCTGGCGCAGACGGCATCGACCGGTTGCCATGGAGCCGGAGCCAGCGCCAACTGCGCGACCGCGTGGCGTTCTTGCGGGGGAGCGGCATGGACGAACTGCCGGACCTATCGGATGCAGCGCTGACCGACACCATCGAAACGTGGCTGGCGCCCTACTTGCCGGGCAAATCGCGCGTCGATGATATTGTGGCCGACGACCTTTCGACCGCGATCGATAGTCTGCTGCCTTGGACCGCGCGCCAGACCGTCGATGCCGAGGCTCCAACGCATTTTACCGCACCGACGGGTAACGCTCACCCCATCGACTACGACGGACCGCAGGCGCCAGCCCTCCATATTCGCGTGCAGGAATTGTTCGGGCTCAAGACACATCCGGCAGTGGCGCGCGGTAAGCGGCCCCTGACACTCAATTTGCTGTCCCCAGCCAGCAGACCGATCCAGATCACCAAGGATCTGCCTGGCTTCTGGGCTGGCTCATGGGCAGCGGTGAAGACCGATATGAAGGGGCGCTATCCGCGCCATGTGTGGCCCGACGATCCAGCCATTGCCGCGCCAACGGCACGTGCCAAACCACGCGGGACTTGATATGTACACAGTTCGAGGTCGTAAAATCTAGCATGCTCACGAGCCTACCGGTGCGGTCTCTTCAAGTCGGGAGAATGTTATGTCGGTCCTCTTCACCATCGCAATCGTCGCGCTGCTCGCCGTTCTCCTTACCCTGGCGCTGGCATCTGGAAAGCCCGACAGCTTCAGGGTCGAGCGGCGGGCAACCATCGCTGCGCCCATGGATACGGTTTTTGCTCAGATCAACGATCTCGTGGCGTGGCAGAGCTGGTCGCCGTGGGCCAAGAAGGACCCTCAGGCGAAGGCCGAGTTCACGGGCAGCACTTCGGGGCTCGGCGCAGCGTTTGCCTGGGACGGCAACAAGGACGTCGGCAAGGGCCAGATGACGATCATCGAGTCCGAGCCACCACAGCGCGTGAGATTCCGCCTGGATTTCGAGAAGCCATTCAAGGGCACGAACGAAGCGGTATTCGCACTCGCGCCTGCGCCGTCCGGGGGGACCGAGGTGACCTGGACAATGACCGGCGAAGCGACGCTGGTGACCAAGACCATGGACCTTTTGATGAACATGGATCGGATGGTCGGCCGCGATTTCGAGGGTGGTCTGGCCGAGATGAAGCGGATTTGCGAGCGGCGGGCTGCGTAACGCTTCAAGGGCCGAGCCGAGAATTTCATATTCGTTCTAAATACCACCGTTCGATCAAAGCGAACGCTCGGCCGACCATCCCGTTATGTCGTAACAGAAACCTGTTCTGCGCGAATGACTTTTCGAGACGGTGGTGAGCTGGAGTGCATTTCCCCCAAGTTGGCTGCTCTGGTTGCAATTGCGCCACCCTGGTTTGGTAGTGCTGGCCGCATCATATGACCAGCAGAGAACGCAGGGGCAGAGCCCTCAGAAAAGCCCCGTAACGGCTGGTTTCACGGATTCCGGAAATTAGCGACAGCGAACCCGGCGGGGATAGGCTCCGCCAAGCGATACAGGAGTACGTTATGTTGTTCACCAGAAAGCCCGCCCAGATGCCGACGTCTGAGACCGCATTGCCGGGCCGCGACCGGCCGATCCCGACGGCTTCGAGACATTTCCTGTTCGACCGGCCGCTGAAAGGGCCGTACCCGGATGGCACCGAGATGGCGATGTTCGGCCTTGGCTGCTTTTGGGGCGCTGAACGCAAGTTCTGGGAATTGGGCACCGGCATCTGGGTCACGGCGGCGGGCTATGCGGCGGGTTTTACGCCGAACCCGACATATGAGGAAGTGTGTACCGGCCGGACCGGACACAACGAGGTTGTGCTGGTTGTTTTCGACCCCAAGCAGATGCCATACGCGGCGCTTCTGAAGACGTTTTTCGAGGTGCACAACCCGACCCAGGGCATGCGCCAGGGCAACGACACTGGAACGCAGTACCGCTCGGGGATCTACACGTTCGGCGATGCCCAGCATGCGCAGGCGGTAGCGACCAAGGCAGCTTATGCGGCGTCGCTCCGGGCAGCCGGCCTGGCGGCAGTGACGACCGAAGTGCTGTCGGCGCCGACGTTCTATTTCGCCGAAGAGTATCACCAGCAGTACCTCGCCAAGGTTCCGCATGGGTATTGCGGCCTGCGAGGCACGGGTATCGCCTGCGCGGTTTAGGTTTACGGACGGATCAAAGGGCGGCGTGCGGTGGTCAGTTGGCGAAGATTTCCACTTTTCGTCGGCGACGCCCGAGATAGCCGAAAATCAACGCGAAGCCGGTGAAAGCCGCGAACGCCGGCAGGGCAAAGATGCCCGCGATAAGGCTCCATACCTGCGGCATACGCTGCGATGCGAAAGCGCGCGTCGCTTTGTGTGACTGAGGCGCCAGTTGCTCCCAATGGCGCATGACGGACGTCGGGCTGAACCCGGAAGTCGAATGCACACTCGTGTTGCTTGCGGTTGCCATCGCCGGCCCAAGATCGTGAGCGAGGGCAACCGCAGCAACAATCATCGACACGCCGGCGGCCGCGCGAGCGGACGGCAACGCCATGCCAGCCAGCAGCCCGCCTAACGCCCGCAGCGGTGGAAGCGTCAACGCACGCGCCAAGCCTGTCAGAAAGCGCCATAGGGTGTTCATGTTCATGGGCTCCGCGTTCGATTGTCCCGGAAAGCCATAGCCGAGTTGCGCGCCACAAACACGATCATCGACGGAATGCCTTGGCCAATGCGTTGCGCCGTCCAAATACGTCGATCGCCTCGATGCATTTCGTTCGGCTACCGAGACGCGACAACGTGTGTGGGCCAGTAATTCCGCCCCCGTCGATTCCGCCCCCGTCGTTCCCGGACCCGTCGTTCCCGGACCCGTCGTTCCCGGACCCGTCGTTCCCGGACCCGTCGGCGAACGCGATGCGCCCGTCGGCGAACGCCATGCGCCCGATCATGGTCTGGGCGTAGCTGTCGTCGTCGAGCCGGTCGATCCGCGCCAAGCCAAGCGCCATGCCGTAGCCGGTGCTGCAGTCCTGCACCGGCCGCATCAGCGTGCCGTCGGCGGCG
>JAWXCP010000093.1:0-2833 GCA_034408685.1 Hyphomicrobium aestuarii | reverse complement strand
CATCACGGGTTCGGTAGCTCGCGAAGGAGACGATTGCCACCATGCCGCCCCCGCCCCGCCAACAGTCCGAGGTTACCCCGCCTCGCGGCGCCATGCCCGACGTCGTGACCGACTTGGCCACCTTGCGCGCCCGCATCGCGCAATACCGCCGCAACGGCGACCAGATCGCGCTGACGCCGACCATGGGTGCACTCCACGACGGCCATCTCGACCTTGTCGCCCTCGCGCGCACGCAGGTAACGTCGTCGCGCAGCACGCAGGTAACGTCGTCGCGCAGCACGCAGGCAACCCCGTCGCGCAGCACGCAGGCAACCCCGTCGCACAGCGCGCTAGCAACTCCGTCGCGCAGCACGCAGGTCGTCCGCGTCGTAACGTCGATCTTCGTCAACCCGCGCCAGTTCGCCCCGCACGAAGATTTTGATCGTTATCCCCGCGCGCTGGAGGCCGACGTCGCAAAGCTCGCGGTCGCTGCCGTCGATCTCGTCTGGGCGCCCACGCCATCTGAAATGTACCGGCCGGGCTTTGCCTCCCGCATCGAGGTCGAAGGCGCCGCGATCGGCCTCGAAAGCGATGTTCGTCCGCATTTTTTTGGCGGGGTGGCGACGGTCTGCACCAAGCTATTTTCGCAAGTGACGCCCGACGTCGCCGTGTTTGGCGAGAAGGACTATCAGCAACTGTGCGTCATCCGACAGGTCGTCCGCGACCTCGATCTGCCGCTGGAAATTCTCGGCTGCCCGACGCGTCGGGAGGCTGACGGTTTGGCCCTGTCGTCGCGCAATGCGTACCTTTCGGCTGACGAGCGGGCGATCGCGCCGACCCTCCATATTGCGATGCAGGCCGCAGCCGCCGAGGTGCGAGACGGCGGTAGCATCGCCGCTGCCACGGTCTCGGCCTCTAATACGATCCTTAGCGCTGGATTCCGTCAGGTCGATTATGTGGCGGTCCGCGATGCGGCAACGCTGGCAGAGGTCGCGGATGTGTCAGACCCGACCACGCCTCCGTTGCGCATTCTAACTGCGGCTTGGCTCGGCAAAACCCGGCTGATCGACAACATCGCCGTTGGTTGAGCGGGCGGACCCGGCACGACCGGCCCATCAGCCCTTCCAGTGCAGCGCTGCGATCAGCGTGAACAGACGACGGGCGGTGTCGAAATCGACCGTGATCTTGTCAGCCAAGCGTTCGATCAGCAGACGGCTGGCATCGTCGTGGAGACCACGGCGCGAGAGGTCGATCGCCTGGATGCGTGACGGCGGCGCCGAGCGGATTGCGTCGTAGTACGTGTCGCAAACGACGAAGTAATCGCGCACGATCCGCTTGAACGGCCCAAGCGAGAGCGGATGAACCATCACGTCGGGTCCCGCCGCCGTGCCGACAGTGAGCATCAGTCGCTCGTCTTCGATCGACAGTCGCAGCGTGTAAGGACCGTTGTCACGGCCGACGACGGCGAACGTATTGCCGTCGATCAGATCGAGGATCGCGACCTCACGCTCGTGCTCGATGTGGTGGTTACCGTGCCCGATCGAACTCTGGTCGAGGGTAACTGCGGCCAGCCGGTCGCGGCCCGATGCTGAGGTTGCGGAACCGCCCGCCGCCGCAGTCAGGTTACCGGGTGGGGCACCAGGTGCTGGAGGCGCATCATCGGCCGGGCTCATGCGGCCGTCTCGCGCAAAGTAACGACGGTGTCTGTCTTGGCCTCGGCTTCGAGACGGATCTCGATCGACCGGCGGTGGGCCTCGAGGCCTTCGACGCGGGCGAGCGTCATCGCCGCCGGTCCGAGGGCGGCGAGTGCATGGGCATCGAGCCTCAGGATCGAGGTCCGCTTCATGAAGTCGAGCGTGCCAAGACCGGAGGAGAACCGCGCGCTGCGCGCCGTCGGCAGCACGTGGTTGGACCCCGACACATAGTCGCCGATGGCCTCTGGCGTGTGCGCGCCAAGGAAAATCGCCCCGGCGTTGGTGATGGCAATGGCAAGATGGTTCGGGTTCGCCGTGACGATCTGGAGATGTTCAGCTGCGATGCGGTTGGCGAGAGCTGGCGCCTCGTCGTCGAGCGAAGCAACCTCGATGATCGCCCCGAAATCGCGCCAAGAGGCTCCGGCAATTTGCGAGCGCGGTAGGTTTGACAGCTGCCGCATCACGGCGGCGTCGACCGCATCGGCGAAGGCCGCGTTGTCCGTGATCAGGATAGACTGCGCAGCGGTGTCGTGCTCGGCCTGGGCGAGGAGGTCGGCCGCGATCCACTCCGCCGGGTTGGCGTCGTCCGCGATAATGAGCACTTCCGATGGCCCGGCGACACTGTCGATGCCGACATGGCCAAACACCTGACGCTTGGCCGCCGCCACGAACGCGTTGCCCGGCCCGACGATCTTGACCACGGGCGCGATGCTTTGAGTGCCATAGGCCAACGCGGCAACGGCCTGCGCTCCGCCGATCCGGTAGACTTCGTCGACGCCCGCCAGCTTTGCCGCCGCCAATACCAGCGGGTTGAGCGCCCCGCGCATTGCCGGCACGACCATGACGACGCGTGAGACGCCCGCTACCTTGGCTGGCACCGCGTTCATCAACACCGAACTCGGATACGACGCCGTACCGCCCGGCACGTAGAGGCCGACGCTGTCGACCGCCGTCCACCGCCAGCCAAGTTCGGCCCCTGTCGCATCGGTGTACGACAGGTTCGACGGCATTTGCCGCTGATGGTGTTGGACGATCCGGCCGTGGGCGAAGGCGAGTGCGTCGCGTGCGTCCGCGCTGCACGCCGCGACGGCAGCGTCGATTTCGGCCGCCGTGACCCGAATGCCGACAGCGGAGAGGTCGAGATGGTCGAAGCGCAAGGT
>JAWXCP010000092.1:0-25807 GCA_034408685.1 Hyphomicrobium aestuarii | reverse complement strand
CTCCCCGTTCTTTACGGGGAGAGGGGAGGTAGCCGCCTCACCGGCTACGAGCCCGTCCAGCCGAGCAATCCGCAGCAGACCGCGATCCCGGCTCCGCGCGCACCGAAAGTCGACGACCGCACCAAAGGTGGTGCGTTCGGCGAGCGGGTCAGCGGCCCGCACAAGCCGACGCTCGACGAGATGGGTCCGCATGCCTCGCTGTCGATACCGCGTGCCGGCAAAGAGCCGCCACGGTTCAAGCCAGAGACGTTTACAGTCGGTGGCGAAAGTTCCCCATCTCCCCGTACGCGGGGAGAGGGCAGAGGCGATGGCGCGTCACGCGGCCTTGGCGCGGGTGAGGGGCGGCAGGATGGACCCGCCCGCGATCTGCTCGGGGCCCCGTTACCGGGCCACGGCCGCAAAGCGGGACGGACAGTGGAAATCAACGACGACGGTAGCCGCGCCGAACGCCAGATGCGGCGCGGCCGACCAAAGAAGACCGGCCGGCCTGGAGCTTGAGGGTTGGCTGGCACCGGTTGCTGCGGGGCGCTCCAATGTGGCGCATTCCATGGCTCGGCCGTCGGGCGTAAGCGGGTCGCAAAGAAATAGCGAGGCGACACGTGAACATACTCGACACTGTAAAGACCGCTGGCGGAGGGCACGGGCTCGACACGCTGGCCCGATCATACGGCCTTGAGCCGGTGCAACTGCAGGCAATCCTGGCAACAGTGCTGCCGGCCTTGGCCCAGCGGATGGAGGCCAACACGCTGTCGCGCGGCGGCGTCGCCGACTTGGTCGATCAAATCGCGAAGCCCGAGCATGGCTATCTCCTTGAGCATCCAAGGGCGGCGCAGCAGCCGTGGGCGGAGGCCGCAGGTATCGGCGTGCTCGATACGATTTTCGGCGACAAGGCCAAAAGCCGCGCGCTGGCCGCCCGGGCGGCATCGCAAACCGGCGTCAGCCAGGATCTGATCCAGAAACTGCTGCCGATCCTCGCCTCGCTGGTGATGGGCGCGCTGGCAAAAGGTAGCCAGGGCGGGTTGCAGGACATCCTCAAGCGCATCCCCGGCATGCCAGGATCGGACGCCGGAGCCGATACCGACGGCGCCGAGCGCGGGTCGGCGCCACGGCGGTCCACTGACAGGCGGCGATCGAGTCAAGGCGGGCAGACCGGAGAGTGGGGTCGCGATGGTCCCATCGCAGGTTCGCCGGACGTGGCGGTCGGCGGCGACAGTCCCGACTATGGTGCGGGCAGCCCATTGCCGCTGCCGGGCGCGCGTATTCCCGGCGTCAATGCACCAGACGAACGGACGGCTGACAGGTCGGGCGGACGCGGCCAGGACGGCGGCGGTCTCGGCGATATCTTCGGTCGGCGCGAGCCCGGTCCGCTCGATCCACTGCCCGATGTTATTCGACGCGGCGATGTCAAGGTCGATGGCGACCCGCTGTCGAGCGCGATCCGCAACGTGCTCGGTTCGCTGCTCGGTTTTCAGAGCAAGGGCGTGATGGGCTGGATCATCCGGTTCATCGTGATGCGGTGGGGATGGGGCTTGCTGAAGTCGGTTCTGGGACGCGTCACCGGCCGATGATGCCGCGGGTCGACCGGGGGTTGACCCAATTTCCTATGTCTGCCGAATAAACTGCCGGTATCAGAGACGGGCTGCAGCGTAGATGATCCGCCTCAGCGCACGCCGCCGCGCATCATGCGGGGACGACCCACACGCGGGCCGCCGCCCATCATGCGAGGACCAGCCCGTCGCGGACCCACGATCATGCGAGGCCCGCCGATACCCATCCGAGGTCCAACGTTTGCGCGAATAGCAATCGTATTGCCACCCGGCCGCAAGCCAGAACCGAATGCTGGGCCACGGCTGCCCGGATCGGCCATCCGTTTCACAAAGCGAGGCCTGTCGAAGCCGCCGCGGACGGTAACGCCGTGTTTGGCGGCCCTCCCGGGCGCAATGTCGCCGACCCGAAACCGGCTGGCCCTCAAAGGCGCGCCGAAGGTTGGCTGCGTCGAGAGCTGACCAAGTGGTTGGGCGCCGAGCCCACCGAGGCCTGAGCCCGTACCAAGCCCGACCGACGGCCCGTATTTCCCAGCGGATGGCCCGTATGACCGCCCGTATGACCGCCCGTATGACCGCCCGTATGACCGCCCGTATGACTGCCCGTATGACTGCCCGTATGACTGCCCGTATGACGGGACCGCATCAGTGAATGCGTCGCCGCCAAGATACCCGCCGGACGCCGCAGTACCAGAGTTGCCATCGCTGCCAGAAGTAACGGTATCGTCGTCGACCGCCGGTTGAGCAGCCGGGGCGTAAACCAACTGCTGCTGCGGCTTCGCGACCATGCGCCAGACGCGGACGCCGCGCTCGACCGTCATGACCGCGTTCGATTTGTTGCTGGCTCGTCCCGGACCACAGGTGCTGGCCGCACGCCCAGCGGCAGCATTTGCACATGGCTCCGACTTTGTCATTTCGCCGGCGGAATTTCGGCCATTGGCGATCGCCAGCGATGGCAAGGCCATCATCGCAACAAGCAACAGAACGGTGCGGAAACGCATGGATAAACTCGCGCGGAAAACGGTGCCGACGTCCTGGTTTACCTTAGGTCGCGAGACACGTATTCATCAATTGGAAAGCATACTTAATCTGGTGACTTGGGAGATGCTGCGAGCTTAGCAACACCCGTCCGCGAGCCCATTGGCTAGTGTTGCGTACCGCGCGGCAGCGGGAAGCCGCGCAAAAACTCCGCCGCCTCTTGGGGCCGCTTACCGGCGCGCTGGACCTCGACGAGCCGGACGGCTCCGGTCACACACGCAATGGCACCAGCGTCGTCGATCGTCTCGCCGGGCTGGCCCAGTGGCGTCTCGGAGAAGCCGTCGCGCGAGGTGCGCAGGACCTTGATGCGTTCGCGTTTGCCGTCAGCCCCGGCTTCGAACCACGCGCCAGGAAACGGTGACAGCCCGCGAACATGGTTGTGGACCGCGGCGGACGTGCGGGCGAAATCGATGCGGGTCTCGGCCTTGTCGATCTTTGCGGCGTAGGTGATGCCGTCCGTGGCCTGCGCAACCGCACGCAAGCGGCCGGAGGCGAGATCGGCCATGGTCTGGGCCATCAGCTGCGCACCGTCGGCCGACAACGCGTCGTGGAGTTCGTCGGCGGTGGTGTCCCGGCCAATTGGCATCGCGCGGGCGGCGCACACCGGCCCGGTATCGAGACCGACGTCCATGTGCATGACCATCGCCGCCGTCTCGGTGTCACCGGCCATGATTGCGCGCTGGATCGGCGCGGCTCCGCGCCAGCGCGGTAGTTTCGATGCATGCAAGTTGTAGCATCCGTGACGCGGGCAATCGAGGATCGCGCGGGGCAGCAGCAGGCCGTAGGCGACGACGACGGCGGCGTCGGCATTGTGCGCGACGAACGCTGCCTGGGCCTCGGCCGACTTCAGCGATAACGGCGTCGACACCGGCAACCCGCGCGCCTCGGCGAACACGTGGACCGCGCCTTTGGTCTCGGCCATCCCGCGTCCAGCCTTACGCGGTGGCTGCGAGTAGACCGCGACGATCTCGTGACCGGCGTCCGCCAGCGCGCGCAGCGTTGGCACGGAGAAGTCAGGCGTGCCCATGAAGACGATGCGCATGGTGTGGTGGGCCGGTGTTGGGGATTGCGAGTAGCGAGTAGCGAATGGCGAGTAGGTTGCGAGTGGCGAGTAGCGAGTAGCGAATTGCGAATGGCGAGTTGCGAATGGCGAATGGCGAGTTGCGAGTTGCGAATGGCGAGTTGCGAGTAGCGCGCAAGGTCGTCGGCCGTGCCGCGTTAACAGCCGCAAGGCGTGTTGACGGCCGCTGCCGGTAGCGACAACCATTCGCCATTCGCCATTCGCAACTCGCCATTCGCCATTCGCCATTCGCAACTCGCAACTCGCAACCTACTCGCCATTCGCCATTCGCTACGTCCTAACCCCATCAACCAACCCTGGCGCGCTTCTTGTAGCGGCGGATGACCATGTCGCGTTTCAGGCTGGTCATGAAGTCGATGATCAGCTTGCCGTCGAGGTGGTCGGTCTCGTGCTGGATGGCGGTGGCTAGCAGGCCGTTGGCGGCGATCTCGCGGTTGACGCCATCAAGGTCGACGTAGGCCAGCCGCAGCGTTGACGGCCGCTCGATCTCGAGCCGGGTATCGGGCAGCGACAGGCAGCCCTCGTCATAAACGCGCATTTGTGACCCTAGGCTCAAAATGTGCGGATTGATCAGCACCATCGGCGCTTTGGGCTCGTCGTCGCCAGCCAGATCGAGCACCACGATCCGCTTCGGCACGCGGACCTGGACGGCGGCAAGACCAATGCCCGGCGCGTCGTACATCGTCTCAAGCATCTCGGCGGCGAGGCGCTTCACGTCTGCGTCGATCGCGCCCACGGGCGTCGAGACTTGGCGAAGAACGGGATCGGGTAGCGTGACGATCGGCAGGATTGCCATGGAGCTTCAGACCTATTCGATAGCGGCAAGGCGTTTGGCTGACGTTACGCGCTTGATTATTGCAGCCACCATGTCGGCTGGCAGCACGGTGAACGAACGGCTATGTTCTGCCACGCCGCTCAGCTGTGGCCAAGACCTGGCCGACCCCCGAGCCTGCGATGGTCTGTTGCGGCACTGTTCGAGCGTCGGATTTTGATCCCAATAGAGAAGATATGGTGTCTGAGGGACAAACTTTCATCGTTGGTTACGAAGAATGGGTGGGGCTGCCGCTCATTGGCCTGCCGTCGCTCAAGGCGAAGGTCGATACCGGCGCGCGGACCAGCGCGCTGCACGCCCGGATGATCGAGCCGTTCGATGATGGCGAGCGCCGGTTGGTGCGGTTTTTGGTCCAGCCGGTGCCGCGCCGTCCACAAATCGAGATCGTGTGCGTGGCGCCGCTGATCGACCGGCGGCGGGTGACGAGTTCGAACGGCGAAGCCGAGCTGCGCTACGTGATCGGGACCGAGCTCGAAATCGGCGACCAGCGCTGGCCGATCGAGATTACGCTGACCAACCGCGCCAGCATGAGTTACCGGATGCTGATCGGGCGGCAGGCGTTCCGGCCCGGCATGCTGGTCGATCCGGCCGCGTCGCGCCATCAGGCCCGCCGCAGCCACAAGGTCTACCGGACGCTGATCAAACCCGCCGCGAGCGCTGGTTAGCCGGGGCACTTTTTACAGACGCGGCTTGGCCTGGAGGTTAATCAACGGCTTGACATTATAGGCGCGGCCGCGTTGGGCCGGGCCGGTTACGGCAGGTTTGCCGCCAGTCACAGGGGCATTACGGACGTCGGCGGAGGCGTTGCCCGCTGCTGAGCCAGTTGCGGACGGTTGCCGCCACGGTGGCACGTCTACGTCGGGAGCAGTGCCCAACGTGCGAGCGGGCTGCGCCGGTGTCGCAGGTAGCAACGGCCCACTCTGCGCGCCAGCCTCCAACGCCATCAAGGCGAGTGCAACGCCTGCCAGTGCGGCGACAGCGCATACGGCAAGCGGGGACGACGTCAAAACACGGCCTCCATGAACAACGGCAAACCTGCCAACAGACTGCCGGAATGGTCAGCAAGGTGAGGTTTCGTGGCAAACCCGCCCGGCATCCGAACCACTCGCGTAATTCCGGTCCAGGCGAGTGTTCTGGATCGAACGTGCGGACGAAGGTCGTCAAGCGTTCGTGAATCCAGAACACAGACAGAAGCTTGGCTAGTGGGCCGGCGGAGACGCTTGGAAACCAGCGTCGGAGTCGGGACACCAGTCGGGCCGGGATAGACCTTTCAATTTTTAGCCAATTCTTTGCGCCCGGCATAGGGCAATGCCAATACTCATTTGCTAGACCGATCCTGATAACCTGGAAAGAACAAGATCGTGATTAACGCTATCGGCAGGGGCAATTCCCACCATCAACGTATCGAACGGACAGCGCCGCAGCCCGACTTGTTGGCCGCCAAGCGCGCGGACGACGACCGACGTCTCGTGGTAGCAGGACTGCAACGGCAACATCAAGAGCGCGTTCGTTTGGCAATTCAAGCCTACATGGATATGCCAGTTCGGCCGACTGAGAGCGCTACCGGCTCACTTCCGCTAGCTCATAAAACGTATTCCGAATTCTAATTTTCGGGCTCGGGCCATCGCCGGGTCCGCCCCACCTACCGCGCCGATGTCTTCACCCCGCGTGGGATCAGCTTGGTCGGGAGGTCTTCGGTGCCGTCGCCAAAGCTGGCGTCAGCGAACGCGACGGGCTGGCCTTTGAACTGCTGCGCCCACATGGTTTCGGCGGTCTGGCGGCCGGGTAGGAAACGCATTGGCGGCACGGCCGACGGCTGATCGAGCAGGTCGAGAATTTTGACGACGTCCGGCGCGGTCATGCGCGCGATCGCGGGCTCGTCGATCGACGCGGTCGCGGTCAGCAAGGGCGCGACCGGGAACGGGCGATAGTGCAGTTCCTCCGGGTGCTCGTCGTCGAAAGCCGGCGCTGCGGCAAAACCGTTGCCCCAACCCGGCGGCGCGACATCCGACAAGGTGCGGCCATCGCCCGCGATCGAGCCGCTGCCCGCAATCGCGCCGTTGGCAGTCGCGGGGTCGATCGCGGCCAACTGCATCCAAGACGTGCGCGATTTGCCCCGGTCGGCGAGAACGGCAGCGAATGTCCCACCCAGGGTCTTATCAAGATTGGCCGGAGGCTCGGCCGCGAGTGCCTCGGCGATGGTCGTGGGCGGCGCTGGTCGGCCGTACGGAACGGGCGAAGGGACGGCGGCGGTGGAGGTTGCGGTGGCGCTGGCAATGCTGCCCGCGGGCGGCGACGCCGTGCCCGACGCGCTCGCCGCAGCGGTTCGCAGGCGCGCCGCCGGGGCCGGCTCGCGGATCAGGCGCGGGGCGTCAAGCTCGGGAGAGGCTGCCGCCAGCGCCACGAGCGTCTTCAGGCCCTTGCGGTCGTCCTCGGTCGGAGCTGGCGTAAACTTGGACGGGCGCTCGACCAGCTTCGGTTCGGCGACGAGCTTCGGCGTCAGGCCGGCGGCTGATTTCGGCACGACAGGTTTCGGAACGTCTGGGCTCGCAGCCGTCACGGGCTCGCGCGGCAAGGGAACCGCGACCGGAGCCAGCGACGCGACCTGCGTACCAGCCGGGATCGGGCGCGGCGGCGCGGGCATCGGCTTTGATACTGGCGACGCGACAGATGCATTTGTTGGGGCAATCACAGGGGGTATCGCGCGGCCAGCGTCGGCGACCAGCACGCCATCGTTTCGGCGATCCTTGGGGGCCTTGCGAAGATCGAAGAACGCCGCGACCTGGACGGCGAGATCCTTGTAGCGGCTTTGCGCGACACGAACGTCTTCCGGCGACAGCGCGCCGCCGTCGGCCGGAGCGTGCTTCGACGAGCCGTTCGGGAACAGCAGCGCGAGTTCGTAGCGCGGCAGACGCGGCCAGGCTCGGACGCGGCCGGTATCGACGTGGACGAACGGGATGCCCGAGGTCGGGTAATAGCCGACGCCGCCCATTTCGCGGACCATTGCGGCATAGCGGATATTGCGCAGCGGCACGTCGGGGAAGGTGACATCGACGGCCCTGCCGGTGGTGTGCTGGCTCTCGCTCGCCTGCCCGCCGACGGTGCGGCGCAGCATGTCGTTGGTCCCGCGCGAACGATAGCCGGAGATGATGTGGATCGGCTCGTTGGAGCCGAGTTCGGTGTGCATCTCCCACAGGATGTCGATCGTCCTGGGGTCCATCTTGGTCTTCTCGTTGCGCCGCCAGTCGCGCAAGATCCAGTCGATCTTGTCCATTGCGTCGGGGATGTACTGGCCGTCCTTCTTGTACTGAACCGACAGCGTTTCCTTGGTGTGGATGTTATGGAGCTGGATGGTGCGGTTGCCGGAGAAGGCAGCGGTCAAGATGTCGGGCCCAAACAAAGCAGCGCAGGCGACGACAGCGGCGGCGGCGAGTGTCGTGCGCGCGCAAATGTGACGCCAAACGGTGTTGCCGTCCCTCGTGCCTTGCGCTGTCGCCATGTGGACCCCGTAGAGACGCCGAACTCTAACTCTATGATCGAGCGTGCTTTTTTGCGGAAAACCGGTTCCCGCTTTTCAGATGCGCGCTAACAGATCATTAAGTGTAATCCCCCGGCCGTTAACGAGGCGTAAGCATCAATTGGGCGCGCACCATGGCCCGAACGGGGCAATATCGCGGCGTGGTTTACGGTCGGCGGTAAGCGAATTCCCAATCATTCAGCCGGTGTTGGCCAGGACGCGGCCAGCGACCGCATCGAGCTTGGCCAACATTGCCGGATCGCGGGCCTCCGGGGCGGTGATCAGCGCCCCGTCGAGGGCGCGGTCTGAGCCGATCGGGCAGGGCGGGTGTTGCCGCGGGAAATGCCTGGCCAGCGCCAGCACCATGCGCTGCGCCTTGGCCGTGTTGTCGCCCATGATCTTGATCACGGCGGCAACATCAACGGCGGCGTGATCGGAATGCCAGCAGTCATAGTCCGTCACCATGGCGACGGTGGCGTAGCAAATCTCGGCTTCGCGGGCGAGCTTGGCTTCGGGCATGTTGGTCATGCCGATCACGTCGAAGCCGGAGGCTTTGTATAGCAGGCTTTCGGCGCGGGTCGAAAATTGCGGCCCCTCCATCACGAGGTAGATGCCGCCGCGCTGATATTGGATGCCCTCGGCTTTAATTGCCCGTTCGAGTTCATCGACAAGCAGCGGCGAGACCGGATCGGCGACCGAGACATGCGCGACCATGCCCGTTCCAAAGAAGCTTTTCGCGCGCTCGAACGTCCGGTCGACGAACTGGTCGACGAGCACGAACACACCGGGCGCGAGGTGCTCCTTGAACGAGCCGCACGCCGAGATCGAAACGAGGTCGGTGACACCGGCGCGTTTCATGGCGTCGATATTGGCGCGGTAGTTGATGTCCGATGGCGGAATTTTATGTCCGCGCCCGTGCCGGGGGAGAAAGCGGATCGGCAACCCCGCGATGTCGGCGAACAGCATTTCATCCGACGGCGCACCCCACGGCGAGGCGACGGCCTGCCAACGCGCGTTTTCGATGCCGGGCAAGTTGTAGAACCCGCTGCCGCCAATAATGCCGAGTACCGTTTCCGTCATGTCGCGCTGTCTCCCCGTATCGTGGTGCACCTATCGACATAAACCAACATCGGGCCGGGAGAAACGAAAACGGCCCCGCTGATGCGGAGCCGTTGTCTGCTTAAGACAGATGCGTCTCAATTAGTGGCCGCCGATCCGAGACCAGACGACCTTTTTGCCCAGATACAGCAACACGGTGGTGATCAGGAGGTAGAGCATCACGTACCAGCCGGTCGCCTTCCGCTCATTGAGCTTCGGGTCGGCAGCCCACGCCAAGTAAGCCGACACGTCGCGCACGTTGTCTTCGTGCGTACCCTTGCCGTTCTCGTAAACGATCGGGTTGTCTTTCTGGAGCGGCGCTGGCATCCCGATCTGATTGCCGGGATAGGCTTTGTTGTAATACATCCCGTCCGACATTTTGACGCCGGCTGGCGCGTCTGCGTAGGCTATGAGAAGATTATAGAGATAATCGGCGCCACTTTCTTGATAGCCGCGCCCAATTTCGCTCATCATCTTGCCGACGTGGACATACCAGATCGGCACCTCGTGGATGCTGCGGGCCTTGACGATCAACGAGAGGTCAGGCGGCAACGCGCCATTTTGGGCGGCACGAGCCTCTTTCTCATTGCGGTACGGGCCGAGGATCGGGTCGGCGAGTGTTGCCACCCGCGTCAGTAGGTTGCCCTTGCTGTCGGCAATCAACCCATCGTCGTTCGGCCCAGCCAACGGTTGGTTCGGCCATTCGGCGGCGAGCTTCTTGACAGCGTCTTCTGGAAACTGCGGCCCGCCGTTTTCGACGAGGTTGCGCCACTTGACGCGCTGCATCCCGTGGCACGCAGCGCAGGCCTGCTGGTAGACCTGAAAGCCGCGCTGCAGCTGGTTCTTGTCATACTGACCGGTGAAGCCCGAAAATGACCAACTCTGCTTTTGGAAGTCGTAATGCTCGCCGCCAGCGGCTGCTGCCGCCGCGCCCGCAAATGCGAGCGAAGCGACCGAAGCAGAGGCGATGGCAATGAGGGTCGTGAGGCGTTTCATGTGTGGCTCCTGCCCTCAGCGTTTCTCAGGCGCGGCCGTAGCACCAGCGGGATACTGACCGCCGCCGCCCGAACCGGCTTTGCCGCCCCCAAGCACCGCGTCAGTGATCGAGCGCGGCATTTGTGACGGCGTCTCGATCAAGCCGACGAGCGGCATCGCGACCAGGAAGTAGGAGAAGTAAAGCACCGTGAAGATACGGGCCCACATGATGTAGGGCTCTTCGGCGGGCATGGCGCCAAGATAGCCGAGCGCCAAACACGTCGCGACAAAGCCCCAGAAGCACCACTTCATGATCGGACGATACTTGCATGAGCGCACGCGGCTCCAGTCGAGCCATGGTGCAAACGCAAGAACCGCGATCGCTCCAACCATTGCGAGGACGCCCATCAACTTGTCAGGGACGGCGCGCAAAATAGCGTAGAACGGGAGGAAGTACCATTCCGGCACGATGTGGGGCGGCGTGACGAGCGGGTTCGCCGGGTTGTAGTTATCGGCATGACCCAGCCAGTCAGGCATGAAGAACACGAAGTAGGCGAACGGGATGAGGAATACGAACAGTGCGAACACGTCCTTGGTGATCGCGTAGGGGTGCATCGGCACAGAATCCGACGGCTGCTTGATGTCGAGGCCAGTCGGGTTGTTCTGACCGACGACGTGCAGCGCCCAAACGTGCAGAATGACGATGCCGAAGATCACGAACGGCAGCAGATAGTGCAGCGAGAAGAAGCGGTTCAGCGTCGCGTTGTCGACCGAGAAGCCGCCCCAGAGCCACATCACGATGCTCTCGCCAAATACGGGAATGGCTGAGAACAAATTGGTGATCACCGTCGCACCCCAAAAGCTCATCTGGCCCCAAGGCAGCGTGTAGCCGAGAAACGCGGTGGCCATCATGGCAAACAGAATGAACACGCCAAGGATCCACAGCACCTCACGTGGCGCCTTGTAAGACCCGTAATACAGGCCGCGGAAGATGTGCAGGTAGACCGCGACGAAGAAGAACGACGCGCCAACCGCATGCAACGGCTGGATCAACCAACCGTAGTTCACATCGCGGCGGATGTGCTGAACGCTATCGAATGCGGTTGCAACGCTGGCCGTGTAGTGCATCGCGAGCACGACGCCGGTCACGATCTGCAAGACGAGGCAGACCATGAGGATGCCGCCGAACGTCCACATGTAGTTGAGGTTGCGTGGCGTCGGGAAGGCAACAAAGCTGTCATGCATCAGCCGGGCGACCGGCAGGCGTTCGTCGAACCATTTCGACAGATTCGACTTGGGAACGTAGGAGGAGGGACCGGACATGGTATCTACTCTGGTCTGGTGTGTCGGTACCACACGGCGGGATAGTCGTGCGGGCTGGCGATCTCGATGATCAGCCGATTCTGATTTTGGTGTCGGTCAGGAACGCGAATTGGGGTACGTCCATATTACGTGGCGCAGGGCCTTTGCGGATGCGTCCCGAGGTGTCGTAATGTGAACCATGGCACGGGCAGAACCAGCCGTTATACTCGCCCTTGCTGTCGCCGAGGGATTGCCCCTTAGGGATGCAGCCCAAGTGCGTGCAGACGCCGACCAGCACGAGCCAGTTCTCTTTGCCCTTCTTCACGCGATCGGCATCGGTCGCCGGAGCAATACGGTCAGGCAATTTCGTGAGTTCGACCTTTTGGGCCTCCGCCACTTCTTCAGGTGTCCGGTTGCGGATGAAGACCGGCTTTCCGCGCCACATTACCGTGATCGCTTGACCGGGCTTGACCGGCGCCAGGTCGACCTCGGTCGAGGCCAGAGCGAGCGCACCAGCGTCAGGGTTCATCTGGTGGACGAACGGCCAAATCATCGCCGCGCCGCCGACGATCGCGAATGTATTTCCAGCCAACACGAGAAAGTCGCGCCGGTTGCCATCTTCGACTTCTGCCACGTCTATCTCCTTATACCGCCAGCCGCCAGCGGAGGGTTCGCCTAACAGCTGACCGAACCGGTGCAGCCGTAACGGCTACACACCTTTAACGCGCCGATGCGCTAGCACGATTTGACATGTGCTGTTTTGACATTGGTGCGCCTGAGCCTCAACGCGACAAAAGACGCTTTGGTAACGTGACCGGTCATAATTGCCAGGGCACTTTGGCGCAGCTTCCGTACCCGCACGGTTTTTGCGCTGCACGCGTCGGCTCACTGCGCTGCACGCCTTAACAGCCCGCGCCGCACGTATCGGTTAGCTGTGAGCCCGGAATCCGGCGGCCATGTAACAACCTGCGCTATTGTGCCGTCCTTACGCTATGGATTTATCCAACGCCTTACCCGCCGATACTGATGATCCACGGCCCCGCGCCCGGACCGCATTCGTCTTTGCTGGCGGCGGCAGTCTTGGTGCCATCCAGGTTGGCATGCTGAAAGCGCTCGCTGAATTTGGCGTGTTCCCCGACATGGTCGTTGGCACTAGCGTTGGATCGATCAACGCGGCCTATCTTGCCGGGCGTCCAACGCTTGAAGGCGTCAACGAGCTTGAGAAACTGTGGCTCGATCTGAGACGCGATCAATTGTTTCCGTTCACGTTGCGGTCACTGGCGCGGTTTGTGCGCCGCCGCGACTTTCTCCTCGACAGCGCGGCGCTCTATGCGCTGATCGATCGCAAGTTGCCATATGACCGGCTGGAGCACGCCCAAATCCCCGTCCACATCGTGACCACCGACCTGCTGACCGGCCGCACGATTGTGCTGTCACAGGGCCCGGCGGCTGCCGCCATCGTCGCGTCGTGCTCGATACCTGCCGCGTTTCCCGCAGTGGTGATCGATGGCCGCTTTCTCGCCGATGGCGGCATTACCAGCAACACGCCGGTCAAGACCGCCGCCGACCTTGGCGCCACGCGCCTTGTGGTGATGCCAACGGGCTACGCGTGTGGAATGACCCGGCCGCCGCAGCAAGTTGTCGCCAGCGCCATTCACGGTCTCAATTTGATGATGTGCGCCCAGGTGGTCCGCGACCTCGAGGCGCTACCACCGACGACGAGCTATCACGTGGTACCCTCGCTGTGCCCGCTCGACGTCTCGTCGATTGATTTCTCGCAAACGGCGAGGCTGATCGACCGAGCCCAAAGGGTCGCGGCTGATTGGATCGCAGCGGGCGGCCTCAAAACTTACTCCGTTCCCAGCGTGATGCGTCCTCACAGCCACGGGGTATGATAGGCCCCATGAAAGTCGGGCGGGCGGCACCCATGGGGTCGACGGCATGAGGGACCCTGTCTTTTAATCCAAGCCCGGGAGAGCCACATTTTACATCAGTTTGCCAATCGCCGATTGCGCGGCCGACCAAACGCTCTAGTTTGGCAGCGAAACTTCCGCTCAGGTGCTTAAGGCCGCTCATGACCACGTTGGCGCTATCGCGCACAGCCTCGCGCGACGACAAGATCAAGCTGCACGGTCCCGAGGCCTTCCTCGCCATGCGCTGGGCTGGACAGTTGGCGGCCGAGTGCCTCGACATGCTGGTGCCGCACGTCAAGCCTAGCGTGACGACGGAACATCTCGATGATCTCGTGCTCGCGTTCGCGCTCGACCACAAGGTCATGCCAGCGACCGTCAACTACCGTGGATACACGCATTCGCTTTGCACCTCGATTAATCACGTGGTGTGCCATGGCATCCCGTCGAAGAAGCCGCTTCGCGAGGGCGACATCGTCAACATCGACGTCACACTGATCGTCGACGGATGGCACGGCGATACTAGCCGCATGTATGCCGCAGGCCCCGTGTCGCGGCGCGCGGCGCGTCTCATCGAGGTCACCTATGAGGCACTGGCGCGCGGCATAGCGGCCGTCAAACCGGGCACCACCACCGGCCATATTGGCGCGGCGATTCAGGACTACGCCGAGAGCCAGCGGTGCAGCGTCGTCCGCGATTTTTGCGGACATGGCCTCGGCCAGTTGTTCCATGACCGGCCAAACATTCTGCACTACGGCAAACCCGGCGAAGGCGTCACGCTCGAACCGGGAATGCTGTTCACCATCGAGCCGATGATTAACCTCGGCAAACCGACCGTGAAAGTCCTCGCCGACGGCTGGACGGCGGTCACGCGCGACCGCGAGCTGTCAGCGCAGTGCGAGCACAGCGTCGGCGTAACGGCGACCGGTTGCGATATCTTCACGTTGTCACCTGGCGGACTGTTTATGCCGCCATTCGAGGTGCGATAGGCGTTTCGGGAACAGGGCGGCGAAACGTGACGGATCGCAATGGCAACAGCGGGGATAATGCGCAAGGCGAGGCCGGGCAGGGTTACCTGTTCGAAGAACGCTCGGTCAAAACCGATGTTGCGCCGAAAGCTGCCCGCCGGGATGCCGTCAATTTGCCCGGCGTTCCATCGGACATGCCGCAACGACAGCTGCCCCATCGAAGGGACGCCGAGCCGGACAGCACCACCGCCGATGGCCAGGCGACCGAAAATCTCAATGCCGGACATCGACAGCGGCTTCGCCAGCGGTTCCTCAAAACGGGCCCGGAAGGCCTGCCAGATTATGAACTGCTTGAATTGGCGTTGTTCAATGCGATCCCGCGGCGCGATACCAAGGACTTGGCCAAACGCCTCATCGCCCGGTTCGGGTCGTTTGCTGAGGTCATTGCAGCCAGCGACGAGCGATTGCGCGAGGTTAAAGGGATAGGCGATGCCGCGATCGTCGAGTTCCGGTTGTTGCACGCGGCCGCGCTGCGCTTGGCCAAGTCGCGGATCGCGGCCCGCCCGGCGCTGTCGTCATGGAGCGAGGTGATCGACTATTTGCGCATCGCCCAGGGCTTCGAGACGCGCGAACAATTCCGCATTCTCTTTCTCGACAAGCGAAACGTGCTGATTGCCGACGAGGTGCAGGGTCGCGGAACCGTCGACCACACGCCGGTCTACGTGCGCGAGGTCGTCAAGCGCGCGCTGGAACTGTCCGCCTCGGCGATCATCCTGGTGCATAATCATCCAAGCGGTGACCCGACGCCGTCGAAGGCCGATATCGACATGACGCGGATGATCGTGGCGGCGGCAAAGCCGCTCGGCGTCGATGTCCACGACCACGTCATCATCGGCCGCCACGGCCACGCCAGCCTGAAGGGCCTGCGGTTGATGTGATGGGGGGTCAACGCCTGATCGTGCTCAAGATGTACCGTTGATCGAGACCGTCGACATAGAGTTGGCAACGGACCAAGATATCCATACCTATCAAGGCGATGGTTTTCATGTCGCTCTGACGATCAACACGGTCGACGGCTGGGCTTGCGACCACCGCAACGTTGCGGCCAAGGTCGGACGGATCGGGTGATATGTGGTTACTAAGCAAGTCTATATTCACCCAATAGCGGGTGAAGTAAGCGACCTCAGCTCCAAATCCTTGGATTTGCTCCGTGACGTTTGAAATCAGCCCGAGTTTGCGAGCAACGTCCTCGCAAATCGCGCTCATCTGTGCGCCGGTATCGACCAATGCGCGACCAACTACCGACGGTTCACCGGTCGCGTTTTTCTGGCCGCGACCCATGCCGGGTCTAACCGTGACGTCAACGTAAAGCCGGTTCGACAGAGTGCCGACGTAGGACGCCATGAGCGGGTTCCAGGTTTCCGATGCTGCCAAATCAAATGGCTGGTCTCACCGTCTTGTGAGACCGACAATCTGTTTCGGCTCGGTCGAAAGCCCATGAACTGTGAACTCCTCAAACCGGTAGCTATCTTCGCCGAGGTCGTGCGCCTCATCTTCGGAATGGCAGATCGCGACGATCTTGTCGTCGTGCACAACAACAAACAGCGGCGATCCATGGCGCTCTAACAGGTCGGCTGATGAGCTGCGGACGCGTTCCGCGTGGCGGGCGACCATTATTGGCATGTCTGCTTCTAGCATGGCTCTAACATCGCTTGCCGGTGTGGCCGAACGATAGGAAGGCTCGTGGGTTTCGGTAAAATCTTCGTTAGCGCCGACAAATTCGGCAGTAGACTTTAATGCCATGGCGCCCCTGCTACAAATGTTTAGTTTGACATAGACTACGATTCAGAAAGGTCGCAACCACGAACTAGGTTCACCCATGCCTCAAATCCGTTCGGTTCGACACCGGCCAAACCAACCGTGCGAGCATGATTGTGGCGGGGAGGAACACGAGGTCGGCGACCAGGGACGCGACCAGCGTCACCGCGCAGACGAGGCCGAACAGGCGCAGCGACGGCAGGTCGGAGAACACCGTCACGCCGAGGCCAAACGCGAGCACGATCGTCGTCAGAATGATTGCTGGCCCGACCAGGATGCGGGCGCGCTTGATCGCTTCCATTTGCTGTTCGCGTGGTGAAGCGAACGCGGGTTCGCGCTTTTCTTCTTCGAGCAGCAGTCGGTTGAGGAAATGGATCAACGCGTCGACGCCGAGCCCGAACACGACGAGCAGCGCGACGACCGAGGCAAACTCGAGCCCGCTGCCGCGCAGCCACAACCAAGCTCCCGCCGCCACCACCGGGAACAGCCCAGGCAGAATCGTGATCAGCGCGACGAAGCCGGAACGGAACGCGAGGCCGAGCAGGCCAGCCGCCAACAGCAGGCACACCGGCAAACTCCACGCCAACTCGCCGATCATGCGGGCGGAGTTGCGGGCAGCGACGGCCGGCAAGCCGGTCACCGAGATCTGATAGCCAGGGTTTGCGGCGCGCACCGGCTGCAGGGCGGCGTCGACCTTTTCGACCACCGGCAGGATTTGCGAGGAATCGATATCCGGCAACCGGCCCGTCACCAGCACGGCGGTCTTGGTTTCGTCGATGAACCGGCGGACGAGGTGGGTCGGGAGGATCTCGACATACTTGCGGACGGTCTCGATCCGGTTGTCGCCTGCCTCCTCCAGCCAGCGGCGCAGGCTCTCGATCGACCACACGTTGCCGAGACCGGCGGTCTTCTCCAAGATCGCATGGGTATCTCTAATCACCGCGATCGACTTCGGATCGTAAAGCCCAGCGCCGTTGGGCAATTCGATCATGATGTGGACAGGGTTTGCCCCCGTCAGCTTTTCGTCGATCTTGGCCGACGCTTTGAGCGCCTGTTCGCGGTCGGGCACCTGATCGGCGAGCCGGTAGCGCGGTTCGAGTTGGAGGTGGGCTGCCGACAACAGCCCAAACAGCGTCAGACCAATCAGCGAGTAAGCAACCGGCCGATGGACGACATGATCGACGATCGCGCCAACAAACGTGCCGAGACCGTCCATCAGAGCGTCGTTGGGCGCCGCATCTCGCGCCATCTTGTCCTCGTTGCGGACCAGCACGATGCCGAGCAACGGCAGCACCAGGATGACGGCAGTGTAGGAGATGCCGACCGCGAGCGCGCCAGCCATGCCGAAAGTCCGCAACAGCCCCGAGTCGGAGAGCAGCAGCGCCAGAAATGCAACCAGCGCCACGCCGTGAGCGATGACACAGGCCGGCCCGACGACATCGACGGCGAACCGCATCGCCTCGTGCCGGCTCGCGCCTTCGCGCAACTTGATGCGCATCGCCGAGACCATTTGCATGCTGTCGGCAAAGCCCATCACCATGATGAGGGGCGTCATGACATTGAGGAACAGGTTGAGCTTGACCCCCATCCAGCCGAGCAGGCCAAGCGACCAGACAACGGCCAGAACAGGCGGCAGGGCGGCGAGCAGCATCAGCGAGATGCGGCGGAAAAAGATCATCGCGATGCCAGCGCCAAACAGCAGGCCAAGACCGTTGTAAACCAGCTGGTCGCGCTCGACCGCGTTGCGGATCTCGAGTTGCATCACCGGCGCGCCAGCCAGCTTGAACGTAAGGCCGGAGTCCTTGAGTTCCTTGGCGACCGTATCGCTGATTTCGCCAATAACGGCTTTGGCCGATCTCTCGGCGACCAACTTCCGGTCGAGCGACAGGACGATCATCGCAAGCTGGCCGTCCTTGGATAGGAACTTGCCGTCGACAATTTCGTTTTTGCGCAATTCGGCGATGACGTCATCGTAGGCGGCATTGTCGGGCGGCAAGTCGTCGGGGACGACAGGCGCAGCATAGCCGAACGCATCAGGCTTTTGACGCGCCGACATCATCGATACGAGGCCACCGTCGCCGTCGAGCAAGTTGAGCTGCTCGGTCGTCCGGCGGAAGGCTTCGATCTGGTCGCGCTTGAGAAGATCGCGCCCCTCGACGACGACGAGCACGTCGTATTCGCTCGACGGGAATCGCCGGTCGACATCCTCGTAGCGGCGGAACTCTTCGGTGTTGGTGCGGAACAGCTCAGACAGGCTGTCGTCGACCTTGAGCTTGGTCAAACCGTAGCTCGCCACCACGGTCACGATCGCTGCCATGATGGCAACGAACCACGGGTGCCGAAGTCCCACGTGGCCGAGCCGCTCGAGCCCCAAAGAGAACACGAGCGATTTGTGCGCCTCTTGCGCTGATGACATGGAAACCCTTATCGTGCCGTAACGCGCCGGTCAGCGCGCCGCTATTCCCCTGCCACGCCGTGGCGCTTGTCACGCCTAGAAGCAGCGGCGCGACGTTAGTCGTTCAGTACAGCTCACACAACCCGCACCGACGCCGGTCGCGGCGCAATGATCACACGGCGGCCCCGCTGTCGCGAAGATGGGAGCCCACTGTGGCCGACGAGCCGACGATCGAAGCTGTATCGCTGGCCACTCCTGCACCGGGAGCGGAAGCTGGAACAGTGACCGACGGCGCAGTGATGCCGAGTGCGCGGCTCGACACCACGGGCCTGTTGTGTCCGCTGCCGGTTCTCAAAACACGCAAGGCGTTGGCCAAGCTCGCCCCGGGTCAATGCCTCGAGGTTATCGCGACCGACCCGCAAAGCCACGCCGACATGACCGTGCTGTGTGAAACGCAAGGTCATCGTCTTGTCAGCTGCGAAACCGGAAGCCCCCAGGCCGTTGGGCCTGCGGCAGGGTTTGCGCCATTCCGCTTCTTGATCGTTCGCGGCTGACACAGTTGCGCTGCCTCGTTCTTGGTGGTGGTCCCGAAACTTTGACCCAGCGTCACGAATCACGGCTAAGTACTGGGACGGTTGTATCTTCAAAGGCCGGGGCCTCGGCAGCCCGGTTGAAACCCTGTCTCGCGTCGCCAGACATCATAGGGTTCCCATGAACATCATGGCTCCGCAGCCCCAGCGGGCTGGCGCAGAACATCCTGATATGCAGGATATCGCGGACACTACGGCGGCGACCTGCTTGTCGACGCGCGTCCGCCAGCTATCGCGCATCATCACCCGCATCTACGACGACGCCATGCGCCCGCTCGGTATCACGGCAAGCCAGTATACGTTGCTCGCCCAGCTCGCCTCGCGCGATGGCATCACGGCCGTCGAAATCGGCTACGAACTCGACATCGAGAAGTCGACGCTGTCGCGCAACTTGAAGCGGCTGCTGGCGCTTGGTCATATCGTGATGGACCCGCCCGCCGGCCGCCGCGGTCGCGGCCTGCATCTGACCCCCAAGGGCGCCCTCGTCTTGAAAGACGCCTACCCTATCTGGCAGAATTGCCAGGCTAAAACGGTCGAGGCCATGGGCCTCGACTGTCGCGCCACCATGGACGGGTTGCTCGACAAGGCCGAAAGACTCGTCGTGGCCTGACCGCTTCTCCTAAGCGCTACTCCTGAGCGCTACTCTGGGCTAAGCTTACGATCCCGGCCTCGACAGTGCGCCGTTCGTTCGCGCTGTTACTTTTATCGGCGTACCCCTTCGTGTTCACAGCCAGCGACCTGACCACCGCAAGCCGCCTGCTCCAAAGGTTGCGAGAGGGAAAGCTGATGCTCGCCACCGCCGAGAGCTGTACGGGCGGGTTGATTGCGGGACTGCTCACCGAAATCGTGGGATCGTCGGACGTGTTCGAGCGTGGGTTTGTGACCTACTCGAACGCGGCCAAATGCGACCTGCTGCAGGTGCCAGCCACGCTGATCGGCCGGTATGGGGCCGTCAGTGCCGAGGTCGCCGAGGCGATGGCGACTGGTGCCCTTCGCGCCTCAACGGCAGACATTGCAATCTCGGTCACGGGTGTCGCTGGACCCGGCGGCGGGACAGCGTCGAAACCGGTCGGTCTGGTTTATCTTGTCGCCGCCCAGCGCGGGCAACGCTCGTGTCCGCTGGAACTGCGGCTCGGTGATGTTGGCCGGTCCGAGGTCCGCATCGCGACCGTCCGAGCAGCTCTCGGGCTCGTCGATCAGGTGATCGACAAAACAGATTGAGGCACCGGATGCTCCGGGTTGGCGGTCGGTGCTTCTTTTCGGAAAACCGGTTCCCGCTTTTCCGGAAGCACTCTAGTCGCGGGCGTGCTGCTGGGGAAACCAAGTGTCGGAGCCGGAACACGAGATCTCCCATTGCGACGGGCATATTCGTCCTCAGCGCTCGCGGAACACGTGGGCCAACTGGTCGGTGATCGGTTTGGCGAGGTAGCTCAGCACGGTGCGGTCAATGCGCTTTATGATCAATTCAACGGGCATCCCGAGCACCAGTTTTCCGTCCAGCTTGCTCAACGCCTCGCTCTTTGTGATCGTGACGCGGACGGCGTAGTAGCGCGGCGTTTGGGGATTGTCCTGGCGGACGTCGGCTGAGACGCTCTCGACGATACCGTCCAGTTCGGGCGTCTGTTGCTGATCGAAAGCGGTCAGCCGCAGCAGCACGGCTTGACCTGGCTTCACCTGCTCAACGAACACCGGATCCAATTGGCCTTCGACCACGAGCTTCCCATCCTGGGGAACGATCTCCATCACCTGCTCGCCAGGGGCGACCACGCCGCCGATGGTGTGGGTGGCGAGCTTGTGGATGACACCCGATTGCGGCGCCACGACAGACAGACGTTTCAGCCGCGATTTGACGGCAATCTCGCGTTCGCTGACTTCGGCGATTTTGGTCTCAACTTCGCGCAATTCGGCGAGCACCTCTGACAAGAACTGCTGACGTTGTTCGGCAATCTGTAAACGCGTTTCGCTGATTTGGACGTTGGTTTTGGCCATTTCCGCCACGAGCTGCCCGCGCTCACCATCAAGCCTTGTCTGTTCGCGTTGCAGCGCCAGGACTTTGGTTTTGGTGACCAGCTGTTTTTGCTCGAGTTCGATCAGACCCTTGAGTTCTTCCTCGATCAGCGAGATCTGCTTTTCTTTCGACTGACGTTGCGCCTCCGTCCCGCGATTGACCTCCATCAACTGGACGACCCGCTCGAGTTGCTGCTTTTCGCGTCCCTCGCGCGCTTCGAGCCGGGCATTGAACAATCGTGCCTGCCCATCCCAGGTCTCGCGAGCCGCTGGCGTGATCTCGCCCGCGAGGCCGACCTTGAGCTCGAACTGCAGCTCACGCTCAGCAATCAACCGCGCACGCCTGGCGCGAAATTCTTCGAGTTGTGACTGGGCGATCTGGAGTTGCGCACGAACCTCGGTTCCATCGAGTGCGATCAACTCCTGACCAGCCGTGACAGCCTCGGCATTTTTGACCATGATCTTTGCGACGATCCCGCCTTCGAGGTGCTGGACCTTCTTGATGTTGCCTTCGACCGCAATGCTGCCCGGGGCGATAACGCCACCTGAAATCTGGGCGATGGCCGCCCAACCGCCGACGCCCGCAAACATCGAGACGACCGCGATGGCGCCGAACACATAGTATCGCCGCAGCGACTGGAGCGCTGGCGGCGGACCTCGGTCCGAGCCGCGATCCGATCCACCCTGGGTCATGTGTTTCCCGACCATGATCACTCCTTGACGACGGCGAGGTTGCCGGGATTGCGCGCCGATGCCGTCGCCGTGGCCGCCCCTTGCAACTTTTGCAACACGATATCCCGGGGGCCGAAATCGACTTGGCGGCCCTCCCTCAAGTATAAAACGTGGTCGACGATACGCAGCGCGCTTGGCCGATGTGCGATGAGCACGACGGACGTTCCGCGCGCGCAGGCGCCGTGGATGGCCTTCATCAAGGCGGCTTCACCATCGCCGTCGAGGTTGGAATTCGGCTCATCAAGCACCAGCAAAGCCGGATCGCCATAGAGGGCGCGGGCAAGCGCAACGCGTTGGCGCTGACCTCCCGACAGCTGGATACCAGTCGGCCCGACGATCGTGTTGTAGCCCTCGGGCAGGGTCAGGATCATCTCGTGGGCGTTGGCCCGGCGCGCCGCCTCGACAACGGCGGTAGGAGACGGAGCGGCGGCAAACCGTGCGATGTTTTCCTCGATCGTCCCGGTGAACAGCACAACGTCCTGCGGGACATAGCCGACGTGGCGGCCGAGTTGCTCATCGAGCCATTGGTCGAGGCTCGCCCCGTCGAGGCGGATGGTCCCTCGGGCAATAGGCCAAGCCCCGACCACGGCGCGCGCCAAACACGATTTTCCAGCCCCACTGGGGCCGATCACTCCGAGACAGCCACCGGGCGCTAAATCGAAAGTGATGCCTTGCAGCAAGGGTTTGGAGGTCTGTGGCGCCAACACGGTCACGGCCTCCAACGACAGCTGACCCTTGGGCATTGGCAGCTCCATCCGCCCCTGCTCGACGTCGACCGAATCGAACAGCCGTTGCAGCCGCTCCTGCGCTTTGCGGTACGCGACGTAGCCCCGCCAATGCCCAATGGCTTGCTCGACGGGGGCCAGCGCACGCGACATGATGGTGGTTGCCGCGATAATGACGCCCGCCGTGATGTCGCCTTTGATGGCAAGGTAGGCGCCGAGTGCGAGACCGGCCGATTGCAGAACCATCCGCACCACTTTTGACAGCGCGCCGATGATGCTCGCGCGGTCGGCAGAGATGCCTTGCTGGCCGACCGCCTTCTGAGTGGCCTCACTCCATCGTGCTGCGATGGCTTTCTGCATGCCCATCGCCTTGAGGACCTCGGCCGAACCGGCGGCTTCCTCGGCCATCACGTGGGCCTTCATGGCAGACTGCATGGCTTCTGTTTGCCCGCGCCGGGCGGTGAGTTCGCTAAACAACGCCAGCACAAGAAGCATCAAGACGCCGGCCGCACTCAGATAACCGAGCCAGGGGTGGAACAAAAAATTGACCGCGACGTAAAGCGGCACCCATGGCATGTCGAAAATCGAGAACGGTGCTGGGCCCGACACGAACTGCCGGACGGCGTCGAGATCGCGCAACGGCTGGGTGCCAACGCCGGGCGATTTCGTCACCGCATGCCAGAGCACGCGATCGAACACCGGCAGCCGCATCTCCTCACCATACAGCATCCCGACGCGAACCATGATCCGCGTCCGGATGAATTCGAAAACGCCGAGGAACATGTAAAGGCCGATGGCCACCAGCGCGAGCGCCACCAGCGTCGGCACACTTTTGCTGCTCAAAACCCGGTCGTAGACCTGGATCATGAACAATGGGCCCGTCAGCATCAACAGGTTGATGACGCCTGAAAAAATAGCGGCGAAGAAAAATGCGCTGCGGGCCCTGGTGAACCCGGTGGTTGCACGAGCGCGCGCCGCTTCCGATTTGGCCAATGGTATCCCCCCGACCTAACTGCCGGTCAAACTCTTAAACGTCGCCAGCCTCGACCGACAGACCCGGACGCGAACAATCTCTTATCATCTGACTCCCTCGTCCGGTGGCTCTATCGTCACTTGACGCCGTCGTTATCTGGCTGCAGCGGGAAACGGTCCAAGCGTGCGAACCCCGATGCTGCGGTCGGCCGCCCCGGTGCGGACGCGGACGGTTTGACCAGCCCACTGGGTCGTACCGAGCTGGCCGATCAGCGTTTGGACCGCGCCGCCATCGCCCAGGACGTCGAGGATCCAGATGATATCGCCGCTCGACAGCTCGTCGCGCTTCAAGACGAGGTCGGCGTGGGGCGACGCCAAAAGGCGTTCGTCGACGGTTTCCGACACCCGCGCCCACAAGACAGCGGCAACGGGGCGAACAAATCCGCCTTCACTGAACCGCCGGCCAGCCAGCGCGAACTGACCCGCCATGACGACCGGGGCAACGACGGTCCGGATCTGGGCCACGGTCAATGCCTGATGGAGTGGCGAGCGCAGGATCAACGCCATGATCTGGCCGAACGCGGCGGTGGCTCGACGCGCAATCGCCGCACGGGCTTTCTGATCGTCTGCGGCTGCAGGGCTGACGGCAATATCATTCAGCATGTGACGCTCCAACAGTTTGCAATAATCAATTTGGCTCAACGCTACGGGTGTCGCCAAAATACAGTTTCTATTTGCCCAGTTCAGCGGGCTTTGTCAGCCCTTCAACATCCGCTAAGAACATGACGCCTGAATGATCACGACGCCTGAATGATCAAAACAGATCAAGGATACCCCATGTTCGACGCCCTGCGCCGCTCCGCCCGTCCCCTCGCTGTCATAGCTGCGCTGGCGCTTGCTACCCCACTGACTGGGTGTGGTGTCAACAACATACCGACCTACGAGCAATCGGCCAAGGCCGCATGGGCCGAAGTTTTGAACCAGTACAAGCGCCGAGCCGACTTGGTCGACAACCTTGTCAACACCGTAAAAGGGTTCGCCGAACAGGAAAAATCGGTGCTCGAGGGCGTCGTGAAGGCTCGCGCCGAAGCGACCAAGGCCCAGATCAATATCCCAGCCGACGTGTTGACCAACCCCGAAGCGATGAAGAACTTCCAAGCGGTACAGAATTCGCTCGGCGGCGCGCTCCGGCAGTTGCTCGCAGTGACCGAAAACTACCCCGACATCAAGTCGGGCGAAAATTTCCGCAAGCTTCAAGACGAACTTGCAGGCACCGAAAACCGGATCGCATTGGCGCGGCGCGGCTACATCGAACAGGTGCGCGTCTACAATACCGAGATCACGACGCTGCCGGGGTCGCTGTGGAAGCGCTTCGTCTATCCCAACGCCAAGGAGCTGTCGCAGTTCGACATCCCGGCTGAGGAAACCAAGGCACCGAAGGTCGATTTCGGCACCAAGAAGTAGGCCGTGTTGCGCTTGCGACGCGCGATAGTGCCGACCGATGGGGTGGTGCGGGTCGGCCAAGGCGCCGCCGCGTGGACGCGGCATGCGGCTGCATTGCTGCTCGTTCTTGCCGTATCAGCGTTGCTTGCTGCGGTGTTGCCAGCGCTAGTGGCGGCGGCTGCGCCCAAACTGCCAGAACTCACCGGTCGCGTCGTCGATGGTGCCGGATTACTTCCCCTGGATGTTCGAGCAAAACTTGAAGCCGAGCTTGCGGCCATCGAAGCAAAATCGACCGACCAAGTCGTCGTCGTCACGGTGCCATCGCTTCAGGGCTATCCGATCGAGGAGTTCGGCGTCGCGCTCGGCCGCGCCTGGGGGATCGGCCAGAAGGGCAAAGACAACGGCATTATCGTCCTGGTTGCGCCCAACGAACGCAAGGTCCGTTTCGAGGTCGGGCGCGGGCTCGAACCGCTGATGCCCGACGGCAAAGCCGGTACGATCATCCGCGAAACGGTCCTGCCGGCATTCCGGCGCGGCGACTTCGCTGGCGGCATTACGGCGGGTGTGGCCCGCGTTCGTGCCGTGCTCGAAGGTGATCAAGCCGAGCTCGAGGCCCGCTCGAAACGGCCGCCGCCGCCGATCGACATTTCGGGCTATCTCCTGTTCGCGCTGTGGCTCACGATCGTCGTGCTGATCATCTATGCCCAAATGAGAGCAGCGCAACGCGCGATGGACCAGGGCTACATACCCGGCAAAACCGCGCGCCTGGATCGTCGCGGCAGGCCGGTCGATCGGCGCCGCCGCAACGACGATTTTCCAGACGTCTTCGTCATTCCCGGCGGTTCGGGGGGATGGGGTGG
>JAWXCP010000091.1:0-12964 GCA_034408685.1 Hyphomicrobium aestuarii | reverse complement strand
GGAGGGGCGTCCGGTGGCTGGTGATGGGTCGAAAGATGGAGGATTGCGGATGAAACACCTGAGCATCACTGGATGGTCGCGATGAGCGTGTTCACGCGCGATGACGAACGGCGCATCTCGGCTGCGATCGCGAATGCGGAACGCGCCACGTCGGGTGAGATCATCGCCGTCGTTGCGCGACGCTCCGACAGCTATCTGCATGTGCCATTTCTGGTCGCGGCAATGGTCGCGCTGCTGGTGCCGTGGCCCCTTATCTATCTGACGTGGTTGGCCATGCAGTGGGTTTACGCAGCCCAGCTTCTGGCGTTCGCCGTCCTGCTGGTCCTGACGTGGCCACCCAGCGTGCGGCTGTGGTTTGTTCCAGCAAGCGTCAAACGCGCCCACGCCCACCGCCGCGCCATCGAGCAGTTCCTCGCACAAAATCTCCACACCACCGACGGCCGAACAGGCGTGCTGATCTTTGTATCGCTGGCCGAGCACTATGCCGAGGTCCTCGCCGACCGCGGCATTCACGCCAAGGTCCGCGAAGGGACATGGCAAGGCATCGTCGACCGGCTGACCGCTGACCTCTCGCAAGACCGCCCCGCAGACGGTTTTGTCACCGCAATCGAAACCTGCGGCACACTGCTCGCCGAGCATTTCCCGCCAGGATCATCCGATCCTAACGAACTACCCAACCATCTCATCGTGCTGACTTAGACGTCATTGGATTTTGTGGGAGCCTTGCCTGTGTCCACCCTCGCCGCGCCGCATCGCTCCCAGTCAACCGACGCTACCATCGAGGCTGCGCCAACCCGCGCGCTCGTCTCGTGGACGATGTATGATTGGGCAGCTCAGCCGTTCTACACGCTGATCACCACGTTCCTGTTCGCGCCCTATTTTGCCAACGCCGTCTATGGCGACAAGGTCGCCGGACAAGCTGCCTGGGGCTATGCAGCGGCTATCGCTGGCATTTTCATTGCGCTCGGCAGCCCGTTTTTGGGCGCACTCGCCGACGGGCGGGGGCGACGCAAACCATGGCTTGCCCTTTTTGCGGTGATCTTCGTCGCTGGCCAATGCGCGCTGTGGTTCGCCACGCCGGATGCGTCGCCAGCAACGATCTATTTCGTGTTGTTCGCCTTCATCGTTGCAGCCGTGGCGGCAGAGTATGCGCAGGTCTTCACCAACGCGATCATGCCGAGCTTGGTGCCAAGCCAACAACTCGGCCGGTTGTCGGGTGCTGGATGGGCGGCTGGCTATTTCGGCGGGCTGGCGAGCCTCATCGTCATGATCGGGCTGATCGCGCCGGTGCCGGAGACGGGCAAAACCTTGCTCGGCCTGACGCCATTGCTGACGCTCGATACGGCGGCGCGCGAAGGTGACCGGCTGGCAGGACCGTTCGCTGCGGTGTGGTTTGTGATCTTTGTGATCCCGTTTTTCCTGTTCGTTCCCGACAAACCGGCCCAGCAGCGCGTTGCTCCGGGCACCAGCGTTGCGCCGTTGAAAAGTCCGCTGGCAGAACTTAGCGACACCCTGAAGTCGCTGCCAAGCAACATCATCTTGTTCCTTGTTGCCCGCATGTTCTACTCTGACGGGCTGACGGCAATCTTCACGTTTGGCGGCATCTACGGCGCGGCCGTCTTTGGATGGGGGCCCGTGGAGCTTGGCATTTTTGGACTTGTGCTGACGCTGGTCGGCGCGATCGGGGCACTCGCTGGCGGCCACCTCGACGACGTGCTCGGATCGAAATTCGTTATCGTGGGCGCGCTTATGGCGCTCATGGCGGGTGCCATCGGCATTCTATCGGTAGACGCGACGCATGTTCTGTTCGTCCATGACGTGGCCGCCAAAACCAAGGGATCCGCGCCGTTCTCGTCCGTAGGCGAGCAGGTGTTTCTCGCCTTTGCGATCCTGGTCGGTTTTGTGTCGGCGCCCGTCCAGGCGTCCAGCCGATCGCTGCTCGCCCGACTTGCCCCGCCTGAAAAGGTTACGCAGTATTTCGGTCTGTTCGCGTTTTCGGGCAAAGCAACGGCTTTCGCGGCGCCGCTCCTGGTCGCGCTGGTGACCAACGCGTTCGGCGACCAGCGAATCGGCATGGCGTCTGTCCTGGTGTTCCTGATCGTGGGCGCGCTTATGATGCTGCTGGTCGACACGCGCCCCAGGGACACGCGCCCCGGGGAAGTGTGAGGCGCGCTTGGAAACCTCGCCCGCCCATCGGGCTGACTTGGATCAGTCGGCATTAAGCGTAACCGTGCGACCATAGTCGCGGTGTGCCAATCGACAGTTGGCTGTGAGGTCGACAAGACATATTGTACACGGGCCGCGAATGAGGCGGGGACCAACCTCGCCCGGCTACTAAGACTTATGAGCAAGAAGACCCGAGGAAACCCCATGTCCGAAAAACTATACGCGGTCCCCGCAGAGTGGAGCCAACGCGCTTGGCTGAACGACGCAAGCTACCAGCAGCTGTATGAGCGCTCGATCAAGGATCCGAATGGTTTTTGGGGCGAGGCCGGGCGGCGGCTCGACTGGATCAAGCCCTACACCAAGGTCAAGAACACTAGCTTCGATCCAAACAACGTCTCGATCAAATGGTTCGAAGACGGCACGCTCAACGTGTCGGCAAATTGTATCGACCGGCATCTCGCAACGCGCGCCGACCAGGTCGCGATCATCTGGGAAGGCGACGATCCGACCCAGGACGAGCAGGTCACCTACCGGCAGCTGCATGAGCGGGTGTGCAAATTCGCCAACGTGATGAAAGCCAATGGCGTCAAAAAAGGCGACCGCGTCACGATCTACCTGCCGATGATCCCCGAGGCGGCCTACGCGATGCTCGCTTGCACGCGGATCGGCGCGGTGCATTCGATCGTGTTCGGCGGGTTCTCGCCCGAGGCACTCGCTGGCCGCATCGAGGATGCGGAAAGCACATTCGTCATCACGGCCGATGAAAGCATGCGCGGCGGCAAGGCCGTGCCGCTCAAGAAAAATGCCGATATCGCCTTGAACAAAGTCGGCAAGGGCAGCGAAAAGATGCTGGTCGTTCGCCGCACGGGCAACCCAGTCGATTGGCACCCCAGCCGGGACATCTGGCTGCATGAAGAACTGGTCAAAGCCTCGGCCGACTGCCCGCCCGAGGAGATGAACGCCGAAGACCCGCTGTTTATTCTCTATACGTCGGGGTCGACGGGTAAGCCCAAGGGCGTGGTCCACACCACCGGCGGCTACCTCGTCTACACCGCGATGACGCACCAGTACGTGTTCGACTACCACGACGGCGACATCTACTGGTGCACGGCCGATGTCGGTTGGGTGACCGGCCATAGCTACATCGTCTATGGGCCACTGGCCAACGGCGCGACCACGCTGATGTTCGAAGGCATTCCGACCTATCCGACGGCCTCGCGGTTCTGGCACGTGATCGATAAATGGAAGGTCAACACGTTTTATACCGCGCCGACCGCCGTCCGCGCGCTGATGGCGATGGGCGAAGATCTGGTGAAGCGGACAGATCGCACCTCGCTGCGGCTGCTCGGTTCGGTCGGCGAGCCGATCAACCCCGAGGCGTGGGAATGGTATCACCGCGTGGTCGGCGACGGCCGCTGCCCGATCGTCGACACCTGGTGGCAGACCGAAACAGGCGGCATCATGATCACGCCGTTACCCGGCGCCACTGCGCTGAAACCGGGCTCGGCCACGCGGCCGTTCTTCGGCGTGCAACCAGCCCTCGTCGACGACAAGGGCGGACTGCTCGAAGGGGCAAACCAGGGCAACCTCGTCCTGCTCGATAGCTGGCCGGGCAGCGCGCGGACCATCTTCCGCGACCACGAACGGTTCGTGCAGACCTACTTCTCAGCCTACAAAGGCATGTACTTCACCGGCGACGGCTGCCGCCGCGACGCCGACGGATACTACTGGATCACGGGCCGCGTCGACGACGTCATCAACGTGTCGGGACACCGTCTCGGTACGGCCGAAGTCGAGAGCGCACTCGTGGCCCACCCCAAAATCGCCGAGGCCGCCGTCGTTGGATATCCCCACGATATCAAGGGCCAAGGCATTTATTGCTATGTCACGCTGAACACCGGTCTCGAATGGAGCGAAGACCTCCGCAAGGAACTGGTTGCGCACGTGCGCAAAGAAATCGGGCCGATCGCAACGCCAGATCTGATCCAGTTCGCGCCGGGCCTGCCCAAGACACGCTCGGGCAAGATCATGCGGCGTATACTACGCAAGATCGCCGAGGACGATTTCAGCGCACTGGGTGATACGTCGACGCTCGCCGACCCGGCTGTGGTCGACGATCTGATCTCGAACCGGCAGAACCGCAAGGCGGGTTGATCCGCGAGGGGCTGGTCAGAGCGGGGGGACGGTCAGAGCGGGCCGGTCAAAAACGGCCGGTTGAATTCGAACGGGCGGGCTTCACGGTCCGCCCGTTGTGCTGTCGGACGGCTGCCGTGAGCGGCATGTTCAAGCAAATAAAAAACGCGCCTCCGATCCGGTGGCGCGCTTTTGATTTGATGGCAATCGTCGCAACATCGACGCCTTGACCGTCACCCGTTGATGCGGAGCTTTCCGAGCACGGTTGCGAACTGTTTGAAGGCGGCATCGAGTTCAGCCGCATTGCCTGCATCGGCGAAGTATTCCGGGCCCGGCGACGCACAATCGCGAAGCATCTGCTTGGCCGTTGTGCCGAGCGAGTCCGACGTCAGGCCGAAGCCAACCGAGAACACGCGAACACCCTTGGCCTTCATAGCCGTACACAGCTCCAGCTGCTGAGCGTTCGACTTGGCGTTGCGAAATGCGACGTTGTTGACGCCGTCAGTCATCAAAATCACGGCTTTGATCAGTCGCGGGTTGGCGCCGAGGGTCTGGCTGTAGGATTCTGGCTGGCTGCTTCCGCCCCAGAACGGACCATAGGGTTCAGCAACGATATTCCAGGCCCACTGGGCGCCGAAGTGGCCACCGGTCGTGCCGTCGGGAATATACTTGTTGACTTCCGACTTGAGTTTATCCGGGTTGCTGGTCAGCGGCACGAGTTTAGCAGTTGGGCAATCGTAGCCCTGTTTGCCTTGAGTGTTGTCGATATCGTTTTCGCCATTGGCTTTTGTCGCAAAATAGCCTGACACTGGGCCGGGCGCAGCGTCATTATAGGCCACGACCAAACGTTCGGTGACGCATTGATCGACGCTCTTGTCGTCCGAAGCCAATTTTGCGTAGGTGTCGAGGTTCACAGCGGAAGCGTAGGGCGCAACGCCAACTCGAACCTTACGGCCAGATGGCAGTGACGATGGCAAAACCTGATCGATGAAGTTGCCGAATGCCTGCTTCATGCCGTCCATTTTAATGATGCCGTTGACCGAGCCACCCATCGACCCTGTCACATCGATCGCCACGCCGATTTCCAGATCTTTGATATCATAGCGAATTTCCGATCGCACTGGCACGACGACTTCGTCGCGGCCGGTCAACCGCAACAACGTCAGCGGCACAGCCACGGACGAGTTGATCGTGACGACCTGGCCTACGGGATCAGCATCGATCGTCGGAATTGGCGAGGTTGCTCCGGTGCGCTCGACACCCTTGACGTTGGCCGCGAAATTGGCCGCCCCACGGTCTTTGGCAACGTCGATCGCGACGCCGTCCACCAATGCGCGGCCGACGGTGAGCGCCGCAGCGTCGGACGCTTCGATTAGTGCCGTCCTGGCGGCGAGCACGCGCGCCATGTCGATGCCCAAACCAGCGAACAAAAACATCGCCATCGACAAGAAGGCGAAGATCATGGCGACAACACCGCGCTCATCGCCCACAAAACGTGCGGCAGAGGAGTTGCTGCCACCAGTCGGGAAACCAAGGCCGCTTTTCATCAAACCTGAAAATTTGGCCCAAAGAACCTTGGCCTGCAGAAATTTGGCCATTTTGTCTCTCCTTGAAACATCCAACACCTGTGTGGATTGGAGAGTGCAAGGGCGGGGCCTTCGCCCCATGGCTTTGGCGGGTCACGCTAGAAACGTTGCGGAAGCGTAAATGCGGCGATAACGGTTGTCTAAAATTCGAGACAAGTTCGGTGTGAATGCAATGCTGGCTCAAAAATCCCAGGCGATACCGCCCTTTTCCCAGTCGCCGTAGCGGACGGGTTCTGGCCCAGCTGGTCCGCCGATTTCAGCCGATTTCGCGGCTGTTTCGGCGGCTTTCCGGGCTTCCCGGCGCAGTTCGGCTTCGGCAAGCGCCCGCTTTGCCGCTGGCGTCTGGTTTGATGGCTGATCGTCACCTAGCTCGGTGGCGCCGTGTACCGCTTCTGACATGACGGGCTCGCTTGTCCTAAAATGATGCGTTCTGCGACGTTGTCGTTTAAACGCAACCCACTCTATGGCGGATTGGCCGCCATCCATGCTGGCGCGCAGGCCACGTTGGCGTACGACCCCGCAGTTGATCAACCCGAACGACCGCACAGGAGATGCAGCCGCGCATGCCGGAACACAGGCAAGGGCCGCGCCAAGCGCCGCAAAAGCGCGACCGTCCAGGCGCAGCAACCGGCGGACGCGCAATCCGCTTGCCAGCTGGCTTCGAGGCGCGCATGGCGGCAGCGCAGATCGTCGAAGCGGTTCTCGACCGGCAACGGACGCTGGATGAAGCGCTCGACGCCGTCTTGCCCGGAGCTGGGCTCGAACCGCGCGATCGCGCCTTCGCCCGGCTGCTGGCCGCCACCGTGTTGCGCCGGACTGGCACACTCGAAGCGCTGCTGAACGCGCACCTCCAGCGCCGCCCGCGTGAGGGTCTCGTTTGGCCGATCCTACTCACCGGGGCAGCCCAGCTGGCAATGCTCGATACACCGCCGCACGCCGCGATCAGCCTCGCCGTTGATTTGATCGCAGCCGACCGGCGCAGTCATCATTTGAAAGGGCTCGTCAACGCCGTGTTGCGCAAGGTCGCTGCGAACGGCCCGGCGCTGCTTGCGGCAACGGACCCGGTGACGGACTCAGTGACGACGGATATTCCGAAGTGGCTGCTCGATCGCTGGTCAGCGGCCTATGGAGCTAATACCGCGCGGGACATTGCCGTCGCGTCGTTGAACGAAGCCGCACTCGACATCTCGGTCAAGTCGGACGCGGACGGCTGGGCGCAACGGCTCGGCGGGATCGTGCTGCCGACGGGGTCGGTCAGGGTGCTGGCCAAGGGCCAAATCGAGGCGCTGCCAGGTTTCGATGACGGCGAATGGTGGATCCAAGATACGGCGGCGACCCTGCCACCGCGTTTGCTCGGTCCGGTCGAGGGATTGCGCGTCGCCGACCTCTGTGCGGCGCCCGGCGGCAAGACGGCATGGCTGGCGGCGGCTGGCGCCGTGGTCACGGCGGTCGACAGCTCGCAACTTCGACTGCAGCGGCTGCGCACAAACTTGGACCGGCTGCGGCTGACGGCCGAAATCGTCGAGGCTGATATCAACACGTGGCGTCCTGACGCGCTGTTTGACGCCGTCCTGCTCGACGCACCGTGCACTGCGACCGGGACCCTACGGCGCCATCCCGACATCCTGCGCATTCGAACGGCCGTCGACGTGACGCGGCTGGCCACCATCCAGGCCGACCTGCTGGAGGCCGCCGCGCGGCTTGTCCGGCCCGGCGGCCGGTTGGTTTATTGCACCTGTTCGCTGGAAGCCGAAGAGGGGCCGGACCAGATCCAAGCCTTCCTGTCCCGCAATCCATCGTTCGAGCGGCAGGCCGTCGTTGCAACTGACGTCGGCGGACTTGCTGAGGTCGTGACGGCCGATGGTGACGTCAGGACGTTGCCGAGCCAGTTGGCGCATGTCGAGCCTGGATATTCAGGCATCGACGGTTTCTACATTGCCCGACTGGTCCGCAGGGACGCATGACGCGGGGGCAGACCGCAAGAACGCTGCCGCGCGGGCATCGTCCACGAAATGCCGAACGGGCCCGATTGACCCCGCCGGTTGTTACCGATCGCGCCTCACGCCGCCGGTGACGACGCGGTCTCTAAAACCACAGCCTCGGACTCGTCCATTCGCTGAATAACCTCGGATGCGAGCGATCGCATCGCATGGCCGACCGCGCCTGGGTATTTCGCACCGAATGACCGCTCGGTGGTTTGGAACCGGGCGGCGTCTTGCATGGCATTGAGACGCGGCACGGCCTGCACGAAACACCGGTTATCCGAATCCGAGCGCAGCCAAGCGTGATAGTCCTCGTCTGATGGCGAATTCTGGTCCTTCATATTGACGATGACGCCCATATTGCGGGCAAAACCCATCTCCGGGTTGAGCGCCTTGAAACGGCGAAACACTTCAAGACCGCAGATTGAAACGTAATCAGCTTTGGTCGGCGAAATGTGGAAATCGGCCTCGCGCAGCCAGCTTTCCGTTAATACGGAGAGCCCTGGAGGGCAGTCGATCAAAACGATGTCGAACAGGCGGCGCGCCTCGCTCAACATCTGCCCGATGGTCAACCGCATTTTGCTATGCAAGTTCTGCTTGGACACCTCGCGCTCGAACAGCGTGAGCTGCATGTCGGACGGCAACAGGTAGACGGTGCGCGCATCATCGACGTCCGAGACGTTGCGGACGACAAACTTGGTCCACTCGGTCGGCCGGTTGTTGAGGACGTTGGCCACGAGGAAATCGACCATCGTCAAGCCTTCGCTCTGCAATTTGTGCAGGTTGGCGACGGTCATGAGCATGCTCGACACGGACGATTGCGCATCGCCGTCGATCACGAGGACGTTCTTGTTGTGGAACGCAGAGAGCGTCTCTGCCAACGCCAGCACCAAGGTGGATTTGCCAACGCCTCCTTTGGTGTTCATCACCGCGATTGCGTTCAGCATGGCTGGTCTAGCGCTCCCCTCGAACCGTCCATCGTCGATACGTCATACTATCCCGATTCACAACATCGCGGCCGAGTATGGCAGCTGTTAGAGCGCGCATGAGATTGCCCTGGCCACGGCAGCAACGCGGCGATTTGCCCACAAAAAAACGCCGCCGCTTGGCAGCCCGGCAACAAAAAAGGCAGCCGCAGGGGCCGCCTCTTTCAAAACCTCAGCCGTCGCGCACCAGCGAAGAGCCTGTCCGATTTAGATGGAGTGGATCGGCAATCCCGATCCGATTCCATCTAAACCGATCCTGCTCTAGTGCTGGACCCCTCAGTGATGGCCGACCGGCGCCCAAACCGTGCGTCCGCGCTCGACAAGCACCGTGCGATGTTCAACGCCGATCACGGGCGGATGCTGGACGATCGTGTGCGATGCCGGGCGGGCAACCACCGGCTGATACGCGACGCCGTAAACGGGTGGCTGGTAGGAATGAACCCGACGGGCCGGGCTCGTTTGCACCGGCACCGCGACCTCGCGATAAACGGCTGGCGACATCACCGGCACGCTGCGGGCCGGGGCTACGACGACATCACGGGCGACGGTCCGCACGACGGCCGGGATACGGACCTTGCACATGCGCTCCTCGCCGTGGGGGCCGACGCGGCGCTCCCACCGGTAACCACCCGGCTGCGTGACGACTTGGCTGTGCACGCGCTCGATCACCGCTGGCTGGCGGACGTAGCTGACGGTAGCCGGTTTGACGAGATGGCGGCGGTAAACGGCGCCGTAGGTCGCTGGAACGTGCTGCACGTGAACGCGGCCGGGAGCGACCTGATAGCGGTGCAAGCGATTGACGATGACCGGCGGTGTGTGGACGACTTCGGTGTGGCCCGGTCTGACGACAACCGGACGGGCAACGGTGGCATGCCGGTCGGGCGCGCGCACCTTTTGGTAGCATTCAGCGTTTCGGGCGCAATGGCCGCCAGCTTGAGCTGTTCCTGCAGTCAGGGCTAAGCCCAGCACTACGGCCGTGATCATTTTGATTTTCATGTGGGTTACCCAACTCGCGAAACGCAACGGTCACCGGCGGCAACCAATTGCCGCACGTTGTGGTATGACAATCGACCTGAAGAGATTGAAATAGAACAAAAAACGGGTGGTCAAATGAAGCCGCATCACGGCGTGGTTAACGTCGCGGTCGGCACGGTTACGCAGCGTTAGGATTGAGCTGGATCAATCAAGACCATCATGGGCCGCCAGATCATCTTGACGGCGCGACTGCCACGAGCTTGGGAACGCCATCTCGACGCAGCGCGTCACTCCTCGCCCGTGTTCCACTTCGCCAGCGAGTTGAAAATACTGGGGCGGCACGGCCCGGCGGGGCCCTCGACCGTCTCGACCGCTTGGTCGCCACGCGCTTTCGGCAGCTCGTAGTTGGCTTGGCAGAATTCCTTTTGGGCCGCCGCCAACTTGGCTTTGTCGACCTTTTTCGAGGCATCATAATCGCGGATTTCCGCAACTTGGCCATCGGGAACAACCCCGTCGGACGGTGCCGGGAGATTGTTGTTCAGCGCCGGCGGAAGCACCAGCCCGGAGCGCGGTGCGAGCTTGGCCTCTTTTTCAGATCCGCCGACACCGATCGCCGAGCCAACCGCCTGAAATAATTTGCCTTCGAGCGCGATTTCACCGGGCGCGCATGCCCCAAGCATGACAGCGGCAGCAAGCGCAGCTCCAACGGCGGCGGTTCGCGATAGCATTGCGATCATCGGCACGTTCTCCTGATCGGCAGTCGCCCGCCCCGCCCACGCGGCATCACCTCTGCGGCTAGGACGGCTTTGCGGCGTCATTGCGACTCACTGAGCCGACAGCCGCGTCATACAGCAAGCCCAAAACGCCAGCAACAATCGCAACATCCGCGATGTTGAACACGTACCAGTTGTAGCCCCAGGCATGCAGAAGAAAGAAATCGGCAACCCCGCCAAGCGTCACGCGGTCGATCCCGTTGCCAATTGCGCCGCCGATGATCAGCGCAAGCGATAGCGCCATCAACCGCGAACCGCCGCCCCGGACGATCCAGATCCACATGGCGGTACTGGCCGCAGCTGCGAACGCAGCGAGCGCGAGTTGCCAGCTGTAGCTTTTGCCATCGAGCAGCGAGTAGCTGATGCCGGTGTTGAGCGTGTAGACGAGGTCGAAGAATGGCAGCACTTGCACCCGCTGCTTTTGCTCGATGCCGTAGACCGCGATCATCCACCACTTGTGTGCTTGGTCGACAATAGCGACCGTCAACGCGACGGCTCCCGCCATGGCCGAGTGCGGCCCCCACAGCCAGCCGAGCGGCCCGGTGGTCGAAAGCCCGCCCGATGGTTCGGCGCCCTTACCGTCCGTCATATGGCGGCTCCGTTGGCGGCATCGAACTCGCGCACGGCGGCAGCGTCGCGCGCGGACAGATCGGGAAACTCCCGGTCCGCGCCGACATCGGTGGTGTAGCGCCATGAGCGCGCGCACTTTTGTCCTTCAGCGCGTGCGGCAACCACGCCGACGCCGGGCACATCCGACAGCGTGAATGCGCCATCGGGTGGAGCTCGCTTCAACAGCTTGACACCCGACGTGATGGCGATTTCGGCCAGATCGACGCCGTCGATGGCGTGCTGCAATGTCGCGTTCGACACGTAGACCTCGGGCGCTGCCTCGAGGCTGGAGCCGATGCGCTTCTCCGCCCGTTCCAGTTCCAGCGCGCCGGTGATGACGCGGCGGACATCGCGCACGCCAGCCCATTTCGCCGCGAGTTTGTCGTTGCGATAGGCGGCCAGCCCCTCGGCGAAGCCAGCAAGATGGACCGACGGTGCAATTCCCGTCGATCCGGCAGCGTTCGCCACCGAACCTGGAAGTGCTGACTTTCGAGCAGCCCTTGCAAGCCACGCCTCTTCGGCAGTGAATGCCGTGATCGGTGCCAGCCAGCGCAATACGGCGTCGCAGATCCGGTCGATAACGGTCAGCGCCGCGCGGCGCTTGGCGCTCGACAACGGCTCGCGGTAGAGCGCGTCTTTGCGGATGTCGAAATAGAACGCCGACAAATCGGTGTTCATGAACTGAGTCAGCACCGAGATGACCTTGCGGAAATCGAACGCGCCGTAGGCATTACGGATCTCGCCATCGAGTTCGGCGAGGCGGTGCAGCATCAGCCGTTCGAGGTCGGGCATGTCGGCAAGCGCGACCGGTGCTGCCGCATCGTGATGGGCGAGCGAGCCGAGCATCCAGCGGATGGTGTTGCGCAGTTTCTTGTAGGCCTCGCCGGCGTTCTCGACGATCTTGGGCCCAAAGCGGATATCGCCGGTCGTATCAGCCGAGGCGACCCACAGGCGCAGGATGTCGGCGCCATTGGTTTTCATGACGTCCTGGGGCGACAATACGTTGCCCTTGGACTTCGACATTTTCTCCTCGCCCTTCTCGTCGAGGATGAAGCCATGCGTCAGCACCACATCGTAAGGCGCGCGGCCACGCGTGCCGCAAGATTCGAGCAGCGAAGACTGGAACCAGCCGCGATGCTGGTCGGAGCCTTCGAGGTACATCACCCGGTCGCTACCGCCGTCATGGGACCGGCGGATGCCCGAGAGGCTCGGGAAGGCCTTGGGGTCTTCGAGTGTAAACGCGTGCGTCGAACCGGAGTCGAACCACACGTCGAGAACGTCGTTGACCTTCTCCCACTTGGCCGGATCGTAGCCGAAGTGCGACAGGAACCGTTCAGCGGCGTCTGGCGCAAACCATGCGTCGGCGCCCTCGGCCGCGAACGCCGCGACGATCGCCTCATCGACGCGAGGATCGTGCAGGATGTCGCCCTCGGCATGCGATCCCGCCGCCGATGTGTGATCGGCCTTGGCGACGAACACCGTGATCGGCACGCCCCACGCGCGTTGGCGCGACACGACCCAATCCGGTCGCCCCTCGACCATGGCGCGGATGCGGTTCTCCCCGGTCTCGGGCACCCAATCGGTCTCGGCAATCGCCGCCAGCGCCGTCTCGCGCAGCGTCTGTCCCCTCTCCCCGTCCTTCACGGGGAGAGGGTCAGGGTCAGGGGCGGAAACTGGGTGAGACGCAGATAGGGGCAGCGACGTCGCTTGTGGCCGCCCCTCACCCTGACCCTCTCCCCGTAAAGAACGGGGAG
>JAWXCP010000090.1:0-61474 GCA_034408685.1 Hyphomicrobium aestuarii | reverse complement strand
TCCAAACACCGGCGGCATGGTCCAGGACCCGAGGTCGATCTCGGCAGCGACATCGCCCGGCAAAACGCGCGGAATGTTTTCGCTCAAGCCGCCGCCGGTAATATGGGCCATCGCTTTGATCGCGCCGCGTCCGCCGCCAGTTGCCTTGAGTGCCGACAACAACGCCCGGACGTAGATGCGCGTCGGCGTCAGCAGCGCGTCGGCGAGCGTGCGGCCCGGTTCGAACGGTGCGGCAGCCTCCCAGCCGAGGCCGGCGTTTGCGACGAGCTTGCGGACCAGCGAATAGCCGTTGGAATGAACGCCCGACGACGGCAGCCCGATGATCGAATCGCCAATGGCGATGTCGGTCCGTGGCAGGATCTGCCCGCGCTCGACCGCGCCAACCGAGAAGCCTGCGAGATCGTAGTCCTGGCCGTGGTACATACCCGGCATCTCGGCCGTCTCCCCGCCGATCAGCGCGCAGTTCGCCTCCCGGCAACCGGCGGCAATCCCGGCGACGACATCGCGTGCGATCGCGACGTCGAGTTTGGCGGTTGCGAAATAATCGAGAAAAAATAGGGGCTCGGCACCGGCCACGACAAGATCATTGACGCACATGGCGACGAGATCGATGCCGATTGTCGTATGCCGCGCGGTGTCGATGGCGATCTTGAGTTTGGTGCCGACACCATCGTTGGTCGATACCAGGATAGGGTCGACGAACCCGGCGCGCTTTAGGTCGAACAACCCACCAAACCCGCCAAGGTCGGCATCCGCGCCAAGTCTCAACGTCGACTTGGCCAGCGGTTTGATGGCATCGACCAGAGCGTTGCCGGCATCAATATCGACACCCGCATCGGCATATGTGACGGCGCTCGATGCGTCCGGGCCGCCGGTTTTTGCAGTTGTCATTGTGCGGCCTTTCGCGCGTGGTCAGTCTCGGCTGGTGTACAAATAGTGCAAGCCGGGCTGGACGCGCGGCGTAGCAGCCGACGGCGCACGCTGCAATGGCGGGCGCTGCAATGGCGGGGCACGGGATATTCGGGGGGCGAGGGCGATATGACCGGGCAATTGCGACGGCGGGTTTCGGTGCGGTCGTGCATATGGAGCGCAGCCGTGCTGTCGGGGATGATGGCAGGTCCAGCGCTCGCCGTATCATCGGCGGCGTATACGGTCGGAAATTATCCCGTGGAGGCCCAAGCTCGAGACGCCGTGGCAGCAAAGTCGCTGGCCATTGCCGCTGGCCAGGATGCGGCGTTTCGCTCGCTGTTGCGCCGCCTCGTCCCGGTCACGGCCTACAAGCGCTTGAAACAGAGACCAGCGGTCAAGTCGGCGGACTTCATCGAAGGCGTCTCGGTCAAAAAAGAGCGCAATTCACCGACCGAATACATCGCGACCCTCGACTTCGCCTTCGACCAGGCCAGCGTGCGCAATTATCTGAACCGTGCCGGTATTCCCTACGTCGACGAGCAGGCCGCGCCGGTGATGCTGATCCCGCTATGGCGCGATACCGCCGGTGGTCCTGTGCAGGGCGGCCGGGGCGTGTGGTTCGAAGCCTGGAGCGGCCTCGACCTAACGCATGCGTTGGCACCCCTTCGGTTGGAAGGGTTGAAGCCCGAAATTGGCCCGGACGCGCTCAAGGCTGTTATCGACAACGGCGGCGTGACCGGGCGGGCGTTCGCTTCGGCCTACCGGACCGACAACGTGCTGATTGCGCTCGCCGAGCCCGACGCCACGGGAACCAAGCTGCTCGTTACGCTGGCCGGTCAAGATGCAGCTGGACCATTCGTTTTGAAGCGCGCCTACCGGATTTCGGGCGGGGATCGGGGCTATGTCGCCGAGTTGGCCGCCGTGATCGGCCTTGGCGTGCTCGAGGGACGTTGGAAAGCGGCCAAGGCTGGCGCCATTGGCGGTGTCGATGTCGCCAGCAGCGACGGGGCCATCCCGCTGACCATCGAATTCGGTTCACTAGCCGAATGGAACGACCTGCGCAGCCGGCTGCTCGATGCGGACGGGGCCTACGACCTCGACGTCGGCGCGGTCACTGCCCGTTCCGCCGCTGTCACGGTTCGACATGCGGGCGGTCCAGACGGGCTCAACGCAGCTTTTGCTCGTGCTGGGTTGTCGATGCAGCTTGCTGGCGCAACGTGGATAGTCCGGCCGACGTTCTAACACTGCCGAGAAATGACAGGAGTTCGTTATGGAAATCACCGTCGAGACCGAAGTTACCGCCCATGCTGGCGAGGTCTGGCGCGCCTATACGACGCCGGATGATATCTGCCAATGGAATGCCGCGTCCGACGATTGGCATACGACGGCTGCCACGGTCGACCTGCGCGAGGGCGGCACCTTCTCCTCACGGATGGAAGCGAAAGACGGCAGCTTCGGATTCGATTTTACTGGTGCCTACACCAGGATCGTCCCCAACGAGCTCATTGAGTATGACATGGGCGGCCGTTCGGCGCGCGTGGAATTCATCGTTCGTCCGGCCAACGCCTATGCGGCGGCACCGGAGCGCATCATCGTACGCGTCACGTTTGATGCGGAACAGGGCCACTCCATCGAACAGCAACGTGCCGGTTGGCAGGCGATCCTCGATAATTTTGCCCGTCACGTCGCGACCAAACAGGCTTCGGCGTAGGCGTCACGCCCTTGCTAACAAGGCGCGACAGGCGGATGGTTCGCGACCACGCGTTTAGGAGGCCCGACAATCACCGCGCCGCGCTACCCGCTTCCGTCCTACGTCACACCCAACGCCTTGACGCTGCTACGGCTGATCCTGGTTCCGGTCATCGTGTGGCTGCTGGCGACGGGCGAGAAAGGATTTGCGTTCGCGGTTTTTGTATTTGCCGGCCTCACCGATGCCGCCGACGGATACCTCGCCAAGCGCTACGGCCTGCAGACCGATCTTGGCGCTTATCTCGATCCACTGGCCGACAAGCTGTTGATCGTCTGCATTTTTGTCGCCCTCGGTCTCGATGGCTCGCTACCTCAATGGCTCGTTATCGCCGTTGTCGCTCGCGATGTGATGATCGTGTCGGCGGTGGTGTTGTCGGCGTTGCTCGACAATCCCGTCACGATTGCGCCTTCGCGCCTGAGCAAGGCCAACACCGCAGCCCAAATCGTCCTGGCATCGACCGTTCTTGCCGACCAAGCGTTCGGCCTTGAATTAGCGTCTTTGCGCATGCTCATGGTTTGGGCAACTGGTGCGCTGACGGTCACGTCGCTGGCGGCTTATGTCACGACGTGGCTTCGTCACATGTCCGCGACGAAACCACCGCTATAGGCTTTGTCAAAGCATACTCGAACTGTTCGCGTTTGCCCGACCGACCCGCCCGGAGACCTGACCCCATGCGCCCGGAACGCCAAGCCATGTACTGGCTGCTGTTGCTGATTGCAGCTTCGCTGGCCGTGATCCTGCTCAGCGACGCGATCCTGCCGTTCGTCCTCGGCCTGCTTTTGGCCTACGCGTTGAACCCGCTGGTCCGCTTCGTCATGCGAACGGGGCTGCCGCGCACGGTGGCTTCGAGCGTCGTGTTGGTGTTCGGCATGGCAGCAATCGGGTCCACTCTGACGCTGCTCGCCCCGGTGATCATCGACCAGGTGCAGAAGTTCGCCATATCGCTGCCGGAACTGTCGGCCAAACTGAAGCTCGTCGCCGAAGACATCGCCCGCGAGCGCCTCGGCAGCCGCTACCCCGAGTTCCAGGGTCAGATCGAAATGGCGTTATCGAGCGCGTTTGGAAACTCGAGCTCGTTCGCGACGACTGCGGTCAACCAAGTGCTGGCCCAGATGAAGTCGCTGTGGACAATAATTTCGGTGGTGCTGGTGACGCCGTTGGTGGCGTTTTACGTGCTGTGCGACTGGGAGCCGATGCGCACCAAAATCGACGGCTGGCTCCCTCGGCGCTACGCACCAACCGTGCGCCAGCTTGGTACCGACATGGATGGCGCGATTTCGGCGTTCGTCCGTGGCCAAGGCATGGTGTGCTTGATCCTCGCGCTCTATTACGCGGTCGCCATGCAGATCATCGGCCTCAACTATGGTCTCTCACTCGGTATTGCGACTGGGGTGCTAAGCTTCGTGCCGTTCGTCGGGTGGGCGCTCGGGTTGATCGTGTCGATGGCGGTGGCGACCGCGCAATATTGGCCAGCCTTTCAGCCGATCGCGCTGGTCGCGTTGGTGTTCGTCGTCGGATATGTGCTCGACGCTTTCGTGCTGTCGCCGAAGCTGGTTGGTGAGAGGTTGGGCTTGCCCCCGGTGTGGTTGCTGCTGGCGCTGGCGGTCTTCAGCTCGCTACTCGGATTTGTCGGCATTCTGATCGCGGTGCCGGTCGCCGCCGCCATCGCCGTTGTCGTACGGCATTTGCTGCAGGTTTACCTCGCCAGTGATTTGTACGACGGCGATCCTGAATGACGGATGGCCGCCAGGACTCGCACCGACCCACATCGACGACATCTGCCGAGAGGGCTGCAATCGAACCGGCACAGCTGGTGCTCGACCTCGCATTGCGGCCAGCGAGCGAGGCGGGCGATTTCCTTGTCAGCCGTTGCAATGGGTCGGCGATCGCGCTCATCGATCGGTGGCCGGATTGGCCCCATCCCGCTGCCGTCATCGTCGGTCCGGCGTCGGCTGGCAAATCGCACCTTGCCGCCGTATGGCAAGCCCGCAGTCAAGCCTCTGTCGTTGCTGCAAGCGAGATCGGCGAGGCGACGATCACCACCTATCGAGCAAGCGCGCGTCCAGCTCTCGTTGTCGAAGATATCGACCGTGGGATCGGCGACGAGCGGGTGCTATTTCACCTGATGAACCACGCGCGCGAAGCGTCCGGCCATCTGCTATTGACCTCGCGCATGGCGCCTGGAGAGTTGCAGATCGCACTGCCCGACCTCAGGTCGCGACTGCGCGCAACCCCGAGCGTCGAGATCGAGCAACCCGACGAAGCCGTGCTCGCCGCGCTGATCGTCAAATTGTTCGGCGACCGTCAACTGGCCGTCGAGCCGAGCATTATCGCCTACATGCTACGCCACATGGAGCGCTCGTTCGAGGCGGCGGCAACTGCCGTCGCCGCCATCGACCGGCTGGCGCTCGCCAAGCAACGCAAGGTGACGCGGCCCCTGGCGGCAGCGGCGCTGTCGGCAATGAGCGGTCGTATGATCGAAGAGGACTAGAGGGCCGGAGGCCGCCCGGTTGTCCCCGGCTGTCACGGAACAGTTGCTTTTGGGTCGCCCGCTCGCAACATTGCCCGCTTAACACAAACGAATCGCAGCGTTCGTCGCTCTGGTTGTTCCCGACTGTCTCTTTTTGTTGGATCCGTCCATGCCGCCTGTCAGCCGCACCCGCCCGAAGCCCGCCACTAAGCTGGCCGATCACGCCACGCTGGCTGTCATGGCAACAGAGATCGAGCCGGCGCCGATCGGAGCGGAACGGTATTACAACCGCGAGCTGTCGTGGCTTCAGTTCAACAAGCGCGTGTTGGAGGAGGCCTCGAACCCCAACCACCCACTGCTCGAGCGGCTGCGCTTCCTGACCATCTCGGCGTCGAACCTCGATGAGTTCTTCATGGTGCGCGTCGCTGGCATCTTCGGCCAGATCGCGGCAGGTGTGACGACGCTGGCCCCCGACGGGCTGACGCCTGCCCAGCAACTGCGCGAGATCAACGCCTTTGTCGCCACGCTGGTGGCGGAAAAGCAGCGCGCGTGGCGCACTCTCAAAACGTCGCTCGCCGCCGAGGGCTTCGAGATCGAAGATGAAAGCGGTATCACGCCCGACGAACGCGCCGAACTCGAAGCGCACTATCTGACGAACATTTTTCCGATCCTGACACCCATAGCGGTCGACCCGGCCCATCCGTTCCCGTTTATTTTGAACAAGGGGTTGACGATCGCCGTCGACATGAAGCGCGTCCGCGACGGCCGTCTCTTGACCGGGCTGATCCCGATACCGGGCCAACTCGAACGCTTCATCCGCTTGTCAGGCCAGCCGGGCCGCGAGTACCGCTTCATTCAGGTCGAAACCCTGATCGGGCTGTTTCTCGACACGCTGTTTCCCGGCTGCGACGTCAAGGGCAAGGGCGCGTTTCGCGTGCTCCGCGACAGCGACATCGAGATCGAGGAAGAGGCCGAAGACCTCGTCCGGTCCTATGAAACGCTGTTGAAGCGCCGCCGCCGCGGCGATGTCATTCGGCTCGAAATAGAAGGCGGCATGCCAGGCAAGCTGCGCAAATTCGTCATCGATGAACTCGAGGTCGGCGAGGCCAGCGTCTTCGTCAAGGACGGCGTGCTCGGCCTGTCGGATGCAACTCAGCTGATCATCAGTGAACGGGCCGACCTGCAGTTCAAGCCGTTCAGCATTCGCTTTCCCGAGCGTGTGCGGGAGTTCAATGGCGACTGTTTCGCGGCGATCCGCAACAAGGACATGGTCGTCCACCATCCCTATGAGAGCTTCGACGTCGTCGTCCAATATCTGCGCCAGGCGGTCGCCGACCCCAACGTGATGGCGATCAAGTGGACGTTGTACCGCACATCGCGCGACAGCCCGATCGTGCAGGCCCTCAAAGACGCCGTCGAGGCTGGCAAATCCGTAACCGCTGTCGTCGAGGTGAAAGCGCGTTTCGACGAAGCCGCCAACATCCGCTGGGCGCGCGATCTCGAGGCAGCGGGCGTCCACGTCGTCTACGGTGTCGTCGACCTCAAAACGCACGCCAAGCTCGGTCTGGTCGTTCGCCGCGAGGGCACCGAAATCGTCACCTACGCCCACCTCGGCACCGGTAACTATCACCCTCAGACCGCCAAGATTTATACCGACCTGTCGTTGTTCACCGACGACCCTGCGCTGGGCCGCGACGTGACGCGCATCTTCCACTTCATCACCGGCTACGGCGAATTGTCAGACCTCGAGAGCATGGCGGCGAGCCCCCACGGCATCCGGGCGCGCATCATGCAGCACCTCGAAGAGGAGAAGGCCCACGTCAAAGCCGGCAGGCCGGGACAAGTCTGGATGAAGATGAACTCGCTCGTCGATCCCGGCATTATCGAAGCGCTGTACGATGCGAGTGAAGCTGGCGTGGAGATCGACCTCGTGGTTCGCGGCATCTGTTGCCTGCGTCCGGGCGTGCCGGGAATGTCGAGCCGCATCCGGGCCAAGAGCGTCATCGGCCGCTTTCTGGAACACGCCCGCATCTACTGCTTCGGCAAGGGTTACGGCCTGCCATCGCCCGAAGCGGCCGTCTACATTTCGTCGGCCGATATGATGCAGCGAAATCTCGACCGCCGCGTCGAAGCTATGGTTCCCATCAAGACGCCGCGCGTGCACGAACAGGTGCTGAGCCAGATCATGGCCAACAACCTGCGCGACAACCAGCAGAGCTGGCAGATTCTGGCCGACGGGTCCTCGCGCCGGATCGTGCCAGGGCCGGGCGAAGAAATATTCAACGCGCATCACTATTTTATGAACAATCCGTCGTTGTCGGGACGCGGCAAGTCTCTGCTCGCGAGTTCGCCGCCACCGGTCCAGCTCAAACCGCGCAACTGATCGCGCTAACGATACGCGTTGGCTCTAAGGATCAAATCGCGGCAACTTGGTGCTTGCTTGGGCATCGCAGTGTGGCAACAAGGGCGCCAATGCGCTGGTTCCGCTGCGGCTTGTGCCTGGCGACGTAAAGCGCTCGCGTCGATCGGCCAGACGTCGACCGAACATCGTCAACCAGCGGCAGGGTTGCGTGGCAGGACTTATGAAATTGTTCGGTGAGCGCAAGCCGCCACAGCCGCCCGAGGGCGATCGTGGGCTGGCGTCGGGCCACGGCACGGCCAGAGATGCCGCGTCGGGCGCGTGCGAGGGCTATGGCCTCGAACCGATCGGCGTCATCGACATCGGCTCCAACTCGGTCCGGCTGGTGATTTACGAAGGCGCGGTGCGGTCGCCCGCAACGCTGTTCAACGAAAAGGTTCTGTGCGGGCTCGGCCGGTCGGTCGCCACCACGGGCAAGCTCGGTGACGAGGCGGTCGGCCGTGCTCTCGTGGCGCTGAAACGGTTTCGAGCCATCCTGACCGTGCGCCGCGTCAAAAATGTCCGCGTGCTCGCCACCGCTGCCGTCCGCGACGCCGATGATGGCGCTGACTTCATCCGCCGTGCGCAAGTATCGTGTGGCACCCGCATCGAAATTCTGACCGGCGAGCAAGAGGCGCTGTTTGCCGCCCAGGGCATCATGATGGGTTTCCCCGGTGCCGACGGGATCGCTGGTGACCTTGGCGGCGGCAGTCTTGAGTTGATCAACATCGTCGACGGGCAATTGCGCGACGCGATCTCGCTGCCGCTTGGCGGTTTGCGCCTGATCGATACCACCGGCGACCGCCTCGAACGCGCTCTGCCGCTGATCGAAGCCGAACTCGACCGCGTTCCGTTTCTGGTGCACGGCAAGGGGCGTCCGTTCTACGCTGTCGGCGGGTCGTGGCGCTCGATCGCACGCGTTCAAATGGAAGAGACCGCCTACCCGCTGCGGGTGATGCACGGCTACACGCTCTCGGTGACCGAGATCGTCGACTTCGCGCGAAAATCCAAAAAACCTGGCAGCCTGTCATCGGCCGACGAACTCGCCAAACCTCGGCGCGACATCCTCCCCTATGGCGCCTTGATTCTGGAGCGCCTGACGCGCCGCCTGCAGCCATCCAGCGTCGTGATTTCGGTTTTCGGCATCCGTGAGGGCCTGCTGTTCTCGCAGCTCTCAGACCACGAACGCGCGAAAGATCCGCTGATCAGCTACGCCGACGGGTATGCCCGCCAGCGGTCTCGCTCGGCCGAACATGCCCATGAACTGTGCCGCTGGACCGACCAACTGTTCACCGGCGACGATCTGGCCGAAACCCAAGACGAGCGGCGGTTGCGCCATGCCGCCTGCCTGATGTCCGACGTCGGCTGGCGCGCCCATCCCGACTATCGCGGCGCCCAGAGCCTCAACGTCTTGGCTCACGCCTCACTCGGCGGCATCGACCACCCAGGCCGCGTGTTTCTCGCGCTCGCCGTCTATTACCGCCACCAGGGGCCACACGACAAAGACCGCATCTCCGACGCGTTGAAAGCGCTGGCCAGCAAGCGCGCCTTGAAGCGCGCCCGCATTGTCGGCGCGGCGATCCGTGCGGCCCACATGTTGTCGATCGGCGTGTCCGGGGTCATCGACGAGACGCCAATTCGTCTGGATACGGGTAAGCTCGTCTTGACCCTGCCCCCGGCGTATGTGTCACTCGACGGCGAACGGCTGCGCCGCCGCTTCGAGCAGCTTGCCGTGCTGCTGGAGCGCACCTTCGAGCTCGAAACAGGCTCCTGACCGATGGCAGATGATCCCTACGTCGTACTCGGCGTTCCGCGCGGCGCGAGCGAAGACGACATTCGCCGTGCGTTCCGCAAGCTCGCCAAGGAGTTCCACCCCGACGTCAATCCTGGCCGCGACGCCGAGGACCGGTTCAAGCGCGCGTCGTCGGCGCACGACTTCCTGCTCGATACCGACAAGCGCCGCCGCTATGACCGGGGCGAAATCGATGCTGGCGGCGAGCCGGTGTTTCCACCGCGCGGCAGCAGCAGCGGGAGCGGGAGCGCGCGGGCTGGACGGTCGGGCCGCAGTTTTGAGGACTTCGGCTTTTCGGATGTCTTCACCGACGTTTTCGGCGAACGCGCGCGGTCCGGTATGGGCGGCATGGGCGCTGGAGCCAGCAGCGGACGTGGGCCAGATGTCCGCTACAGCCTGGAGGTCGATTTTCTCGAAGCCGTGAACGGCGCGAAAAAGCGCGTGACGCTGCCCGACGGCGGTGTGCTCGATCTCGCGGTGCCCGAAGGCGTCATCGACGGCCAGGTGCTCCGGTTGCGTGGCAAAGGTGGCGCTGGCCCGATCGAGGCCGGCGACGCGCTCGTCGAGGTCCGCGTCCGGCCGCACGCCGTGTTCCGCCGCCAGGGCGACGACGTGCTGTTCGAGGTGCCCGTCACCATCGACGAGGCCGTGCTCGGCGCCAAGATCGAGGTCGAGACGCCATCGGGCCGGGTCCATGTCACGCTGCCCAAGGGCACGAATTCCGGCTCGATATTTCGCCTCAAGGGCAAGGGCGTGCGCAACGCCTCATCGGGCGCCCACGGTGACTGCCTCGTCGCCGCGAAGATCGTCCTGCCGTCGACGATCGACGACGCGCTATCCTATTTCATGTCCGAATGGCGCCAGAAGAACAAATACGACCCGGGTAAGCGGTAAGCGGCCAGCGGCCAGCGGCCAGCAGCCATACGTGAGCGTCAGATGGGTGCGTGCCCGGTACCGTCATCGCCGTCATGGAATTCCGGCCGGACGCTGTTAGGATCGATTGACCGGCCAATTTTTCCAGACGGGTCACCATGACCCGATAAGATGCTGGTTGTAGAAGTCGACGGCGGAACGCACAGCACCGACGAAGAACGCGCCACCGATGCGATCCGCACGGCCGCGCTGAAGCAACTCGGATACCGCGTCCATCGCGTCTGGAATGGCGATGTCTACGACAACCTGGACGTTGTGGTTGATCACCTGCTGGCAATCCTCGGCGGCCACCGTCCGTTGGGTCGCCCAAACCACTGTCAGATTCGAGCCAAACCATCATGCAAGGGGCGGAAACCGGGTGAGGGCGGAAACGCGTGAGGGGCGGAAACCGGGTGAGGGCGGAAACGCGTGAGGGGCGGAAACGCGTGAGGGGCGCCTGAGCGGTCATCATGAAGCAGCAGATGGAGCGGGCCACCCAGCACCTCCCACTCCCACTACACCCCGTACAAATTCGGCACGTACATCTCCTGCGGGATTGGATCGCGGGTGTAGTCGGGGTTGCGGACCCGCTCGGGCAACACGATCCCCGGCCGCACGACATCGTCATACGGCACCTGTCCCAGCAGATGGCCGATGCAGTTGAGCCGGGCGAGCCGCTTGTCGTCGGCCTCCACGATCCACCACAGCGCCTCGGGGATATGCGTCCGCTCCAGCATATCTTCCTTGGCCTTGGTATAGGCCTCCCAGCGCCGCCGCGACTCGAGGTCCATCGGCGACAACTTCCACTGTTTCATCGGGTCTTGGATGCGGGCGAGGAAGCGCGCGTGCTGCTCCTCGTCGCTGATCGAAAACCAGTATTTCACCAGGATGATGCCGGAGCGGACGAGCATGCGCTCGAAGTCGGGCACGGAGCGGAAAAACTCCTCGACGTCGGTCTCGCCACAAAACCCCATCACCCGCTCGACGCCGGCCCGGTTGTACCAGCTGCGGTCGAACAGCACGATCTCGCCGCCGCCCGGCAGGTGCGTCGCATAGCGTTGGAAATACCATTGCGTCCGTTCCCGCTCGCTCGGCGCGGTCAGCGCTACCACCCGGCAGATGCGCGGATTGAGCCGCTGCGTGATGCGCTTGATCACGCCACCCTTGCCGGCCGCATCGCGACCCTCGAACAGGACGACCACTTTCAGCTTATGCGTCGCGACCCAGTCCTGAAGGCGGATCAACTCGTGCTGGAGCCGAAATAGCTCCTTCATGTAGGCGCTGCCCGAAAGCGCTTCCGACCGCTCGCCGTTGAATGCGGCTTTCTCGATGGCGTCGAGACGGGCCTCGTCGAGCTCGAGTTCCAGCGTCTCGTCAAAACTGTCTTCGATCTCGCGTGACAGCCGACTGGCGACCTTTGCGGTCACGCCCGTGGTATTGGCTCGCTCATCGCTCGCTTGATCAGACATGGTCTCGTCCCCCCACACAGCATTTCGCGCGTGCTATAGCGCAGCTTGGCTCGATCGGGGAGGGCTTATGGCTTCGTGGCGCCTTTTGGCGAATCGCCGCTCGCCGCCGTTTCAGACCCCGGCGACGCTGACGTTGCGCCATGAGGCGACGTCTGTCCTGCAACTTGGGGCGCCGCATCTAACCTTGGCGGTTCGGCGACCGTGCCGCTGTTCGACGTTAGCCCGCCCGTTTCCCGTTTTCCGGTATCTTTCGCAGGTTTCTCGGTCCCGGTACCGACTTGCCCGGGCTCCCGTTTCCCGGTTTCCTGATGGTTCGTCCCGGGTTTAGACGGTGCAGGGCTCGCTGCTGCCGCCACGTTGCCTCCACCGGTGCCCGTCGCACCAATAGCCGTCGCACCACCGCTGACCGGCGCTCCGCCACCGGTGTCCGCCTCTCGAGCCTCAACCCGTGCAACTGCCGCTGCGCCATTCTTGACCGCAGCCGTCGCGCTGTCCATCGTTGGCGCCATAACGCCCGGACCGTTTGCAGTTCCCGAAGCCGGCGGAGCAACGTCTCCAGGCTGATAGGCGCCGTTGGCATTCGCCCGGCCGTTGAGCTTGATGGCCAACGGTTTATCTGCCTGACGCTCGCGGGCTTTGCGCCCCTCGACACCAGACATCAACAGGCCGCAAACGGACGCGAGCGTCTGCCGCATTTGATGGCGGTGAACCACCATGTCGACCATGCCATGCGCCAGCAGATACTCCGACCGTTGGAACCCGTCGGGCAATTGCTCGCGGATGGTCTGCTGGATCACGCGTGGACCGGCAAAGCAGATCAGCGCGTTCGGCTCGGCAATATGGATGTCGCCGAGCATGGCATACGATGCCGTGACCCCACCCGAAGTCGGGTCGGTCATGACGACGACATACGGCAGCCGCGCCTCGCGCAGGCGCTGCACGGCAATCGTTGTCCGCGGCATCTGCATCAACGACAGGATGCCTTCCTGCATGCGCGCGCCACCCGAAGCCGTGAACAGGATGAACGGTTGGCCAAGTTCGACCGCCCGAAGCATGCCCGTGATGATGGATTCGCCAGCCGCCATGCCGAGCGACCCGGCCATGAAATAAAAGTCTTGGGCTGCTGCCACGACCGGCAGCCCGTTGAGCCGCCCCTCGCCGATCAGCACGGCGTCATCCTGTTCTGACTTGGCGCGTGCTTCCTTCAACCGGTCCACGTAGCGCTTCGAATCTCGGAACTTCAGCGGATCGACGCCGACGGCGGGCACCGGCACGAGCTTGTAGTTGCCATCGTCGAACGTATGACCCAGCCGCTGCCGCGCCGTCATCCGCTGATGGTAGCCCGACCCCGGGAACACGAACTGGTTCGCCTCGAGGTCACGATGAAACACCATCTGCCCGCTCTCGGGACAGGTCACCCACGTTCCGTCCGGCACCTCGCGCTTCTGCGTTGGCGTCAGCAGGCTGCGGATCTTGGGCCTGACGAAATTGTTGATCCAATTCAAGGGCGAACCCTCCTCGTCGGTGCCGGTGCCGCCCGTTGGACGAGCCGCTGAAAATAGCGGAAGTCCAGCTTCAGGCGGCGTGGAGTGCTGTGGATATGCCGCGAACGATGTCGTGAACGGCCGATGCGGTTCGAGCTGTCGCCGCGCCGTTGCCGTCGAGCGTTGCACAGATCGCTCCGACCAGGGCGGACCCGACAACGACGCCATCGGCGCCTTTTGCGAGCGCTTTTGCCTGTTCACCCGTCTTTATGCCGAAACCGACCGCGACGGGAAGCTCCGTCGCACGCTTTATACGAGCGACTTGGGCGTGAACGTCGGCGACATCGGGTGCGGCTGTGCCCGTGATCCCGGTAATCGAGACATAATAGACAAAGCCAGACGTGTTGGCGAGCACCGCAGGCAGACGGGCCGCATCGGTCGTCGGCGTGGCCAGCCGGATAAAGTTGAGCCCATGCCGTTGGGCGGGCACGCACAATTCCTCGTCGGCCTCGGGCGGCAAATCGACGACGATCAAGCCGTCGACACCGGCCGCTTTGGCCTTCGCCAGAAATAATTCCGGCCCCATGACAAAGATCGGGTTGTAGTAGCCCATCAGCACGATCGGCGTCTCAGTGTCGATCTTGCGGAAGTCTGCCACCAGTTGCAGCGTCTTCGCCATCGTATTTCCGGCCTTGAGCGCCCGCAGGCTTGAGGCCTGGATCGCTGGCCCATCGGCCATCGGATCGGAGAACGGCATGCCGATCTCGATCACATCGGCGCCGGCAGCTGGCAATCCGGCGAGGATCTTGGCCGACGTTTCGAGATCGGGATCGCCCGCCGTGATGAACGTCACGAGCGCCGGCTTCCCGGCGGTCTTCAGTTGGGCAAAGCGGCGATCGATGCGGGTTGCGTCGCTCATTGTGATCCCGGCGGCCCAATCAGTGTTGCAGTAGCGTGACGGCAGATACCGGACCGCTAGATGCAATCCCCGCGAACCCGGGTCAAGGGGCGTCACCGGCGCGGAAAGGCCAGTGTTTCGGCAAACTTATCCCCGCCTCCTCCGCCACGATTAAACTGCGCGCACAACAAGGCCGCCTTCAACCGTGCGCGAGTAACCCGTGACCGACCAGACCCCCAATCTCGTCCTGCCGTATATTGCCGCCGCCCAGTCGCAAAAGCACGTCACCCACAATGAAGCGATCCGCATGCTGGATGCCATCGTGCAGGTCGGTGTCGCCTCGCGGACGCTGACCGCACCACCCGCCGCGCCGACGGATGGCGATCGCTATATCGTCCCGACCGGGGCGATGGGCGCCTGGGCTGGTGCGCCCGCCAAAATCGCGGCCTGGCAAGATGGCGCTTGGGCGTTCTACATGCCGCGCACCGGCTGGCTCGCCTGGGTCGCGGCCGAAGCACGGCTCTATGTCTTCAACGGAACAGCATGGGCGGCTTATGCCAGCGGAATTTCCTCGGTCAATCCGATCGCCCTCGTTGGGGTGAACGCCACCGCCGATGCCACCAACCGGCTTGCCGTCACCTCGCCCGCCACCTTGCTCAATCACGATGGCGCCGGCCACCAGCTCAAAATCAACAAGGCGGCAACCGCTCAGACCGCGAGCCTTCTGTTTCAGAACGGTTTCTCCGGCCGCGCCGAATATGGGCTGACCGGCGATGACAACTTCCACGTCAAAGTCAGCCCCAATGGCACCTCGTGGCAAGAGGCGATGGTCGTCGATAGCGCTAGCGCCATGACGTCGGTTCGGGCGCTCGACAGCATCCAGTTCACGATGGTGAGAGACACGGCAAGAACAATAACAACGCCAACGCCGTCCGGCATTCTCATGATCAACGAAGTGCATCCAACGTCGTCGAACGCCGCAATCGCCGGTATCTTGTGTTATGATATTGGGACGACTCCGGCGCTTGCATCGCTTGGCCTAAGTAGCCGGATCGTCAACGGCGGGGTGGGCGCATTTACCGGCAGGACCGGAACTGCTGGCAACGTCACGCTATCCGTGGGCGTCGGTGTGCTTAACATCGAAAATCGCAGCGGAGGGGCAAACCCCGCGCAGTTCTGCATCACGTTCATCAACGGATTTCGAAGCCTGACCTGACGACGGTGCTCGTGCGTCTCGAACACTTGACAGACGAACGGTCTACCCGCGCGGCATCGTCCACAACCCGGTCCGTTCACTGGCGGTTCGCCAACGGCCGATGGTGTGGGCGCCGACCGCGTCTCCCGTCGCCGTGACAAGCCCCGTCAGTTTTCGCATTCGTCCGAGGCTTGCCCGCTTCGCGCCAGCAACAGCACCCAGCTCGCGCACGACGTTGCCAATATCGCTGTAAACGCGCCGCGCCGCCGCAATTGCCATCGCCGACCGGAGCGGCAGGTGGTGGAGGCCATCGCCAGCCGAGGCGTAGTAGCGGTCGGCTTCGTCCAGCAATCGCAGTGTCACAGCATGAACGGCGCTCCGGTTCGCAGCGTCGGCAACGGCAACCGCCGTTGGCGCGATCCCGGCTTCGACCAGCCAATCGGCTGGTAGATAGACGCGCCCGACCTGCGCGTCGGCGTGCACGTCTCGCGCGATATTGGTCAGCTGAAACGCGATGCCGAGGTCGCACGCGCGGTCGAGGGTTGCCGCCTCCCGCACGCCCATCACCATGGCCATCATCACGCCAACGACGCCGGCGACGTGGTAGGAATAAAGCAGGGTATCCTCGAGCGTGGCATAGCGCTGGCCGTGAACATCCATCGCCATGCCGTCGATGAGTTCGAGGGGATGGCGCGCTGGAATCTCGTGGCGGGCGAGCACCAGCTGCAGCGCGACGAATATCGGATCTGCAGCTCTGCCCTCGATCGCCTCGACCGTCCGTTCGCGCAACGCCGACAGCCGGGCTTGCGTCGGCGGTGTCGCGGCTGCCTCGGTGTTGAAGCCAAGCTCCTGGCCGTCGATCTCGTCGTCGCAATGGCGGCACCACGCATACAGCATATAGGCACTATCGCGCGTTTGCGGGTCAAACAGGCGCGCGGCGCCCGCAAAGCTCTTCGACCCCTTCTCGATCCGCTCGCGCGACAGGGCGATAATCGCTTCGGGCGACATCTCTGCCGTCGAACCCGCCAGCGCTGATCGCGTGTTTCCGTTCGCTTCGGACGGAGCGTCGCCTTTCACAATCACCGCCGTCACTGTGAGCTTCCAGCGACGCGGCGCGCGAACGCCCAGGCGGGATCGGTCCCGATCACGCCGACAGCGCGGATAATTGGCAGCGGCGGACGTCCCATCATGATTTGCGCTTTATCCCCGAACGTCAGCTTGGCTGCGAAGAACCGCTCGATCAGCGGTCCTGGCAAGGTATAAAACCGCTCCATCACCGACACCCGTTCCTCCGGACGCGCGGCGATGAACAGCAGCCGGTTGAGCAGCCGGAAAAACGCCCGGTCCCGCCATAGCGTCCGCGCATAGTCCTCGACCATCGCTTGGACGGTGGCCGATGTGATCGTTTCCATTCGCGCGATTCGGTCGGCGAGCGCGGCGGCGTCGGGCAGCGAATAGCCGGTCGTGGGATGAAATAGCGACGCTCTCAGCCCCACTTTCGGTACGTCGCGGCCAACGCTGTTCCAAAACCCGTCCATATCGCCGGCAAGCACCACGGGTAGAACGCCGCGTTCTTCGCGCACGACATCCTTGATGCGCCATCCTTTTTGCCGTGCGTAGTCGTGAACGCGGGCTGTCAGTGAAGCGGCGTCGAGTTCCGGGCCGTCGGTGTAGTAGGTATCCTCGATCAACATCCGCGTGGGCGAGAACGGCAGCGTGTAGAAGAACCGGTAGCCGCCGAGCTGAGGCACGGTTGCGTCCATGATGACGGCCACGGTCTCGCCGTGCGGTTCGACGGTCTCGACCTCGAGACCAACGAACTTTTGAAAGCCGAGCGCCAGGTTCGCATTCTTCTCGGGTCCGCGCCCGTCGACCACGCATTTGGCCGTAATCGTCCGTTGGTCAGCCAACGTCACGCTGTCGGCACTGAATGCGACGACATCGGTATCAAGCACCAAACGGTTACCGAGCTTCGGCGCCATCACCTCGTGCAACTTGTCCGACGCGATCGCGTGGTAGGGCACGTCGAAGAGGCGGCTGTGGCCGGGAAAATGCACACTCTGCCGCTGCCAGCTCGCCGTTATGAACGGCTTCAACCGTTCCATCACCCATGGCGGCACGTCAGAGTCGTGGAAAGACCACGTATGGTTACCGCCAAGCGTTGGCCCGCGTTCGATGATGCGAACATCCAATTCGGGACGCGCTTCCATCAGCCGCCAAGCGATCAACGCGTTGGCAAGGCCCCCGCCGATGAGGATGACATCGCAGCTGCCGGAAGCGCCACGATCCCGTGCCACGTCGGGCGAACCAGCCGCCGTCCCGGGATTTGGAGGTACTATGCTGTTGACACCCACGTGCTATTATTGTCCCTGACTGCGATCACGGTGGTTCGGATCGTGTTTTTGAGCGACCTTATCTAGGTTGGCGGTGTTAGGCGAGACCACTTAGACAACGGAAATGCAACACCGTTGAAACTTGCAGGCGCGTGGATCGTCACTGCTTATTGCATGTCGTCTAAGGTCGGCTGCATCTTGATACGGCGGGCTGCGCCCTTGAGTTTCGCGCCTACTCGTGTTGGAGGCGTTACGACGACCGGTTGCGGAGCATGTCGAAGTGGCCTGCGCCGTGGTTGTATGACAGACCGGCTCTGGCCGACGCGGTGAGGTAGGACGGACGGAAGGACCACGACGCAATGCACGGCTTGGCCCACATCCCGCCGCATCAGTCCGCGCCATCGCGGTGGAATTCCCCGCCCGCGTGGCTCGACCTCCACGATCAGGTCAATCGCCGCCTCGGTCAACTCGTCCCCGGTCCGAGCCATCCCCCAGTCAGCCTCAGCCGCGCGGTTCGCCATGGTCTCCTCGCGCCGGGCAAGAGGGTCCGGCCGTTGTTGACGATGCTCACGGCAGCCGATTTCGGCTGCGATCCCAGCGTCGCGATCGATGCTGGCTGCGCACTCGAGCTCATCCACACCGCGTCTCTCGTGCTCGACGATCTGCCGTGCATGGACAACGCCAATCTCCGACGCGGCCTGCCGACCACGCATGTCGCTTATGGCGAAGCCACTTCCGTTCTTGCTGCCATCACGATGCTGACGCGCGCCTTTGGCATCGTTGCGGCAATCGACCACCTTACGGACGCCCAACGGATCGCGCTTACCGCGATTCTGTCGACGGCTTCTGGCGCCGACGGACTGGCCGCTGGTCAGGAGCGCGATCTGAATGACCGCTCGGTGCGCGACAACCTCGCCAAAATCGACGACATCAACGACCAAAAGACCGGCGCTTTATTCATCGCTGCTGTCGAAATGGGCGGCGTCATCGCTAGCGTCGATGCGAACGCGATGGTCGCTTTGCGCGCGCTGGGTCGCGAGGTCGGACTGGCATTCCAAGCTTTAGACGACGTGATCGACGCCTCGCGCAGTACCGCGGAAGCTGGCAAAGACACGTCTAAAGATAGCGGCAAGGCGACCGTCGCCACCGTTCTCGGGCTCGAGCCGGCCCGCTTGGAAGTACGCCGCCACATGGAAGCGGCCATCGCGGCAATCGAGCCTTTCACCGCGGCCGATGGCCCGTTGCGTGCGTTCGTCGCCGCGATGTTCACCGAAGCCGTTGTTTGCGCCGATGCCAAAATCGGCGCACCGTTGGGCGGCGATGCGCCAGCCAACCGTTGATACGTGTTCGCCGTCAGCATTGAAAACAACACTTTTCGCCACGTGGCTGCTCGGCGCCGCGCGGGCGCCACGGTTCGTTCGTAGCGCAAACGTCAGGGAGAATCGCGCCACATGGGTCATCATCACAACGGGCACCTGCGCCGCAGCCGTCTCGCGCGCCAGCATCCAGGCTCGCCGTGGCTGTTGCTGGCGGCCTGCGCTGGCATCCTCGCTGGCTGCTCAAACTCGATGATGTCGACGTTGTCTGGCGGACCGTCCGACGTCGACCGCACGTTTCTGCTGGCGGCTGGAAACTGGGACCGCAACAAAGACGGCACGGTGAATTGCGACGAGTGGAAAGCCTACGCCTCGGAGTTGTCCGACATTGGCGACACGGGCCGCAAAGGCTGGCTGACGCGCGAGGACTGGGTCGCCATCGTCAAGGTTGACCGGATGTTCGAGACGGTCGACTTTGGCTATTACGACCGCAACGGCGACGGCAAGGTCGACCGGGCTGAGTTCGTCGAACGCCCCAACCGCGTGTTCGAACTCGCCGATCGCGACAAGAACTGCCAGCTGACGACGGTCGAACTTTCGGGGGCAAGATCGGCCGGCACGGCGGCATTGGCGCCTAAGGTCCAGCCGGTGGCCGACCCCAGCCAAACGCCCGGTCGGGGGCGGTGAGCGTCCTCGAACCATCGCGTGACGCGGGTCGTCGCCTTGCGTTAGGTCAACCGTGCCGCGCGGCGCGTAATTCGCGTGCCGCCGAACCCGTCTCCGCATAACCCGTGCGGTGCCTAACCTCATGCCGTTCACCGTCTACTATCCCGATACGCCTCCGCTCCCATTGCCGCCGGGTCATCGCTTTCCGGCCGATAAATATCTGCGACTGAAACATTCCGTGTTGGCCGATGGTATCTTGAACCCGAGCCAACTCATCGCGTCCCCACTGGCAACGGCGGCTCTGGTCGCTTGCGTTCATGACGCCGACTACATCTCAGCCGTCTTCGAAGGCCGACTGCCGCGCGATATCGAGGCCCGGATCGGCCTGCCTTGGAGCCCGGTCCTGCTTGCCCGCGCACTCGCCACCGTCGGCGGAACGATGGCCGCCGCCCGGGATTGTCTGACCACAGGCTTTTCCGGCCAACTCGCGGGTGGAACGCATCACGCCCACCGCGAAACCGGGGCCGGTTTTTGCGTGTTCAACGACTGTGCCGTGGCCAGTTCGACGCTGCTCGCGGAGGGCAAAATCGAACGCGCGGCGATCCTCGATCTCGACGTGCACCACGGCGATGGCAACGCCACCATCCTGCGCGACGAGCCGCGCGTGTTCGTCGTCAGCGTGCACGGCGAGAACAACTACCCGTTCGACAAGCCGCCGTCTGACCTCGACATCGGCCTGCCAGACCGGACCACCGACAACGGCTATTTGTCGGCCTGCCGCGAGGCCCTCGATGCCGCGCTCGCGACGCGTCCTGATATCGTTTTCTACATCGCTGGCGTCGACCCGCTCGCCTCCGACCGCCTTGGCCGCCTCGCCGTCACCCACGACGGGCTGATCGCCCGCGACCGCATGGTGATGCTGGCCTGCCGCCGGGCTGGCGTTGCCCTCACCACGCTCATTGGCGGCGGGTACGGCGAGCCCATCGAAGAGACCGTGGACGCTTACGCGAACACATGGCGGACTGCGCGAGCGGTTTACGGCCCGTCCCGCTTCTGAGCCGTTTGCGTTGCGCAAGCGCGCGCCCTCGCCGAGCGAACCGATGGATTGTTGCCGTTGAAAGGTTAAAGCGTTCAGCCGAGACGTGTTGCGTCGTTTATCTCAGTGACCGTGTTCAACCCGCAACGCCTTGCTATTACCTCGGGAGACGTTCAGACACCGGCTTCCCGGAGCGATTGCATTGGACTAAACGCCGCCGCCAGAGCCTGAGCCAGAGTCTGAGCCAGAGCCCGAGCCTGAGCCCGGCCAAGGAGCCGACATGCGCTTCGTTATGCTCGCACGCAACGCCAGCCTCTATTCCCACCGCCGCATCGTCGAGGCCGCCCTCGAACGAGATCATTCCGTCGATGTCGTGAACACGCTCAAAGTTCACATGAACATCACGTCGAACCGCACCGTCTTGCGGTTTGGCGGCAAGGAATTGCCCCGGTTCGACGCGGTGATCCCGCGGATCGGCGCGTCGGTCACGCATTATGGCTTGGCGGTCCTGCGCCAGTTCGAGATGCAGGGCGTGTATTCGCTGAACGAGAGCGTCGCCATCGGACGCGCCCGCGACAAACTCCGCGCCCTGCAGTTGCTGGCGCGGGCTGGTATCGGGTTGCCGACGACGGCGTTTGCCAACGATCCGCGCCGGGCCGAGGAGGTCATCGCCGAAGTCGGCGGCGCGCCGGTCGTCATCAAGCTGCTCGAAGGCACGCAAGGCATGGGCGTGATCCTGGCCGAGACCGAGGCCTCGGCGAAATCGATCATCGAGGCGTTCAGCGCGGCCAACGTCGACATCATGGTGCAAGAGTTCGTGCGCGAGTCGAATGCCACCGACGTCCGTGCCTTCGTGATTGGCGGCCGAGTTGTCGCAGCCATGCGCCGCACCGGCAAATCGGGCGAATTCCGATCGAACTTGCATCGTGGCGGCCGCGCCGAGGCTGCCGAACTCACCGCCGCCGAACATGATACCGCCATCCGCGCGGCGGCCGCACTCGGCCTCAATGTCTGCGGTGTCGACCTGTTGCGATCCGACCGCGGGCCGATGGTCCTGGAGGTCAATTCATCGCCCGGTCTCGAGGGCATCGAACAGGCGACCGGTACCGACATCGCGTCCGCGATCATCGAATTCTTGGAACATAACGCGCAGCCCGGATACACTGGGACGCGGGGACACGGTTGAAAGGCGTCCGAGCGCGTCGGAATTGCGATCATTTGGCATGAACCGGCTGCCCGCAACGTTGACCGTCGACGCGTCGACAACGCCCTTTTGCCATATTCCGACTTGAGACTCAGTCGAAGTTAAGGGTGAGCCGTTCGTGCGAACGAACGACTCGGATCTCGGTCGTCAACCTCACTTAAAACGGATCAAATGGCGGCTCACAAAGACCTGCGCGATGTGAAAGCCCGCGATCTCAAGGATCTGGCGCGCGCCGAGGTCCAGGCGTTGGCGCTCGGCCAAGCAGCGCCGCGTGGATCGTCTGCTAACGCGCCCGCGAACGGCACCACGCAACCCGGCAAGAAGCCACCATCCGGGCGGCCATCGGCCAGCCCCGCAGTCGCCGCCGAGCCCGAACGCGTTGCCCGGCGCGCGCGCAAAGCGCTCCGCAGCCAGCGTAAAGAACCACGGTTTGTTCGCCTCGGCAGCGCGATTTTTACCATTTTTGCAGCCACTATGCTTGGCACCGTGTGGCTGATTTCGAGCTTCGATTTTCCAGGTCCGCTGAAGTCGTCCAAGTCGTTCGTCGTGCCGCGCGGCGAAGGCTCGAGCGACATTGCCGAACGGCTCGAGCGGGATGGCGTCATCGCCAACCGCTGGACATTCATGGCGATGATGATCTCCAGCCGCATCACAGGCACCGGAAAGAAGGGCGGCGACCTGAAGGCTGGCGTCTACGAGTTCAAGCCCGGCGCCAGCATGCGCGAGATCGCCGACCTGCTGATCGAGGGCAAAAGCGCGCTGCTCAAGATTACGGTGCCGGAGGGTCTGACGAGCTTCCAAATCGTCGAGCGGCTCAAAGCAAACGAGCTGTTGTCGGGAGACATCGCGGGCATTCCCGTAGAGGGCAGCTTGCTGCCAGATACCATGGTCATCCAGCGCGGCACCCAGCGCCAGGACCTAATCGATCGGATGTCGGCTGAATTGCAACGCGTGCTGGCTCAGGAGTGGGAAAAGCGGCAACCCAACCTGCCGATCCAGACGCCGCAACAGGCGCTGATCCTCGCCTCCGTGGTCGAGAAGGAAACCGGAAAAGCGGACGAGCGGCCCAAGGTCGCGGCTGTGTTCGTCAACCGCCTCCGCCGCAATATGCGTCTGCAGTCCGATCCGACGATCATCTATGGCATCACTCTTGGCGCCGGACCGATGGGCCGCCCGATCTACCGCTCGGACATCGATCAAAAGACCGCTTATAACACCTATCACATCGATGGATTGCCCCCGACACCGATCGCCAACGTCGGTCGCGAAGCAATTGCCGCCGTACTGAACCCGGCGCAGTCGAACGACCTTTATTTCGTGGCCGATGGCACCGGCGGCCACACGTTTTCCGAAACGTTGAAAGATCACAACGCGGCTGTGGCCAACTGGCGCCGGATCGAGCGGGAGACCAAAGCCGCGAAAGAGGCCGAGCGTGCACAACCGCAGTCGGCAGCGGCCAACGCCGCTCCATCGACCGGTGGTGCCGCATCGGGATCGAGCGTAATCCCTCTGCCGTCGAACGGCTTACCAGCGGCGGCAACGCCCGTCCAAGGCGTCAGGGTCAACGGCCAACTGCAACCGCTCGCGTCACAGGTTCAAACGCAGGCTCAGGCAACGGCGGCGCAAGTAGCCGCTCCGCTGGCAGCAGCGCCGGGGTCGGCCGCACCGTCGGGCGCCTTGCCATCGGCTGGCGACGATCCGGCGGCTGATCCGGCCGCAGCACCTGGAGTAGCTGCCGGCGATGCTGGCATTCCGCTCCCGGTCCGCAAGCCGAAGCGCTGATCGTCAGCCGTCACCGCCCGGCGCGGCTTTGGCTGGCGCAAGTGACACCGGAACCCCCGGTTCCCGTTTCGCACGGCGGATCGTGACGTGCGTCTTAACGCTTGCGACGTTCGGCGCGGCGGTCAACTCGCGCAATACGAAATCTTGGAAGGCCTCCAAAGTCGGGGCCACGCACCGTAGAATGTAGTCGCTTTCCCCCGATAGCATATGGGCTTCGCGAACCAGCGGCCAAGCCAGCACGCGATCTTCAAATCCGCGCAGATCGGCCTCCGCTTGGCTGTGCAGCCGCACCAGCGCAAAGGCTTCAAGGGGAAAGCCCAGGCCGCGCTCGTCGAGCAAGGCGGTATAGCCCGCGATCAGCCCCGCCTCTTCGAGTGCGCGCACGCGGCGCAGGCACGGCGGTGGCGACAGTCCGACGCGCTCGGCAAGCGCGACGTTGGTTATACTGCCGTCTGACTGCAGTTCCTTTAGGATACGCCAGTCGATCGCATCGAGGCGGGGTGTCATCGCGGGCTCATCACTCTCTGTGGCAGATGGTCAAGGCGTAACGCACACCTGCGGCGCAGTGGGCTCTCGACCATCGGCGCTGGAGCAGCCAAACCGGCGCCATGGCAGATGGTTCGAGCATGACCCGATCGATTCCTCGTGAAACTGCGTGCGAGCCGTCCCGTCAAGCCGGGGCGCGCGCGTGGCTGATCACCGACGGTAAGGCCGGGATGGATGTTCAAGTCCGTGGCGTCGCCGACGCCCTGGGCATCGACTATGTCATGAAAAAAGTCACCCCAAGCGGTGTGTGGGCACTGGCAGCGCCCTGGGGGCCCGTTGCGCCAGCCGAGCGGTTCGGCGAGCCGGGCACGTTGTTTGCGCCGCCATGGCCGGATATTGCCTTGGCCACAGGCCGGGCCAGCATCCCTTATGTTCGCGCCCTGAAAAAGCGCTCGGGCGGCAAGGTATTTACCGTGGTTCTGCAGGACCCCAAGACCGGGCCGGGCACCGCGGATTTGATCTGGGTGCCCGAACACGACCGCCGCCGCGGCGCCAACGTGATCACCACTCTGACCGCACCGCACAGTTTCTCAAACACACGCCTCGCAGACCTCCGCAGCGACATTCCCACCGACATTGCCACACTGCCCGGGCCCCGCGTGACCGTCATACTTGGCGGCAAGAACGGCGTTTATGCATTCACTGAGGCCGATGACCGCCGCTTTGAAACCGCGCTGGCTTCGCTTGGCGCACGCGGCGCAAGTTTCCTGGTGACACCGTCGCGGCGCACACATCAGCGGCTGATCAAGGCCGTCGAGCGCGCCACCACCGGTCGGCCCCGCATCATCTGGGATGGCCGTGGCGCCAACCCCTACGCGCAGTTTCTGGCCAACGCCGATGTCCTCGTCGTCACCGCAGACAGCGTCAACATGTGTGGAGAGGCGTGCGCCACAGGCAAGCCGGTCTACGTCTTCACGCCATCGGGTGGCTCGCCGAAGTTTGCCCGCTTCCATGCCGGCCTTACGGCGGCTGGCGCGACACGGCCGCTCCCGGATACGTTTGGCGACCCCACTCAATTCGCACAGCCCGGTAAAACGCCCGAGATCGGATCGTGGACGTATCCGCCTGTCGATTCCGCCGCTATGATTGCCGATGAAATTCGTGCGCGCTGGAAGCCCTAAGGCTGCTGCCACAACCGACCTTGCAATATCAGACTGCACCAATGCCCATTCGCCAACGGGGACCGAACCGATGCCGCACTTGAACCTCGACATGCTGCGCGCCGCCAAGGTCGAAATGCAGCCTTTCGCGTACACGATCGTCCCTGGGTTCTTGTCGCCAGAGACCGTTGCAAAGGTCAACGACACCTATCCCGACATCAAGGCTGGCGGATCGTTCCCGATCGAGAGCCTTGATGCTGGCATGGCGATCAAGGACGTCATCGCCGAACTCGACAGCCCAGAGTTCGAGCGCCTCGTCGCCGAGAAGTTCGATGTCGATCTTGCCGAAAAGCCGAAAATGTACTCGCTGCGCGCCTACACGCGGGCCAAAGACGGGCAGATCCACACCGACAGCAAGGACAAGATCATCACGGTCCTGCTCTATCTCAACCAGAACTGGCAGCAGCTAGGTGGCCGCCTGCGCATCTTGAACAACGGCCGCGACGTCGAGGATTTCGTTGCCGAGGTGCCGCCGGATAATGGCACTCTGCTGATCTTCAAGCGCGCCGACAACTCCTGGCACGGCCACCATCCGTTCGACGGCCCGCGCCGCTCTCTGCAGATGAACTGGATGACCAGCGAAGGTTCAAAGGGCTGGCACAAGGTCCGCCACACGGTCTCGGCCGCGTTCAAGAAGTTGACGGCGGCTTGAATTGAGCCGGTTTCAGTGCTGCGATCTGATCAAATCCGCTGCCGAGACGCAGCGGATTTTTTTGTGCCCGCCTTCGGGTCCCCACCTGCTGGTCCGGCAAACCAACAGGTGGCGATTTGGCCACATCGGCGAGTCATAGTGCGTGTCAAGAGGCAGCAAACTGCACGTGACGCTTGCGTCAACCCCACCTACGCGTGTCAAGTAGTGGTCATAATTGATGCAGGTGCGCGAGAGGCGAACGCCCAGAAGATGAGCACTGTGGGACGCAGGTACCCGGGGAACCTCAACTACAAAAATGGTCATGCTGTTTCGACGGTCTTGAGGGCAATAGATAAGGCCACCTAGGGTTAATCTTCGCTCAAGGTTCGAGCGGAGTAGCGAAACAAAATCAACAATATCAAGTGTGGAGGAGGGTGCAGTGAAACATCTCGCAATCGGGGGCCTCGCCTTATTGGCGTTGGGTGGTGCGGCGCATGCCGGTGGTGTCGAGCGGTCAGACCAGTCGGTCGGTGTGCTGTTTCAACAGGGACGGTATGTGGAGTTCACGGCGAGTTACATCCAGCCGGATGTTTCCGGCGTGGGAACGACTTTGACGCCCGGCCGGGATTCAGGCAGCATCGGTCCAGATTTTAATAACGTCGCTTTTGCCTACAAAGACGACATCAACAAAAATCTATCCTATGCAATTATTTACGACGAGCCGTACGGCACGAATGTAACCTATCCGACAGGTACGGGGTATTTCGCGGCTGGCACCGAGGCTGATCTCGTCACGCGTGCGTTAACGGGAATCTTGCAGTACAACATCGCCGAGCCTAGCTCCGCTTTCGGCGGGCAGTTTAGTGTCTACGGCGGGCCACGCGCACAGTATATTCGGGCTTCGGCAACGGTACCTGGCGTGGCCGGATACAGTGTCAACGCGGAATCCGAATTCGGCTACGGCTACCTCATCGGCACAGCCTGGGAGCGGCCGGACCTTGGCATGCGTGCCTCCCTGACCTACACGTCTGAGATTAAGCATTCGCTTGATACGACGGAAACGTCCCGCGCCCCGGGGAGAACTCTTAGGCAAAGTGAGTCGTCGCTCGATACGCCGGAATCACTCGCGCTGGAATTGCGAACCGGGATCACGCCTACGACTGTACTCTTTGGGTCGGTACGATGGGTGCCGTGGAGCCAATTCGTTGTCAACCCGCCGCTGTTTGCCTCATTCAATACGGGCTTCCCACTGGCCTTCTTTGAAGATGACCGCATCACATACAGCCTCGGCATCGGCCAGGCGATTACCAAGAACGTGTCTGTTTTTGGCGCGCTGGGCTACGAGGCGGAAACCGGCAGTCGGACCGGTAACCTCAACCCGGCCGACGGTTTCATCCGGTACACGTTGGGAACTACGATCAAGCACGACCGGGCCACCGTGACGATAGCAGGCCGCTATACCGATATTGGCGATGCGACAACGGTCAACGGCGGAGATTTCACAGACAACTCGGCTTGGACAACCAGCGTGAAGATCGGATTGGACCTGAATTAAGGTGGGACGCCGGTAGACTAGCGCTGACATAACAACTCGCGGCTTGGTGGTGGAGCAATCCACGTGACACTCGGTGTCCGCATGAAGCTTGGTCACGAAGAAGCGCCGCTAAAGTAACGCCGAGCCGACCGAAATATTTCAACGTTAAGGGCGTGGCTGACAGAGCCGCGCCCTTTTCGTATGCAAGTGGCTGATCTGTTGGAGGGACCCATGCGCATTATGAAGATCAGACTGACGGGAACGTTGCGCGCTCTACAACCTGGAATAGACCTCGCACTGGACCCTGTGCGGACCCAGCTCTATCGCGATCTCGACGGCCTCAAGCTCGAGCTGGCCGAGCGGATCCGCGCCAAGGCCGTCACGTATCTGCCCGCTGGCTACGCCATCTTTGTGCGCATTTCATTCGATCCGGCCGCCAACCGCACCGTGGCGACATTCTGGATTGACGACCCGACCGTCAGCGGAATGTCGGCCTTGTTGGCCCGCCGGGCGTGGAAGCTCTCCGCGCCCATCCTGTCGCACATCCTGCGCGAGTCCGTGCAGGAGCGGCTCCAATCGTTCGCGCTCGATATCGATGAGCCGCGAACACGCATCGACGCGTTCGCCGCGATCCGTGGTTGGTACAGCGCACCCGCCTTGATCGCCGCCACCGTTGTGCTGACATCGCTGTATTGGGCGTACGGGCATGCGGCCCTGTCGAAACTTTTGCACTGACGGGTCGGGTCGAACGCAGTTGCCGTAACCCTTTGGCAACGAGGAGACGATCCAATGGCCCGCTTTTTGATCATCGGTGCGTCGAGCGGCATCGGGCTCGAAACCGTAAAGGCCGCGCTCGCCAGCGGTCACGCGGTGCGCGCGTTCGCCCGCTCGGCCAGTAAGATCGACATCGACGATGCGTTCCTGGAAAAGGTCGACGGCGATGCGCTCGACGCTGCGGCGGTGACAGCGGCCCTGGCTGGCTGCGACGCGGTCATCCAATCGCTGGGCGTGGCGCTAAACCCCACGACGGTGCTGTCTGGCACTACCTTGTTTTCCACGGCCACCCGCGTGCTCGTCGATGCCATGTCGACGGCAGGTCCAAAACGCCTGATCGTTGTCACCGGCCTTGGCAGCGGCGATAGCCGGGACCGCATGTCGCCGCTCTATCGGGCGGCGTTCGAGTTATCTCTCCGCCGGATCTACGACGACAAGGACGTGCAGGAGATGATTGTCCGGCGGTCTGGATTGGAATGGACACTCCTACGACCGGGCTTCCTGACCAACCAGCCCAGCGGAGTATGGAAAGCCATCGCAACGGGACCGGGGACTAACAGTACTCCCGTGTCCGGCTCGATTGCGCGGGCCGATGTCGCCGCCTTCATCATCCGCCACTGGGACGATCCGGTCTATCTCCATGTCGCGCCGATCTTGGTGAGTTGAAGCCGCTGCGGCAGCTGTGGCGGATGCGCGACAACCGGCGGCACGAGGCACGTCTCAAAGTGTCGCCGCCGTGAGACTTTTCCGCCTCTGATGCGTAGCCCTTCAACTGCCGCCTCGATCAGGAAGGTTCGTTCACTCGGCCGCAGCGTTGGTCGTGAACGTCCCGATGCCAGAACTTTGACCTGGAGTCGCCCCTTGCGCAAACCGCTGTCTGCGACATCGCCGGTTATCTTTGCGCTCGGCGCGCTTCTGTTTTGGGCTTCATCCATGCGTTCTGCTTCTGCCGGTCAGACCGGGTTCAACCCATCGCCGCTTGCGTTCATCAGCGGCCTCGTTGCTGAAAGCGGCGCTAGCGTCCGCTCATCGATCGCCTACGGCCCGGCGAGCCGTCACCAACTCGACGTGTACGAACCCGAGCCAGGCCGGCCGCAGCGGCAGACCATTATCGTGTTCTACTACGGCGGCGGCTGGGTGAGTGGGGATCGCGGCCTTTACGCATTTCTCGGATCCGCCTTCGCCAGCCGCGGGTACACCACGGTCATCGCAGACTACCGGTTGTATCCACAGGTTCAATTCCCGGCGTTCGTCGAGGATGCTGCCATGGCCTACGGTTGGGTCGCTCGCACGATCGGCAGCGGCGCCACTGGTGCGCGCAGCGGCCGCGCCGGCAGCATCACACGCCGACCAATCGTGGTCATGGGCCATTCGGCCGGAGCGCACATTGGCGCATTGATTGCGCTCGATCCCCGCTACCGGGCGCAGTTTGCGCCAGAGGCACGAGCGCCCGCCGGTTTCATTGGTCTGGCGGGACCCTACGCATTCGATCCAACCGCGTGGCCGACCACGAAGGATATCTTTGCACCGGCCGTCGGCAATCCCGACGCCACGCGGCCAACGGTGCAGGCGGCCAAACTGAAAGCTCCGCTTTCGGCGCTGCTCCTCCACGGGTCCGACGATACGGTTGTGACGCCAGATGCCTCCACGCAGTTTGCTCAGGCTCTGGTCGCACGCGGAGCAAACGTCCAGCACGTCTCGTATGGCGTGGGGCACCTCGGCGTGATGCTGGCCTACGCGCGACCGCTGCGCTGGCGGGCTGGCGTGTTCGATCGGACACTGCGGTTCCTCGACCGCATCGAGGCCGGGGACAGCAGGAAGCCCGAGCCGACACGCTCAGACGCTCAACGGGCTACTCCGCCTTCATGACGAGGCACGAAAACTGTCGGCGTGCGAGTTCGGCGCAGGCGTTGGCCGCGCTGATCTGATCAAAGCCGGTGAACCGGGCGCGCTGAAACGTCCGGCCGTTGACCAGTGCTGGTTTTCGCACGGGGGCGCGTCCGGCAAGGACCGAACCGGATTTGGCTTGGGCCTGGGCTAACAGCCGGTCAGCGTCTTCGGCGGTGGCAAGGGCTCCGATTTGGATGTCGTAGCCACCAGTGCCGGCCGACGTCACGGCAGCAATCGGCATCGAGGGGCCGTTCAGCCGATAGCTGGGGGCGAGAGGCGCCGTGTTGTCGCCGGAAGATTGGGATGCCCCCGCGGCGCTGGCCAGTGACAGGTGCTGCTGGTTGAGCGACGACGGCGGACGCGCGATCACCGCCAGTGTAGCAGGCAGCGGCGCGGCTGGCAGCGGCGCGGCAACCGACACCGGTGGAGCGAGTGGCGGTCGACGAACGGCCACCTTGGCATCCGACGGCAGTGGATCATGCGCGCTTTGTGACTGTGACTGTGACAGCGGCATCGCATCGATCGCGGCGTCAACGGTGCGAACTTTGGCCATCTGAACGTTCGGGCCGAGAACTGGAGCCATCAGCACCGGAGCCACCTCCACTGGAGCCATTTGAGAGGCCGGTCGCGCCACCGCCGCTGGGGGCCTTACTGCAACCGGATCGGGCACCATGACAGGGCCTGCCGCCGCGATCTGGGCACGGGCCACAGCACCGGGGCGGCGCGGTGCGGGCTGAGGCGCGGGTGGCGTAATCGACGGCCGCGCTGACGCGACGATCAGGGGGCGGCGCGTCTTTGCCGTCGAGCCCTTCGGGATCGAGCGCATCAACGCAATGCGCATGGCGGCGTTGCGCGAGGCGGCACTTTCGCCACCAAAGATTGCCGCCATCAGATGTCGCCCGTCTTTCTCGTAGGACGTCACCAGATTGAAGCCCGATGCGTTCGTGTAGCCGGTCTTGATGCCGTTGATGCCCGGCATCTGGATCATCAACGTGTTGTGGTTCTTGTATGTTTTTCCGCCATAGGCGAACGCGCGCGTGGTGAACACTTGGAAATAGCGCGGATAGCTATCGTAGAGGCGCAATGCCAGCGTAACCATATCGCGCGCGGTTGTCATTTGACCGGGGTCGGGCAAGCCCGATGCGTTTTTGAAGGTGGTGCCGTTCATGTCGAGTTCGCGGGCCCGTGCGGTCATCGCGCGGGCAAAGGCGTCTTCGCTTCCAGAAAAGTGTTCGGCGAGCGCAATGGCCACATCGTTGGCAGACTTGGTGACCAAGGCTTTGATGGCGTCTTCGACCGTGATCGTGTCGCCCGCATCCAGATTGAGCTTTGAGGGAGGCGCATCCGCCGCGCGCTCGGACATGCGGACCCTTGTCTTTAGCGTGATGCTGCCACGCTCGAGCGCTTCGAATGTCATATAGAGCGTCATCATCTTCGTCAGCGAGGCTGGCGAGCGCGGTTCGGACCCGGCTTGGTCGATGAGAACGGTGCCGGTGTTGGCGTCGACGACCAACAGGGCGTGGGGCGCGGCTTCAACGGGGGTCGCAGTGATCCCGACGGCGCCCATAGCAACCGAAAGGCTCGCGGCCATTGCCGCGCCGCCGATCCTGACCCGATACACGCTCCAGCGGCCAGCCATGATCCCTCGTATCTCAAGCACTCGTATCTCAAGCAACCATACGCCGCGTCCGGCACGGACGACTGCCGTCTTGCCCCTGGTTAAGCGCTTAGCGGGCAATCGGAGTTGTTTTTAGGCCCGTTTCGGGCAAGCCGGTGTCAAACGCGTCACCGACCGCCGTGTCGAACGCTCGTCAGCAAGCCTAGCTGGTGCTGGCGAAAAAGCGGTTAATGGCTGTTCGCGTGGAGGGGCTGGCGCGACTTGAGCCGTTAATCCTCGGCGCGGGCGCGTGATCGCCGCAAGATTTTGCGGCCAGCCGGGACTGTCCGTCCCATCACGTCTGCAGGAAACAGTGAGACATGCAGTTCTTCGGTGGCATACCGGAACTGACTGGTGAACACGACGCCGATGCTGCGGCCGTTGCGGCGCATAACGCGGCAGTCGACCTCCTGGCGGTCGATCTCGATCATCAGGACGAATGTGTCCGGTGGCGGGACGCCGTTCAACATCTCTAGCCGGGCGCCGTGATCGTTGATATCGGCAATTTTGCAGCCAAAGCGCAAGTCGGTGTCGGACGACACGGCGTATCCACGCTTGAGCGTTCGCCGACGGCGGCTGCGGCGCTTGCAGGCGTCCGACATGTCGTCATCGTCGAGTGTCATCAGGCTGACCATTCGCTTGAGGGTCCCGCAAGGATGACCTCACACTGCAGATGTGAACAACTGGTGTGCAACAAGGCTAAATTTTCGCTGAATTTGATCGGCGCACGCCATCCTGGCGTTCGGTCTTGTATCTCCATCGAAGACACACGACATCCGCCACTCTGCTTCGACGACAACGGGCAATAGGACGTGGCCGACGATAACATGGCATCGAATTCATCCGGCAGGATGTTCCCGTCAACGGTTGGACCGGCTAAGATTGGGCGTTGGATGATGGGGCCCTTAGGGTCGACTTGGGGGCTGCCTTGGCGGTGCGAGCAGAGCAATGACGTGGACAAAAATCGAACTTGGTCAAGTATTAGAGGATACGCCCGGCGTCTGCACTCACGTCAGGAACAGGGCCACCATGTCCGGCCCGGGCAAGAACAACGATGACGGTGAGGGCGGTGACCGCACCGGCATCGTCACGAAGACGCGGCCAAAGACCAAGCGGCCATCGCTCTACAAGGTGCTGCTCCTCAACGATGACTACACGCCGATGGAATTCGTGGTCCACGTCTTGCAGCGATATTTCAGCAAGTCGCGGGACGAGGCCGAACGCATCATGATCCACGTACACCAGAAGGGTGTCGGCATCTGCGGGGTCTACACGTTCGAAGTTGCCGAGACGAAAGTCACGCAGGTGATGGACTTCGCAAGGGCGAACCACCATCCTCTACAGTGCACCATGGAGAAGGAGTAGGTTTACGTGCCGTCATTCTCGAAAAGCCTTGAATCCGCACTCCACCGCGCGCTCGAAGCCGCCAACGAGCGCAACCACGAGTTCGCAACGCTCGAGCATTTGCTGTTTTCGCTGATCGATGATCGCGATGCGTCGGCCGTCATGCGGGCCTGCGCTGTCGACATCGACGCGCTGCGCAGCCGTATAGCTGGATACCTCGACAGCGAACTGGCCTCGCTCGTCGCCAAGGACCATACCGAAGCGACACCGACGACCGGGTTCCAGCGCGTCATCCACCGTGCTGTGGTCCACGTGCAGTCGTCCGGCCGCGAGGAAGTGACGGGCGCCAACGTGCTCGTTGCGATTTTCGCAGAGCGCGAAAGCCATGCTGCGTTCTTCCTGCAAGAACAGGAAATGACGCGGTTCGACGCCGTCCAATACATCAGCCACGGGATCGCCAAGCGTCCCGGCATGTCGGAGCCCCGTTCCGTGCGAGGATCAGATGACAGCAGTTCGTCGGACGGCGAAGAGCGCCGCAGCGGACAGGACGCCCTGCAGGCCTATTGCGTCAACCTCAACATCAAGGCTCGCGACGGCAAGATCGACCCCCTGATCGGCCGCGAAGCCGAAGTCATGCGCGCCATCCAGGTGCTGTGCCGCCGCTCGAAAAACAACCCCCTGCTGGTCGGCGATCCAGGCGTCGGTAAGACCGCGATTGCCGAAGGTCTCGCGCGCAAGATCGTGCGCGGTGAAGTGCCCGAAGTCCTGATGGGGTCGACGATCTTTTCGCTCGACATGGGCACGCTGCTGGCTGGCACGCGCTACCGTGGCGACTTTGAAGAGCGGCTCAAGGCCGTGATGAAGGAGATCGAGAACTACGACGGCGCGATCCTGTTCATCGACGAAATCCACACGGTGATCGGTGCGGGTGCGACGTCAGGCGGGGCGATGGATGCGTCGAACCTGCTCAAGCCCGCGCTCCAGTCGGGGACCCTGCGCTGCATCGGCTCGACGACCTACAAGGAATACCGCCAACACTTCGAAAAAGACCGTGCGCTCGTCCGCCGATTCCAAAAGATCGACGTCAAAGAACCGACGATCGAAGATACGTTTGCGATCCTCAAGGGCCTCAAGCCGTACTTCGAGGAGTTCCACAAGCTCAAGTACACCAACGAGGCCGTGAAGGCCGCCGTCGAGCTGTCGGCGCGCTACATCAACGACCGGAAGTTGCCCGACAAGGCGATCGACGTGATCGATGAGGCGGGCGCGTCGCAAATGCTCGTGCCCGAGGGCAAGCGCAAGAAGAAGATCACCATCAAGGAGATCGAGGCGACGATCGCCACGATGGCGCGGATCCCGCCAAAGACCGTGTCGAAGTCCGATGCCGAGGTGCTCGGCAATCTCGAGAAGGACATGAAGCGGCTCGTGTTCGGCCAGGACAACGCGATCGGGCAGCTGACAAGCGCGATCAAGCTTTCGAGGGCCGGGCTGCGCGAGCCAGAAAAGCCGATCGGTTGCTACCTGTTCAGTGGCCCGACCGGCGTCGGCAAGACCGAAGTCGCCAAGCAGCTCGCCGCACTGATGGGCATCGAGCTGCTGCGCTTCGACATGTCGGAATACATGGAGAAGCACACGGTTTCGCGTCTGATCGGCGCGCCTCCGGGCTATGTCGGCTTCGACCAAGGCGGCTTGTTGACCGACGGTGTCGACCAGCATCCGCACTCGGTGCTCCTACTCGACGAAATCGAGAAGGCTCACCCGGATCTGTTCAACATCCTGTTGCAGGTGATGGACCACGGCAAGCTGACCGACCACAACGGCAAGGCCATCGACTTCCGCAACGTCATCCTCATCATGACGTCGAACGCGGGCGCCTCCGACATGGCCAAAGCCGCGATGGGCTTCAATCGGGTGCGGCGCGAGGGCGAAGACACGGAGGCCGTCAACCGCTTGTTCACGCCGGAGTTCCGCAACCGGCTCGACGCCGTGATCCCGTTCGGCGCACTGCCGATGGAGGTCATCACCAAGGTCGTCGAGAAGTTCATCTTCCAGCTCGAAGCGCAACTCGCCGACCGCGGCGTGACACTGGAACTGACCGAGGACGCAGCCGCGTGGCTTGCCGACCGTGGCTATGACGACAAGTTCGGCGCACGCCCGCTCGGCCGCGTCATCCAAGAGCACATCAAGAAGCCGCTGGCCGACGAACTGCTGTTCGGCAAGCTGGAACACGGCGGCATCGTCAAGGTGCTTGTCGACAGCACCAAGGGCAAAGACGGCAAGTTCGGCGAGGACAGCAAGATCGTGTTCGAACTGACGCCCGGCGATCCCGCCAAGAAGCAAAAGCCGCGTGACGAGGACGAAGACGAGGACGACATCGTGCCAGTCCTGGCCGACGCGACACCGAAGAAGGCGTTGCCCGGCCCATCGTCGGCAGCGGCAACGAAGGACAAGCCGACGCGCGGCCGTGGCAGCGCCGTGCCGCCGGTTCCGCGTAAGAAAGATGAGTGATCACTAGGGCTTAGCGACTCTTGGTTGTTCGTTTATATTGCGTTTTACTGCGGCCGGTCGCCTGTGGGGGGTCGGCCGTTTTCGTTTGTGTGGACGAGGCACCACTTGCCCTAGCTAAGTAACTTAGCTATATTTCTGAGATGGCACAGATCACGATCCACGCCGCAAAGACGAACCTGTCGAAGCTGATTGCCCGCGCGCAAGCGGGCGAGGAGATCGTGATCGTCAACGGCAAGACGCCCGTCGCGCGGCTGACTGCGGTCGAGGCGGTCAAGGTCGAGCGAAGGTACGGCGCCTACAAAGCCGAGTTCGAGTTGCCCGACAGCTTCTTTGATCCGCTGCCTGAAGAAGAACTTGCGGCCTGGGAAGGCAGTTACGATGGCGATCCTCTTAGACACCCACGCCCTACTCTGGTGGCTTCTGGGCAACCCGCGGCTATCGCGGATCGCCCGGTCGGCGATAGCAAGCGACCCCGACGTATTGGTCAGCGCCGTGTGCGCCGTCGAACTCGCGGCGAAGGTGCGGATCGGTAAATTGCCCGAGGCCGCGCGGATCGTGCACCGACTTGCCGACGTGATCGCGGAGCAGGGTTTTCGTACTCTCCCGATTTCTCTGGAGCACGGCCGCATCAGTGGCCTGTTGCCGGGTGCCCACCGCGACCCGTTCGACCGGATGATCGCGGCGCAGTCGCTGCTCGACAACATCCCAGTCGTCACCAACGATCCCGGTCTGATCGGATTTGGCGTGGCGGTGGTGTGGTGAGGGCTTTTCTCGACCTTGGTCGACCTCGGCGGAGCCGCGACGTATCGCAACGGCCGTGGGTCGCTCCCCAAACGAGGTTTACGGTCCCGTCTGAGCAATTCTGAATGTCACGCGTGCGCTGCGTGTCAGCTTCCGCTGACGCGCCCGCCAATTGCGGCGGCAGCCGCGACTGCGGATACAAATCGTTACATTCGCCACGACAGCCGAAACATCCGTGCAATGCGCGGACGGCAACTCTCGGTGCGGCGGCGCCCAAAGCGTCGCCAGACGTTTCCCATCGAGGCGTCACACTATCCAACTTCACCCAACACCGGGATGTTCACATGACCACCATCGCGCGCCGCAGTGCCGGCGTCTTTATCGCGGGCTTCGCTGCCCTCGCCATGATCGGGGCCGCCAGCGCCCAAGTCCAGCGTTCGACCACGACGACCGGTCCGGCTGGCAACACCGTGACTAAGGAGGGATCAGCGTCGTGCAGTGGCGGCTCGTGTTCGTCGAACACGACCGTTACGGGCCCTCGGGGCCAGACGGCGACCCGCTCGGGGAACACGACGTGCTCGGGCGGCAAGTGCGAGGGCGGATCGACGACAACCGGCCCTGCTGGCAACACCATCAAGCGCAGCCGCTCAACGACCGTGAACTGAGCCCGTTTGAAGGGATTGCGCTCGTTCGACGCGATCCCCGCCGCTCCGGCCTGGGTGGGCACCGGGGCGGTTTGATGGGGGGTCAACTGAGCGGCCGCGCTGACGCTGCAAGGCGACATACGGCACGTCCGGGCTGGTCGCACTGTGCCTGCCGTCTGGGACCGGTGTGTGGATTGGGAACTTTACGCCGCGACATCGACCGGGCAACACGGCCTCGCCCCCCACCGTCATGGCCCGCGCAGGCGGGCCACCCAGGCATCGACGGTTAGAGCGACATTGTTCACGCGGTCACCGATGGCGCGACTTGACCGGGTGGGTTTCGGGTGCAGACGACTCTGCTGCCACGGGTGTCAATTCGAATACACGAGCGAGCTTCGATGCCGCCGCGAGGTCGCCGCACCGCAGGGCCAAGCGAACGGCGTCAATCTTCGCCATATCGTCAAAACCGTAATAGGGCGACCAACCCGACCCGGTATCCAGCAACACGACTTCCACTTCCGCGACGAAGCGGTCCTCACGTATTAGTTCGGTTGAGAGTGCGGCTTTCATGTCTTTCGGATCCTGAAATCGGCGCTCCATTCAGCGGGGGCAGGATGGTATGCCGTCACCAAAACGGCTGGCTCCGTCGTTCCCCGTTCGATGCCCCATACCACATGGATCGCTCTGCCGACGCCATCTCGCTGCAGGAGTAAAGCGGCATGACCGAGATGGTAGTTCGGATAATCTTCGATCACAACTGCATCGGCGAGGCCATCGACAAGCTCTTGAAAGAGGAAGCCGCGTCTTTCAGACTGCACGAAGCCATGAGCCGATGCCCTTACTTTTTGTTCAACCGCAAGCTTTTGCAGTATCTCTAGCATTCACACCCCTACTCCGCAGCCTTCTTGGCCGGGCGCCGTGCGAGGACATCGCGGAGGAATTTGCCGGTATAGCTACGCTCGCAGGCGGCGATCATTTCAGGCGGCCCTTCGGCGATGATCTCGCCGCCGCCATCGCCGCCCTCGGGGCCGATGTCGATCACCCAGTCGGCGGTTTTGATCACCTCGAGATTATGCTCGATCACCACCAGCGTGTTACCAGCATCGGCCAATTGATGCAGCACGTCGAGAAGTTTGGCCGTGTCGTGGAAGTGCAAGCCGGTCGTTGGCTCGTCAAGAATATACAGCGTCCGCCCGGTGGCGCGGCGCGACAGCTCCTTCGACAACTTGATGCGCTGGGCCTCGCCGCCCGACAGCGTCGTCGCCTGTTGGCCGATCTTGATATAGCCGAGGCCGACGTGGGCCAGCGTCTCCATCTTGTCGCCAATCGACGTCACGGCCTTGAAGAACTGCGCGCCTTCTTCAACCGTCATATCCAGCACGTCGGCGATCGATTTGTCGCGATAGCGGACGTCGAGCGTCTCACGGTTGTAGCGCTTACCCTTGCACTGGTCGCAGGTCACGTAGACGTCGGGCAGGAAGTGCATCTCGATCTTCAAAACGCCGTCGCCCTGGCAAGCTTCGCAGCGGCCGCCCTTAACGTTGAACGAGAACCGCCCTGGGCCGTAGCCGCGCGCCTTGGCCTCGGGCAATTCGGCAAACCACTCGCGGATCGGCGTGAACGCGCCGGTGTAGGTCGCGGGGTTGGAGCGCGGCGTGCGGCCGATGGGTGATTGGTCGATGTCGATGATCTTGTCGAAGTGCTCTAGGCCATCGATGCGGTGATGGGCGCCGGGATGATCGCGGGCATCGTTGAGCTTGCGGGCGACGGCCTTCATCAGCGTGTCGATGATCAGCGTCGACTTGCCCGAGCCAGAGACGCCCGTCACGCAGGTGAACAGACCAACGGGGATATTCGCCGTTACGTGTTTGAGGTTATTGGCGGATGCATCGACGATGCGCAGGTTGCGTTTGGGGTCGCGGTTGCGGCGTTTTTTGGGGCCACGAATTTCGCGCGCGCCGGAGAGGTACTGCCCGGTAAGGCTCGCGCTATCCGCCAACACCTGCGCTGGGGTGCCTTGCGACACGATCTGCCCGCCATGGACGCCAGCACCCGGGCCGATATCGACGACGTAGTCGGCGGCCAGCACGGCATCCTCGTCGTGCTCGACGACGATCACGGTATTGCCGAGGTCGCGCAGATGTTTCAGCGTCACGATCAGCCGGGCGTTGTCGCGCTGGTGGAGGCCAATCGACGGCTCGTCGAGGACGTAGAGCACGCCGGTCAAGCCGGAGCCGATCTGGCTGGCGAGCCGGATGCGCTGGCTTTCGCCGCCCGACAGCGTACCGGCCGCGCGCGACAATGTCAGGTATTCGAGCCCGACGTCGTTGAGAAAGCGCAGGCGGTCGGAGATTTCTTTGAGGATGCGGCTGGCGACCTCACCTTGCTGTCGGGTGAATGTCGACGGCACCTCGTTAAACCAGACGAGTGCCGACCGGATCGATAATTCGCTGACCTGGCCAATGTGACGGTCGCCGATTTTTACAGCTAACGCCTGCGGCTTAAGGCGGAAGCCGCCGCAGCCTTCGCACGGCACCGCGCTTTGGTAGCGGGAGAGTTCCTCGCGGACCCAATCGCTGTCGGTCTCCTTGTAGCGCCGCGCGATGTTGGTGATCACGCCCTCGAACGGCTTCAGGTTCTGAAACGAGCGCAGGCCGTCTTGATAGGTGAACGCCACGTCCTCGTCGCCGGTCCCATAGAGCACCGTGTGGCGGACATCGGGCGGCAATTTTTCCCACGGCGTCGACATCGACACTTTGAGATGTTTGGCCAACGCCTGCAGCGTCTGCAGATAGTAGGGCGACGACGCGCCGGTCCGCGACCACGGTGCAATGGCGCCGTCGTTCATCGACAGCGTCGTGTCGGGCACCACGAGCTCAGGCTCGAACATCATTTCGCTGCCGAGGCCATCGCACTTGGGACAGGCGCCAGCGGGTGCGTTGAACGAGAACAGGCGAGGCTCGATCTCGTCGATCTGGAAGCCGGATACCGGGCACGCAAAGCGAGCTGAGAACGTCACGCGCTCGTGCGTCTCGTTCTTGTTGCGGAGAACGTCGTGTTCGGCGCCCGCGTCTTTGCTCGCGGGTTTCCCTTTGGTTTTTGCTTCGGCAGGCGCTGCCAGAGGTTTGTCGGCAAACTCGACAATCGCGATGCCGTCGGCGAGGCCCAACGCCGTCTCGAAGCTGTCGGCAAGCCGGGTCTTGATATCGGCGCGCACGACCAAGCGATCAACCACCACGTCGATGTCATGCTTGTACTTTTTGTCGAGTTTGGGCGCCTCGGCGATCTCATAGAACGCGCCGTCGATCTTGACGCGCTGGAACCCGCGCTTCTGGAAGTCCGCCAGTTCCTTGCGGAACTCGCCTTTGCGACCCCGGCAGATCGGCGCCAGCAAGTAGATGCGCGCGCCCTCGGGCATCTCAAGCACGCGGTCGACCATCTGGCTGACGGTCTGGCTCTCGATCGGCAGCCCGGTCGCTGGCGAATACGGCACGCCGACGCGGGCAAACAACAGGCGAAGGTAGTCGTAAATTTCCGTGACGGTGCCGACCGTCGAGCGCGGGTTTTTGCTTGTGGTCTTCTGCTCGATGGAGATCGCCGGCGACAACCCGTCGATGTGGTCGACGTCGGGCTTGCCCATCATCTCCAGGAATTGGCGCGCGTAGGCCGACAGGCTTTCGACATAGCGGCGTTGGCCCTCGGCATAAATCGTATCAAACGCGAGGCTCGATTTGCCCGAGCCCGACAGCCCGGTGAACACGACGAGGCTGTCGCGCGGAATGTCGAGGTCGACGTTCTTCAGGTTGTGCTCGCGTGCGCCGCGCACGGAGATGAACTTGCCGTCGGCTGCCGCGCGCTGCGTCGGCGGACGCGGCGCAAGGACCCGTGAGTGGGCGTCTGCGGCAGCCTGCTTTTTGGGAGTTTTTGTCATGATCGCTTCGTACCGGACGAACGTCGGGGCGACAATCGAGCTGACAGCCCCGTCAACAGCGGACCGTCACCGCCCGATTTGCGTCTGTTTACGACCAATCCGACACGCTCGACCTCAAGGACAGTGCCATCTGGCAGCTCGTGTCGCGCCGCCTCATGTGGCTACGTGACAAGTTGTGAGGACAGCCATCGGGGGAGGCCGTTCGCCCGTAGCGAGGCCAACACACAGAAACATCAGGGAAGAAACAAGCGACCATGATCCGAGTGCTCAGACGAAGTTGCCCTCGCGCACAGCCTCTCGCTATGGCGACTTATTCCATTTTCGGGCTTTGCGTTGCCGCACCAGCAGATTTGCTAGCTAAGACCGCAACGGTCATTGAACCCGTCATGCTGATTGATGCGTCATCGCTGAGCCGACCACAGGCCAACGGCGAGGTGCTCGGCGACCGGCGAGTGCGGGGCTGCGGCGTGCGCGCCACGTTTTCAGACGGGCTGGTTATCGAAATCGTCAACCTGCGCGTCGGGGATGGGCTGGTGCTCGAACTATCGGCCCGTCAGGTTGCTCAGGCGACGGGCATCCGACCACGCGTGGAGGCCACGCTGAGCGTGTCGTTGCAGACGTCGGGCGAGAACACGGCGCGGCTTCTGCCAGCTGGGTTTGATGTTGCGCCAGCCAATGTCGACGCTGCGTCTCTAAAGGCAGACGGTGTAGGAGGCGCGGCGGCCGCCACAATCGGCGTTGACCGGTCCAGCGAAGACGGGCCCAAGTTTGTCCACCGCGGGACGGTCGATCCCGACGCTGGAGCCCGGCTGTTCCAGCAACTCATGATCGGTGGGGCCACGGTCGCCGTCGAGCGAACGGGCGGCCGTGACGAACTCAACATTCCTGGGCCGCTGCCACGCACGGTGCGGACAGGGTTTCTCAACTGCTCGGGCGACTTGTTTCCGAGAACGCGCTGATGGCGCCGTGATCGCGGACGTTGGCCGCGTCTGGTCAACTCATTTGGTCAGCCCCACCGCGCAAAGCGCCACGGCGCCAACCAATTCTGGTCGTTGCGAACGTCCGGGGCCGGGTCCCAGCCATGCGTCCCGCCCGGACGGCAGCGAACGATACGACCAAGGACCTGCCAGCAACCGCGCCATGCGCCATTGAGTTCGAGGGCGTCGAGGGCGAACTGCGAACATGACGGCATATGGCGGCACTGCTGCCCGATCAGCGGCTTCAGCGTCCAGCGATAAAGGTGGACCGGCGCTTTGAGCAGGAGGCGGGGTAGGCGGCCCACCGAGACCCAAGTCGATCGCGTTGGCCCGTGGCCGCAACGACAGGCCATTCAGGCTGCGGCCTTGGCTTCGATCTGGGCAAGCGCCTTGTCGACGGCCTCGAACACGATCAGCACGGCATCATGCCGATGGCGATAATCGCGCACGGGCTCGAGCACGCCGAGATCGGCCCAGCGGCCCGTCGGCGGCGGACCGTTATCTTTCAGCATCGCCCGGACCTGCGCGGCGACGCGGCGCAATTCTGTCGGCGTCGATCCGACGATTTCGCGCCCCACCACGGAGGCGGCGGCTTGGCCGAGCAGGCACGCCTTCAGCGTTTGACCGTAGTCGGTGACCTCGCCGCCAGCCATCGACACGTCGACGGCGATTTCGGAGCCGCACAGTTTCGACCGCGCCGATGCCGTTGCGCCCGGCGCTTTCAGCCGTTCGATGCGCGGTATGGCGCTGGCCAGCGTCATGATCTTCGTGTTGTAGATGTCGTCGAGATCGCTCATGCCGTCCTCGGACTCTGGTTGTCGTCGAGACAGTAACAGTGTCAGCGGCGGCCGTCGCGTTTCAGTTCGTCCATCCGCAGCTTGCCTACCATCCGCGACAAGGCCGTCGCCGCGCTGGCGACGCTCGATAACTGCGGCTTTGTCGGAGCGGTTTTAATCCAAGAACCGCAAACGCGATTGGAAAGCCGAGGGCGGAACGCCGCCGCTCGGAAACGGATGCTAATACCAGCAAATCAGCTCAAGCCAGACGGCAAACCTCACGGCGCCTTGGGTTTGACTTCGTCCGTCTTGGGCTTGGCTGCGTTGGTTGCCATCGTCTTGAGCTTCTCGTACGATGCTTTGGCCGCATCGTACGCCTGTTTGGCCTTTTCCGCAGTGTAGGCCTTGGCTTTTGCATACCGCTCGGCAGCCGCGAGCTTGGCGGCGTTGTACTTCTCGACGGCGGCGGCCTTCATCGCATCGATCTTCTTTTGACGCTCTTCGCGGGCTTTGGCGCGCTCGGCTTCCTTCAGCGCCTTGGCATCGGCGGCAGCAACGGGAGCTGCATCAAACTTGACGTTCGACTTGATGTTGGTGAGCCCGGCTTCGAAAATACCCTTGATGACGGCTTGCGCCTCGGCCTCGGTCTTGTCCTTGGCATCGAACTTCGCCGACCAGACGAGATCGGTGTTGCCGTTGCTGTCAGGCTTGGCCGTCAGTGTCGCGGAATAGTTTCTCACCGGCAGAGGGCTATCGATGATGTCGTAGGAGTAAGAGAATTTGCCGGTTTTGGTCAGTTTCTCGACAATCCGGCCGCCGTCCTTCAACGTCAAAGTGCGGAACCCTTTGGTCTCGGATGTGCAGTTGGAGATCGCGGGATGCCAGTCCTTGATCGCGCACCAGTCGCCAACCTTGGCCCACACGCGGGCCGGTGGCGCTGCAATTTCGGTGACTTGGCGAACATCGACAGCCAGTGCAGGACCGACTGCAGCAACCGCGAGCACTGCGCCCGCAACAAGCGATTTCAAATATTGCATCGGCCGTCTCCGTGTTGGTGCTGAACCGGTCTGGGTGCCAAGCAGCACAACCCGTTCAACATGCTGACGTCTCTTGCTTTGAGAAGACAATCCACTCAGGTCTGTCAAGACAGGCGCACGTTCGATATTAATATCCAACGGGTTGCGCGTCGTCGACAGCACTTTTCCATGTCGTTTTGTGCACTAAATTTGGCAATTCGCGGTCAAACAGCAAAAGGATCAAGTTTCCATGGCTTTGCCATCGCCCAGCCGCTGGCGCTCTGACCTCGCTGCACTTGGCGAGCCTATGCGTCTCATATTGGCAGCGCTCGGGCTATTGGCCGCAGCTGGACTTCTGGTTGCCGGACTTGCCCTGGCTGGAGGCAGCAGTTCGGCCCAACGCGTCGCTGCCGAAAAACTGCCGCCCCCGACGCGGGAAGTTGCGCAGTATTCCTTTGCACCGATCGTGCGGACAACTGCACCGGCCGTCGTCAACGTCTACGTCCGCTCGCGGGTCAAAGCGTTCGCCTCTCCGTTTGCCAACGACCCGTTCTTCGAGCGCTTCTTTGGCGGGCGGTTCGGCCAACCGAGCGAACGCCAGCAGTCGTCGCTGGGATCGGGCGTGATCGTCACCGCCGACGGCGTCATCATTACCAACGCACACGTCATCAAAGCCGGGGGCGGCGAAACGGAAATCCGCGTGGCGCTGTCGGACAAGCGGGAATTCGACGCCAAGGTCGTCGCGTCCGATGAAAAGAACGACGTTGCCGTGTTGCGTATCGAAGGCGGCGACGGCCGGTTCCCGTTCCTGGTGTTTGAGGACAGCGACAGTCTCGAAGTCGGCGATCTGGTGTTGGCCATCGGAAACCCGTTCGGCGTCGGCCAGACCGTCACCAGCGGCATCGTGTCTGCACTCGCCCGCTCTGAGATCGGATCGTCCGACACGCAGGTGTTCATCCAGACGGATGCGGCAATCAATCCGGGCAACTCCGGCGGAGCGCTAGTCGATATGTCGGGCAAGCTCGTGGGGATCAACACGGCGATTTTTTCGCGTTCTGGCGGATCGCACGGCATCGGCTTTGCGATACCCTCAAACTTGGTGCGCGTTTTCGTCGACAGCGCCCTTCAAGGCAAAAAACTCGAACGGCCATGGATCGGCGCCAAGCTCGAGCCGGTGACCCGCGACATTGCAGAAGACCTGAAACTCGATCGCATCACGGGGGCCGTCGTCACGCGCATCCTCAATACCGGCCCGGCGGTCGATGCCGGTCTGCAGCCAGGCGATGTCGTTTTGCGCGTCGACGGCTTTGAAGTGACCGACCCGCGCACCGTGCTCTACCGGCTGCAAACCAAGGGCGTCGGGAATAGTGCGCGGCTCGACGTCGTGCGGCGTGGCAAACCGGTTGCGATCGCTCTCGCGGTCAAGGCAGCCCCGGTGCCGGGCAAGGACGACATCCGCAATCTGTCGGGCAAGCACCCGCTCGACGGGGCGCGCGTGGTCAATCTGTTGCCGGGCCTAGCCGATGATCTCGGCGTCGACGACACCAGCGGTGTTGCGGTAATGTCAGTGCGCGCCGGGTCGATCGCGGCGCGGCTGGGCTTCCAGCCCGGCGACGTTGTCGTATCGATCGGCCAGCAGGCCGTCGTTTCGGTGGCTGCGCTCGAAGCAACCCTCCGCGAGCGGCCACGGTTTTGGCAAATGGCCGTCAAACGCGGCGGTCAAATGCTACAGCTGCAGGTGCCCGCGTAGGCTGAGAGTTTACATTACAGCGGATTCCAAGTCTGCGTCGGCGTAAAGCGCAGATAACCGATACTCGCGCCAAGCCTTAGCCCGAGGCCAGAGCGGATCGGCGCGAGAACCATGTTGCCACCGCCAAGCAATGTGATGCCGACGCCGCCGACCGCGAACGCCGATCCGTCAAGGCCGCTGAACGTGCGGTAGAGGTCTTCCGGCTCGCTGATTTTATAGACGAGGAAAATCGTCCGCGTGCCGGATGCGCCGAAGTCGAAGCCCAGCGACGGCCCGTGCCAATAGACTTTTTGGGTGCCACCCCGACGCAAATAGAGCGTGCCGCTGCCGTAGCGCAAACCACCAAAGAACGCGCCGCCGGCTTCGGTGCCGAGAATGTATCCGGTCGGGCGACCTGAGCGGCGGAAGGCGTGTTCGATGACAGACGCGAGACCGGTCGAAAGGTTGCCGAACACGCCGCGCGAGGCTTCGCGGATTTCGTCGATCGTGTAGCCGTCCTCGGCGTCGTCCACCGGCGGGGTCGCACGCAGCCCCTCGTCCGGCCGTTGCTGTCCGCCCGGTAGCGGCGGCTGAAGCGGCGGTACTGGCGGCAACACCGCGACGGTGATTTCCGACGGTTGCGACGGCGCTGTCGGTGGCGAGACTTGTTGAGATGGCGGTTGGCTGGTTTTGGTCTGCCAGCCTTCAGCCCCAGCCGGCGATGGCTTGCGCACCGGTGGAGGTGCTTCCGCAACCGGCCTCGATGCCGGTGTTGTTGCAGGTGGCTTTGCTGGTGTTGCTGCTGGGCTGGACGCAACCGGAGGCTGCGCGGCCACTCGCGGTGCGCTTGGTGGAGCGGCCTGCGTCGGTGGTGGCGTTGCGGGCGCAGCCGCTGCAGGCCCTGCCGTTGCAGGCGCGGCCGTCGGCACATCGGGCAGGATCGTCGGCTTGAGCGGGGTCGATGACGCCGCCGTTGCCGGGGCGGCACCGAGTTCGGCGTCGATCTTGCCCATGACGTGCGCGGTCTTGGCTTTCATCACGGCGAGAAGTTCGACGCCGGCCGCCTTGATCCCATCGAGCCGGGCGCAGTCCGGGGCTTCCCCTGGCTTGACTTCGCCGAGTTGGTCGATCCGAGCCAGGAGTTCGTTGGAGGTCTTATCCAACTGCTCCAGTTTCGCGTCGCGGAGGTGATTGTAGGCCGCCTCCTCGTAACCCTCGTCACCCCAGCCGTTCTTGGCCGACAGCGCCTTGAGGCGGGGCTGCAGTTGCGGCTGCGTCTGCATGGTGTAGGTGCGGAGTTGGGCACCCGTTGCGTCGACCGCGGCTGGAATGGCATCGACCGTGCATCCCGCGGCCTGAGCCAACAGGGACGATGGAACGGCGCTGACAAACACGAGCGCGGCGACGATCGCCGCCGCCGAGGCACCCGTTGTAAACAGAGTTGACGTGCGGCCCATCGGACCCTCCGGTGAGATGTAGCGTCCCTGGCGTCGTCTTAAGGGCAATTGCGCCAAAATTCCATGTGTTGAGGCTGTGATGCCCCGCCTCGTCGGCAGATGGCGTATGGCGCACTTATCTTGTTAATCGCCGGACGCGCGTTCGGGTTGCTTCAATGGTGACAAAGGCGCCCTCGACCTGTGCTCCCAACTCGGTCAGGGCACCAATTAAGCGTGTTGCGCGAGCTGAACGGTCGAGCCCCTTTAAATCGACACGGACAACGCCATGCGTTGCCAGTCCAAATCGTATTGTGAGATCTCCGAAGTCGGTGTCCTCCGTCAGGAGTATCCGCCGTTCGGCAAAGGCTAAGGCGAGAACGCTTTCGTCGGGGGCCGAGGGGATCGTTTCGGCCGAACGTTTGACGTCGAACCCCGCCTCGATCAGAGCCACAACCAGTGGGCCAGCCAAGCATTCGTCTGCCAAGTACCCGACCATCACTCCGCCGCAAAAACGGTTTCGCGCGCGAGATGGTCCGCTGCAAATGCCTGCGCGGCTCGAATGTCTTCAACTGTCAGCGGCGGATAGTCCGCAACAATGTCCTCTGGAGCGTCACCGGCTGCCAAGGCTCGAAGGATGTGCTCGACACTGATCCGGGTGCCAACAATTACGGGTTTTCCAAACATGATTTTGGGGTCTGATGTAATCCGATCGTGCATGGGCTACCTCCTGATCCGTCGACACGTAGCACAATAGCGCGGAGTGATCTGCAGTTGCCTCTGTTCGACAGCCGCAGCCGCTGTCTTGTCTGCTTCTACGCAGGCACAACCCGCCTTGAAAGCGTTGACGGCGCACTTGCCTCGACCGCACGGCTTGTCTAGGTCGTTGCACCGGCATCGGACGCTTGGCGCCATCACCAAACTGGCTGACGGCCGCCCCTTTACGCGAATTGTGATCATCGACGTTCCGCCAAAAAGTCAGCGCGCTCATGTCATCGGGAAGTTTGGCCGGCACATTATCGAGCGCCAGCGATTACGTCGCCGGGCTGATGACACCGACCGTTCGGCTCGGCGTGACCGGGCTGTCGAGGTCGGGCAAGACCGTTTTCATCACGGCGTTGGTGCGGGCCCTGACGGAAGGCGGGCGGTTGCCCTTCTTTCGCCCGGCCGCCGAGGGCCGAATCTTGCGGGCCTATCTCGAACCCCAGCCCGACGACAGCCTGCCGCGGTTCGACTATGAGCGCCACCTTGCTACGCTGACCGGATTGCCGCCAGCTTGGCCCGATAGTACGCGGCGCATCTCGCAGCTTCGCCTGACGATCGAGTATGAACCCTCGGGCACGTTGCGGCGGATGCTCGGATTGTCGCGCATGCACCTCGACATCGTCGATTACCCCGGCGAGTGGCTGCTCGACCTCGCGCTGCTCGACAAACCGTTCAACCAGTGGTCGCGCGAAACGCTCGCCGTTCTAGGACCGGAGCGCGGGCCGCATACGGCTCCTTTGCTCGACTTCCTGGCGCGGATCGACCCGTCTGCCGACCCCGAGATGACGGCATTGCATGGCGCGGAGGTGTACAAGGCCTGCCTCGCTAGCGACCGGGCGAGCGACGAGGCGCAGGCGACGCTTGGCCCTGGGCGGTTCTTGATGCCGGGTGACCTCGACGGCTCTCCGTTGCTGACGTTTTTCCCGATGCCGTCTCCTGGCCCCGTCGCCGGGCCTGGGGCGAAACCAAGCGCGCTGCAAAACCTGCTGGCGCGGCGCTATGAGAGCTACCGGACGAAGGTCGTGATGCCGTTCTTTCGCGAGCATTTTGCCAAGCTCGACCGGCAGATCGTACTGGTCGACGCGCTGGGCGCGATCAACCGCGGGGCCGCCGCCATGGCTGACCTCGAGCGGGCGCTCACATCCGTGATGCGGGCCTTCCGCCCGGGCGCCGCGCCGTGGTTGCAGTTTCTGCTGGGCAGCCGGATCGACCGCGTGCTGTTTGCGGCGACGAAAGCCGACCACATCCACCATGGCGGTCACGGTCGGCTGGAGGCGATCTTGAAGCTGGCAACCGAAAAGGCCAGCACACGCGCCGAGGCCGCTGGGGCTGCAGTATCCGTTCTGGCCATGGCTGCTGTGCGGGCAACGCGGGAGGCCGAGATCATCGAAGATAAGCAAACGCTGCACGTGATCATGGGGACGCCAATGCCGGGCGAGCGGATCGCTGGCAAGACGTTCGACGGATCGGTTGAAGCTGGCGTCTTCCCAGGCGACCTGCCCGCCGATGCGGCCAAGGCGTTCGATCCGTCGTGGGCGCGCGCCGACGATACGGCATTCGTGCGGTTCAGGCCGCCGACGCTGGGCAAACCGGTTGGTATCCAGCCAGCGACCTTGCCGCATATCCGGCTCGATCGAGCGCTCGATATCCTGCTCGGTGACAAGCTGTGATGGCCCCCACGGTTCAACCTGCAATGGCTTGTGCCGTGACGTCTGAGGCGGCGCCATGACAGATGAGCCACGCCGCGCGCCGAGGGCTTTTGCCGCAGACGATCCACGCCTCAAGGCAGCTGCTGCCACCGCCAGCTCGGCCACAAACACTGACGATCCGGCTGACGAGCCCGCGGCCGCGGCCGCTGAGCGGTTGCCAACCGGGGGCATCAAGATTCCATGGCCGACTGCGGCGGGCGTTTCCAGCGGCGTCCGGATCGGCGCGCTGTTTGTTTCAGCCGTCGTGTCGCTGGCGACGCTGGCGGCGGCGGTCTCGTTCCTCAATTTCATATCGGTCGCGCTTGCCCGCGACGACTGGATCGGATGGCTAGCAGCCGGGCTCCTCGCCGTCGTGGCGGCGACCGGGATCATTCTCATCGGCCGCGAAATCGCCGGGCTTTTCCGTCTATCACGGCTCGGGCGGCTGCGGCGCGATCTCGACGCCGCGATCGCTGCTCGCGATGGCACGGCTGAGCGGGCGGGCATCGTGCGCATGAAGGCGCTCTATCCCGACCGGCCGGATATGCGCTGGCCGCTGGCCCGCCTTGCCGAGCATGAGCGCGACATCCACGATCCCGGAGCGCTTCTGGCGCTGGCCGAGCGGGAACTGTTGGCCCCGCTCGACGCTGAGGCCCGGCGGATCGTGCTGCGGTCTGCCAAGCGCGTCGCGACCGTGTCAGCGGTGTCGCCATTGGCGATCATCACCGTTGGTTATGTGCTTTCGGAGAACATCGGGTTGTTGCGGCGGCTGGCCGAGTTGTATGGCGGCCGCCCGGGCACGATCGGGTCGTTGCGTCTTGCCAAGCTCGTCGTTGCGCATCTGATCGGCACCGGCGGCGTCGCGATGACCGACGACCTGCTCGGCCAATTTTTGGGCCAGGATATCCTGCGCCGGCTATCCGCGCGGCTCGGCGAAGGCGCATTCAACGGGGCTCTGACGGCGCGGCTGGGTGCGGCTGCGATCGAGGTCGTTCGCCCGGTCCGGTTCATCGAGTGTCCGCCAGTGCGCGCGCGCGACATCGTCACGGAATTGTTCAAGTCCGAGCCCGAGGTCAAGGACGCGCCAGCATCGGGTGTCGGTACGGACGCTGGCAACAAGCGTGAAACGTAAGTGCTCGCGGTGCGGAGCTTGCCGCCTCATGACAGGCGGGTTCGCCTATCGACGGTCAATGAACCGGTGTCGAACCTCTGCGATCTGAAGGCGTGGCAGGGGGTGGCAACACGCGAGCGGCTCGACAGAATGGTACGATGAGCAGCGCCAGCCCGGTGAGAACAGCCATCATTGCCCAGGCTTCGTTGCCAGCTGTCGTTGCGGCCGAACGCTCGACAGCGTTCCGTACGGCGATTTCCGTCGCCCCATCGATGCCTTCCGCGAGCCCGCGCAGATACTCGGCCTCGGGGATGCCGACCTCGCGCGCGGCTGTCACATCGCCGGATTTTAAGCGCGCCGCCAGTGCCGTCGCATGGCCCGGCGCACGGCCATAGAGCACGGTGTCGATCAGAGCGAGGCCGATGGCGCCACCGAGATTGCGCATCAAATTGAACAACGCACTGGCATCGGGGACCTTTTCGAGCGGCAGCCGCCCGAGCGCCATGCGTGTTGGTGGCAACAGGCAAAACATGAACGCAACACCGCGCAGGATCTGCGGAAGCAGCATCTCGTCGAAGCCGGTGGCTGTCGTCTGGAACGCGCTGAGCCCGACGCCAATCGCCAGCAGACCGAAGCCGAATCCGGTCAGCAGGCGAGGATCGACGCGCCGTTCGAGATACACCGCGATGGGGGCAGTGGCGAGTTGGGCGAGACCGGTGACGAGCATGATCTGGCCGGCTTCGAACGCGTCGTGTCCCCGCACAAAGACAAGAAACACCGGCATCAGATAAACCGAGCCGAACAGGCTGATGCCGAGCACGAAGCTCAGGGCGCAGCCGATAGCGAAGTTGCGATCGGAGCAGTTCGTCAGATCGACCAGCGGGTTTGCCCGTCCTGACTTTCCCCGTCGCATCGTCCGCACGACAAAAATGGCGCCGAGGGCTAACGACATCCCGAGCAGCCCGAGCACCACGCCAGATAGCCAGCCGCGCAATGGCGCTTCCTTCAGCCCGATTTCGAGCGTAGCGAGGGCGACCGCAATGGTGACGAGTGCAAACACATCGAGCCGCGTCAGGAGAGCCAGGACCGGCGCGCCCCTGGGCAATAAGCGAGGTGCCAGAACGATCGAAACAAGGCCCGCTGGAACGTTGATCAGAAACAGCCATTGCCACGAGTAGGTGCTGGTGATGTAGCCGCCGACCAGCGGCCCGACGGTCGGTGCGAGCACGGCGAGTACGCCCGCGATCGTCGTGGCCAGCGCCTGCGAGCGCTCCGGGAACATCAAGAAGACCGCGCTGAACACGATCGGGATCAGCATCCCGCCAGCGAATCCTTGCACGATGCGCCACGAGACGAGTTCGGCAAATGTCGTGCTCGAAGCGCAGCCGACTGAGGCCACCGTGAAAACGGCGATGGCGGCGACGAATAGCCAGCGCAAAGATAGCGCGCGCGTCAGCAGCCCGGTCAAGGGAATCGCGATGACTTCGGCGATCAGATAGCTGGTCTGGACCCAGCTCATCTGCGATGGCGCAATGCCAAGTGCTGACTGAATGTCGGGCAGCGACGTCGCGACAATCTGGATGTCGAGGATCGCCATGAACATGCCGAGGCACAGGATCGAGAACCCGGCCCAGGTGGTGAGCGTCGCGGTCGGCGGCGCTAAGGCGACGGGGCTGGTATCAGCTGGCATGGCCCGCCTCAGCCACCCGCATCAATGTGCCCGGCCGGTTGGGATGATGACGCGCTGCTAGCCGATAGGTCGACAGCTCGCGAGGTTGCTTCCGTTAGCGCCGCGTTCTCGGCGCGGATGCGGATGGCCAGCACCAGCGCATTAAGCACAGTAAACACCACCGCGACTTCGACCAGGCCGAATGCCAGCGGCAACGCGATGAGCTCTCCGGCCACGACGAGGTAGTTTGGATGCGACACGAACCGAAACGGCCCGCCCGTCACCAGGGGTGCGCCGGGAAGGATGATGATGCGCGTTGTCCACCTTGAGCCGAGCGTGGCGATCACCCATACGCGCCCAAGTTGCAGCAACACGAAAACTGCAAGCCAGATCAGCGATACTGGCTGACCGGGCGCGAGCCACCACAACGCGGCGAGCCAACCGACGTGTACGGCCACGATCAGCGGGTAATGACCAGGGGAGACTTCGTAGGCACCACGGGCCAGAAGGGCCGCCGTATTGCGCTGGGCCAGCACGAGTTCGCCGAGCCGTTGCAGCGTGACGAATGCCAGGATTGCGATCGCCAAACTGGTGTCGGTCAGGCTCATGCGAGGGCTTCGAGTACGGCGCAACTTGCGGTGAAGCCCGGGCCCATGGCGATCATGGCCGCACGGGAGGGTGTCGCTTCGGCGAGCACGCGTTCGAGCACGAACAGAACCGTTGGCGCGGACATGTTGCCATATTCGGCGAGGATCGACCGTTCATGGTCGAGGCTTCCAGCTTCCAGACCGATAGTCTGTTCGAGCGCATCGACGACGCGAGCCCCACCCGGGTGGCAAACGAAACGGCCGATATCGCCAATTTCGAGCCCGCCACGGGCGAGGATACCCGACACCGCCGGTCCCACGTTGGTACGGGCGAACGGCGGAATGGCGCGCGCAAACACGACGCCAAAGCCGTCCGGGTCGACGTTCCAGCCCATCAGGTCGAGCGTGTTGGGCCACGTATGCTCACCGGTCACGGTGATCGCGAGGCCACGGTGGCGCGCGCTCCCCGTTGAGCGGGGTACTGCCCCAAGTCCCGGCATGCTCCCGTTGGCAGATGGGCCAGTTGTGGCGCGGCCGTCGGCCCGGATGACGCAGGCAGCAGCGCCATCGCCGAACAGGGCGGTGGCAACGATGTTTGATTTCGTCAGCGTGTCGAGCCGAAACGACAGCGTACAGACCTCGACCGCAACCAATAGCACCGTCCGTCCGGGGGCCGCGCGAGCAAGGTCGGCTGCGATCGACAATCCTGCGACGCCTCCCCCACATCCGAGCCCGAACACGGGAACGCGCCGCGTCTGCCGTCCAAGGCCCAGCGCATCGAGATAACGCGCTTCGAGACTTGGCGTGGCGATACCGGTCGACGACACCGTGACGATAGCGTCGATTTCCGTCGGCTTCAGCCCGGCATCATCGAGTGCACGGGCAGCGGCGGCCGCAAAGAGGGCGGTGGCGCCTTCTAGGTAAGCTGCCGTCCTCTCAGCCCAATTGCGCGGCTGCTGATACCATTCGATCGGCTTGACGGCGTAGCGCGAAACGATCCCTGAGGATGTGAAGACCGCATGCATTCGCTCGTATTCAGGGTAGCGGTCGGCAAACATGGCGTGGGACACCGCCGCAGCGTCGGACTGCATGAGTTTGTAGGCAGGCACAGCCGTTCCGATGCCGAGCAGCGTAACGGGAAGCGCGGACGGCTGAGCCAGTTTCGACGGCGCGATTTCCCCGCCCCGCCCAGCTTGGATGGGCGCGAGCACGGCCGCGAGTTTCGAGTGCGCCGAGCCGGAATTGACCGGGAGTGTCGTGCCGAGTTCGGCCGCCGATGGTGTTGTCATGCTCGGAGTACGTTCCTTGATGGTGGTCGGTTCCGCGCGACCCGGCGAATTTCGCGGATCAACGCCCGGCGTGATGGCTGATCCTCCGGCGATGTGAACCCCAGATGAAGGGGCGCCTCAGGCCGCGTTAAGTTCAACCCTGACAATGTCGCTGGCATGACGCAACTGCAGGGTGAATGCCGTGGCCAATGTCGTTCGAAGCGCCGTCGTCGTAATGATGTCCTTGACCGTGATGGCGGCCGGAATTTTCGTGGTATTCTACGGTTAGAGGCCCTCGAATTTTGCGGGTCACGTCGACCGGGTCTGCCACCTTTGGTTGCAGGACTAGGGGAATACCAAGGGCCGCACGGTCACGGCCGTCGGGTATCGTCCGCAGGCTGCTGACACTTTGTCGCGCGCGAACGCACGGTTCCGGCTCAGGCTTCGCCGCCGTGGGACACGTGGTTGTAGGTCAGCACCCGCCGCGACTTGGTCCACGGCTCAACCAGGAGGCGATGCTCGGCATATTCGGGGAGTTCGATGTGCTCGGTAAAGGCCTCGCGGCTCGTGTAGACATGGTACAGCAGGTACGACGTCCCATCGACGTCATCTTGGCCGACATCATAGCACAAGCAGCCTCGCCGCTTTTCGAGCGTGGCGCGGGCGATGAACACGAGGGCCGACCGCAGCGCGATTCGGTGCTCGGGTTCTGCTTCGATGAACTCGACCACAATGTGCATGACTGATGCCTCGCTGGTTCAAGTTGCACACGGAAACTGCGTGCAATTTAAAGCCTAATGCAGGATCGGCCGATCGGGAACCAGCGATTGCCGGCCCCAATTGCCGCCAAACTCAGCGATCGAACTTCTTGAACTTGATACGGTGGGGCTCGACGGCGGCATCACCAAGGCGGCGCTTTTTATCTTCCTCATAGTCGGCGAAGTTGCCTTCGAACCATTCGACGTGACTATCGCCTTCAAAGGCCAAAATGTGCGTTGCCAGCCGGTCGAGGAAGAAGCGGTCGTGGCTGATGACCACGGCGCACCCGGCGAAGTCTTCCAACGCCGCCTCCAGCGCGCCCAGCGTTTCGGTATCCAGATCGTTTGTCGGCTCGTCGAGCAGCAGCAGATTGCCGCCCTCTTTCAGCAGCTTTGCGAGATGGACGCGGTTGCGTTCGCCACCCGACAACATCCCGACCTTCTTTTGCTGGTCTGCGCCTTTGAAGTTGAACCAGCCGCAGTAGGCGCGGCTCGGCACTTCGCGCTTGCCGCCGAGCAGGATCTGGTCGACGCCGCCAGAGATTTCTTCCCAAACGGTCTTGTTGTCTTCGAGGTGGCCACGGCTCTGATCGACGTAGGAGATCTTCACGCTTTCGCCGAGGCGGATCGTGCCCTTGTCGGGTGTCTCCTGGCCCGTGATCATCTTGAACAACGTGGTTTTGCCCGCGCCGTTGGGACCGATCACGCCGACCACGCCGCCGGGCGGCAGCTTGAACGTCAGCCCGTCGACCAGCAGCCGATCGCCGAACGCTTTCTGCAGTCCTTCGGCCTCGACAACAACCTGGCCGAGCTTGGGCCCCTGAGCGATCTGGATCGACGTCTTGCCCATTTCGATGTTGTCTTGCTCATCGACCATCCGCTCGTAGGCCGTGATGCGGGCTTTGCTTTTGGCTTGGCGGGCTTTGGGCGAGGCGCGGATCCATTCGAGCTCTCGCGCCAGCAGCTTGGCGCGGCCCTCCTCCTGGTTCTTCTCGACCTCGGCGCGCTTGGCCTTCTGCTCCAACCAGCTCGAATAGTTGCCCTTGTAGGGAATGCCGTGGCCGCGCTCGAGTTCGAGCGTCCAATCGGTGAGGTTGTCGAGGAAGTAGCGATCGTGCGTGACGAGGATCACGCAGCCCTCATACTCGCGGAGGAACCGCTCGAGCCACGCCACGCTTTCCGCATCAAGGTGGTTGGTCGGCTCGTCGAGCAGCAAAATATCGGGCTTCGACAACAGCAGCCGCGTCAGCGCAACGCGGCGCTTCTCACCGCCAGATAGCATCGCGACGCCAGCATCTGGCGGCGGGCAACGCAGCGCGTCGAGTGCCTGCTCGACCTGCGCGTCGAGGTCCCACAAGTTATGGGCGTCGATTTCATCTTGAAGGCGCGTCATCTCATCGGCAGTCTCGTCGGTGTAGTTGGCCGCGATTTCATTGTACCGGTCGAGGATTGCCTTCTTTTCCGCCACGCCTTCCATGGCGTTGCCGAGAACGTCTTTGGTCGCGTCGAGCTGCGGCTCCTGCGGCAGATAGCCGACGCGGATGCCATCGGCCGGTTTGGCTTCGCCGAGAAAGTCGTCAACCGTGCCCGCCATGATTTTCAACAGCGTCGACTTGCCCGCGCCGTTGAGGCCCACGACGCCGATTTTGGCACCCGGCAAGAACGACAGCGAGACATCGCGCAGGACCTGCTTGCCACCAGGATAGGTCTTCGAGACCTTGTGCATGTGGAATACGTATTGTGCTGCCATGGCGGCTGGCGTCCTCGTGGGCTTTGCGGAACGGATTGAGACTGCGAGCGTCTAGACCATCTCGCAAGACGGCTCAATGGCGGGTTGTCAGAGCCGGTGCATCAGCCACCCATTACATTGGCCGTTCAACGTTGCACTGGGCATCCTCGTCCGCCACCTTGACATGATGGTGAGCGCACCGCGTCCGACCGGACAACTGCGGCAAGTCTGTCGCGCTGATGATATTTCCTCATTAAGCGCACAGGGATAACTCCGAATCGAACGGTGATGGTGTAGACTGGCAACACCATTCGAGGCAGGAGGCCCCATGAACGCTCGTTGTTTGGCTGGAGTGTCAGCCGTCGTCTTTATTGCCGTCATCACCGCAGTGCCAGCGCTTGCCGTCGACGCGCGTGTGGCTTCGGCCTGCGCTGGCGATTATCTTGCCATGTGCAGCCAGCACAATCCCGACAGCCCCGGCGTTCGCCGCTGTTTCCGCACGAACGGGGCGAACCTCTCGCCACGATGCCTCGAAGCGCTGGTCTCTGCCGGTGAAATCAACAAGGCGGAGACGGAACGCAAATCCGCCCGGCGGTAAATGTCTGAGCGTCGATACTCGGCATTGAATAACCGGCACACTTATTTCGCGCATCTTCTATAGTAAATACGGCCAGCCCTGGGGAACCGGGTTTGGCCGTACTTCTGCTGCCATCGCCCCTTTGCTGCCGTACCCATATCGGACTTCTACTTGTTGATCGGGCCGCAATTCTGTAAGACCGAAACGCCGCATTGTCTCAATATGTATAAATACATCGATACCAGATTTTGTTCTTAAAAACCCAAAACCACGGACGCGATTAAACCATTTTATGGTGGCGAGTTCCCAGCCCGTTTCGACGGCAACGATAACGTGGGTCCGCTGCTGAATTGTCGAGGGATGTATCGCCGTCGAATCATCCATTGTCAAAATCTTGAACACTTGCGCGCCCTTAGGTCGTCTGATGGCAAGAGCATGAATGCGCGCGCCTTCAAACGCGGTCGTGAAGCCCGATGTTCGAAGCGCTGTAACGTGGAGGAGCACGTCGGGTAATCCGTCGTCAGGTATAATAAAGCCAAAGCCTCTCGACACATCGAACCATTTAATCGACCCAGAAACTTCAAAGGGTTCAGGGAAAGCTCCTAGAGCGTCGTCGTTCGAATCGCACGGAATAGACTGAGACCTACCTTTTTCATTTTCGATTTGCGAAACCATTGCGCGCATTCTGGAAGTGCCAGAATCAATATCAAGCATTGCGACTATGTCTTCGGGGCTCGAATTGGCAATTGTTTCATAAAACGCAAGACGCCCTCTGATGTCACGCCGGTCGGACGACTGCGAACCCGGCGTCCAGCCATCGGGCGGTCGTCCGGCGGGGAAGCCTGGAGGGCGTCCGTCGGGTGGTTCGAGTGATGACAGTGGGGCGTCGGCGCCGGGCGCGCGATCCTCGGTCATGGCTTCGTCCTCCAACTCGGTCCGTTCAGTGGCATCTATGAAAGAATTTTCGTTACGGCGTCTACGATTTGAGTTTTCGCATTGTTGATCTCGGCCGTCGTCAAGTTCAGCTCCTGCCTCATACGGCCATGGTCGCGCCAACCGCAACCGTCTTGAAGCACGATGTAGAGAATGTTGGTCGCATCGCGCTTGCCGGCGAGGGCTTCAAAGCAGCGGTGGAACACCGTCGCTATATCGCCCTTGACCACGGCAGCGTCGAATACTTCCGACAGGGTCGGCTCGAGATCGGGTGCGAATACGGTTCTGCGGATGCGCGACTGGCGCAGGCTGGTCTCGAGGTACGTCTTCCACACCCGCTGCGCGCGGATCGCGACCCGCTGCTCGGCCTCAGCCTGCGTTGTCGGGCTGCCATCGGCCAGGACATCTGTCACCGCCTGCTGAATGCAGTCGGAAAGCGAGAGGCTATTGGGGGCGGGGTCGTACGTCGTCGTCGGCCCCCAGTACCGCCGGCCTCGGATGATCGCCCTGTTGGCCGCCTCCTTGACGAGCTGCCAGTCGATCGGCTCATCGCCGCCGCCCTTGCCGCCGTTGCCGCCTCCGCCGAAGCCAATGTCTCGGTCACCCTCGGTCGGAGGTCCGGTTTCCCCCGTGCCTTCAGCCAGTTGTGGAGTGTCATCGCCCTCACCTGGCACTTCATCGTCATCGCGCTCGCAGGGATGAGCGCGCCGTCGGCTATTACCATCACCGCGCGGCGTGTCGGCGTCTTTGTCGGTCGCAAGTCGGCCTGAACGGCTCCCGCTGAGGCCGGTGTTCATGGCAGCTTTGCTTGTACTCGACGGATCTTGTCGCGACATTCGGCCCGACCTCCTCCGCTACGTTTGGTCTCTACTCTCAAACCTAAGCCGGGCCAAACTGAGGACGAGACGAGGCGAGGGAGAAAAATTCTCCGAGGTCGTCATGATCGGCCTCGCCACCTCGTTCGTGGACCGGCTTCACAACCAGGGGGCACGATGTGCATCCCCCTGCCGGTAGCGCCAACCGCCCAACCGGCTCCTGGAGTTTGTCACGTGGAGTAGCCTGTCATGAGTGACCTCGACCGCGCCATCGATCACCTCTCGCGATACCCGTCGGTCTATCACGATGCCTTGGCCGCAACCGTCGTGGTGTCGCCACGCGTTGCCCAAGTGGCCAAGTCCTATCCGCTGCTGTTTCTGCTGCTCGCGACGGGCTACGCGACCCCGGCCGATCGACAGCGCGCGATCGCGGCGGCCGATGACGGGCGGCCGCTGCAGGACATCGCCAATGCGCTGTCGCTGCCATTGTGCCTGCGCAAAGTTTCGCCGGAGGCTTGCGTGCAACTACCGTTCGCTGCGTGGAGCCGCGAGGCGAGCCGCGCGTTGGGCGGGATGATCCCGAAAACACCCGAGGCTGCCTCGTGTTGGCTGAAAGCGATCTTTCAAGGAAATGCCGACTGCGACGAGGCATTTGCACTATGGCTGGCGCGGCAAAAGCCGCTGTTCAGCGGGACCAAACTGCCTGAGCATGCGTTGCGCGCGCTGGCGACGTACGCATGGTGCTCGCGGTTTTCGCCGTTGCCGCTCAGTCAGCCATTGAGCGTGCCTTGGCAGCCAGACTATGGCCTAGACGCCGCCTGCGCGCGGGCAGGGCATTGGGCGCGCGAAATGGCAATCGTCGCAGATCTTGAGCCCGAGGGCTTGACGGACCCGTGGATTTCGCCAGCTGTTGTCATGGGCTTCACATTCCGGCCGATCCTCACGCCAGAGGCGCTGATCGACGAGGCCCGCGTGATGATCAATTGCGTCGCAAACTACAGTGATCGCATGGCGCGGGGTGGCTCGCGGCTGTTCAGCATGTTGAGCCGCGACCGTCATGTGGCGACCGTCGAAGTCGTCTGGTCGGGGCCTAAGCCGCGATACGCCATTCAAGATATAAGGGGGCCGCGCAACGTCAGTTGCCCGGAAGATGCCGTCCGCGCCGCGTACGAATGGGTGCGCCGCCATGCGCCAGATCACGGGCCTGGACCGCTCAAAGAACCGACACGACGCATGAAACTGATCGGCGCGTTGCTGGCGCCCTATTGCGCGGCGCATCCCGCTGTCACCGCCGAGTCTGCGCGCAACGCCGTCAATTTGTTGCTCCAGGCCGACCTCGTTCGAACCGAGTTGCGGCTGCCGATGCGGTCCAAGGCAAGCTGACAGGGGTCGGGCCTCACCCGGGATCGGCCCACTGGCGGGTCCCGCGCCTCACTCGACATCCGCCCCTAATCCGACGCCCGCGCAACGTCGGCGTCGAACGGGCGGACGTAGCCGATCCAAAGCTGATGGCCCGATCGCTCGGCTAGTGGCGCGACGATCGCCCTACCGGCATTAGCGCACTGCGTCCTAACCGTCGATGATCAGTGTGGCTTCATATGGGTCGTCAGCAAATCGACGAACGCGATCGCGATGGCGGACTAGCACTGCCAGTGCCTTTGCCGTCGGTGCGTTTCCGATGCGCAACAAAACCACTTTCGGTGGCGCGCCGTGCAACAGGCTGAGTTCGAGGAAATCGGTATCCTTGGTCGCGATAACGTAGCCATCGCGCCTCGCTAGCGCCCAAATCGCCGCATCGTCGACGGCAATTTCGCCGTGATCGAACACGTGTGTCGAGTTTGAGTAGAGGTCCTGGCGATGTTCAACCAGCCGGGGTGACAGGTTGGCATCGAACAACAGTTTCATTCGGCCGCGAGTGCGATGCGGCGCTCCCGATCGGCGGCGAAGGCGAGGCACGCCCGGATGTCGTCGCGGGTCAGGTAGGCGAAGTCGTGCAAAATTTCGTCTTCGCTCATGCCACTAGCAAGATAGCCGAGGACGTCTGCAACGGTGATGCGCATGCCGCGTATGCACGGTTTACCGCTGCGCTTGCCGGGCTCGATTGTGATGATCGATTTATAGTCCATGGCCGAAACGCTAATCGATGGGTCGAGCATCGTCAACGCGCCCACAGCTCACGGCCTTCCGAGCTTAGCGAGGTGGGGCCTTGGTGAGGGGCAGCGGCTGGCTCGTCTGTTCGTGGTTGATGCCAAATATGCCACTTGCGACCTGCCTGGGTGGCCCGGCCAAGCCGGGCCATGACGGACGTAGGTGAAGCGTACCATGACGGTTGTGGGATTTCGCTCCCTCCTCCGTCATGGCCCGGCTTGGCCGGGCCACCCAGACATGCTGGTGGTGATATCGCGTTTGCGCCCCGCTCGACCCTGTCTGGGTGGCCCGCCTGAAGCGGGCCATGACGGAGTGTGGGTGGTGAGGGCGTCCGCAATTTCGAGCGCAGTTGTAAACTCATCTCCGCTCGCTCCTCCCGTCCGTCATAACGCGATGTTGTGCAGCGCAGCGCTCCCTCCTCCCCTCCGTCATGGCCCGGCTTGGCCGGGCCACCCAGTTGGGCTTGCGGTGATGTGCGTTTGCGCCCTGCTCGAACCTGTCTGGGTGGCCCGCCTGAAGCG
>JAWXCP010000089.1:0-36265 GCA_034408685.1 Hyphomicrobium aestuarii | reverse complement strand
TCGCTATTCGCTATTCGCTATTCGCTATTCGCTATTTTACGCCCAATCTGGATTTCTCTCGCTCGCGTCAAACCGGTAGTCGATGAACAGTTGCTCTCCTGCTGCGATGACGCGGCTGGCGACCACGGTCACGACCGCCCCTTCCGGCATATCCTGCCACTGCCGATCGAGATTGGGCGGAACCGCATGGTTCACCAGCTCCAGCCAGCCCAGCACGATCAATGCCGACCCGTCCGCATCATCCTCGAACCAGTAGTTCGCCAGCGTGCTGTTGAAGCCGCGCAGCGCCGCCACCTCAGCGGCCGGCAAACGGATCGTGTGGAACGCGGCCAGCGTCTCACCGGCGGCAAATATCCGCGCGGCGAACACGCCGCGACCCATGCCATCAGCCATCGCCACAACGACGTCGCCCATCCACTGTCTCCGCCCGCCATACCATCGAGCGTGCGACTATCAGCTGAGCAGCGGCGCTGTCTCGCCGCCCTCAATCAAACTTGATCGTCCCGAACAGCCGCACCCGCGCGCCGGGTTCCAGCACCTCGTCTTTCTTGAACGAGACGTGGTTGCGGACATCGTCGTCGAGCAGGTTCTCACCCTTGAGGCCGATTGTCATTTCGGGCCGGGCGAAGCCATCGGCGGCGAGCGTCATCGTGTAGGACAATTCCGCGTTGAGCAGCGTGTATCCAGCGGTTTCCGTTTCATTCACGCCAAACTTGTCCTGCTCGAAGGCATACAGCGTGTTGACCCGCGCCAGGAGGTTGGCATCGCGATAATAGACACCGCCGCCGATCCGCACTGGCGGAATACGCGGCACGTTTTCGCCGCCATCGAACTTGGCCCGCACCACGTCGAACTGCCCGTCCACGCCCCAAACGCCGCGCCAGATCGGCGCCACGTCGTACTGCGCGGCGAGTTCGAAACCAGTGAACTGGGCATCCCGCTGGCGGAAGTTCAAAAGCTCCAATCCCTCGTCAACCGTGCCGCAGCTGGCAATCGTTTCTTCGCAGAACTGGCCGGACAATTCCTTGAAGATAAACTGCTTGAATTGGGTGTGAAACAAGCTCGCGTCGAACCGCAGGGCGCCTGACGCCTTCTTCAACCCGAGTTCGATCGACGACGCCTTCTCTTTGCTGAGCCCGACGTTTCCGACCTCGAATGTTTCGGTCGCCTCGTGAGGGCCGTTTGAAAACAGTTCCTGGGCGTCTGGCGCACGCTCGGAATACTGCGCCGTCAGCCGGGCAACGACGCCCATGGGCAATGCGTAGAGCATGCCGACGCTGGCGCTGGTTGGATCAAACGTCCGCTTGGCTGAGACATCGAGCAGCACATCCGCCGGGTCCGGGCCGACGCCGGTTACTTCGGCGCGCTCCTGACGCACGGCCAATTGCAGCGTCAGTGAGCGGGTCAACTCGATCTCTTCGAACAGGAACGCGGCGATCGTCTCGGTTTTGGCTGGCAACAAAAGGCTATCGGCCTCGTCGGGCGGCTCGAGGCTAAGGCCCGAGGTCGTCCTTCGGCCGGCCTGCATACCAATGGCGCCCGTCATCCGCCCGAACGGGGTCAGAACCGGTTGGTGCTGGACCTCGAGGCGGCCCTCGCTTTCGTCGTTGTCGAACACGGCCTTCTGTTCGCCGCCCGCCACCTCGAAATGCCGGTACTCGGTGGCGCCAAACCAATAGCGGATCGCGTCAATCCCGTAGTTCTTGATTCGGAATTCGCCGCGCGCGTTGAACTTATCCTGCGTCAGGTCGATGAGCTTGTTCTCCTCGACCGCCTCGACACCTGGAATTCCATAAATGCTCTCAAATCGCTGGACGTTGACGCCAGCGAACCCCCACGATCCGACCAGCGCGCCACCAACAGAGTACCCTTCGCTTTCGACAAACGTGTTGGCTTGGCGGCCTTGCGGTGTGTCGTAGTCGTCGGCCCGTCGCGCGAACCCGTCGACGTGGAAGGCGAACGGCCCCGATCCGGCGGTGATGGCAACCGCGCCGTCCCGGCCATCGTCGCCTGAGCCATAGCCGCCACTGATTTTGCCTTTGACGCCGCGCGCTGGCACGGCCTCGGGTATGCGATCGTTCAGTCCTGACACAACGCCGCCAATAGCTCCTGACCCGTACCGCAAGGTCGCCGGGCCACGGATGACCTCGACGCGTTCGGCCGCGTTCGGATCAATTGGCACCGCGTGATCTTCGGACAGTGCCGAAACATCGTGCGAGCCTATGCCGTTTTCCTGAACGCGAACGCGCGTGTTGTCCAGGCCGCGAATAATAGGGCGACTGGCGCCAGCGGCGAATGTCGAACCTGTGATCCCGGGCTTGTTTTGCAGCGAAGCGGTGAGGGTTGCACCGTTCGTGGCCTGTATCTCGCTGCCGGACACCGTCGTGATCGGTACCCACGCATCATCGACCACCACAAGCGTGCCGACCAACGATCCCGGCGGCGGCGTCACCGCAACGGACGCAAGCTTGGGCGAAGCTGTGGGGGTCGGCGCGACGGACTGCGCGACGGGCTGCGCTACGCTGGCTGGCGGTGCCGTCGCTACTGGCGAGACGGCCTGCTGACCGGGCTGCGCTGGACGCCGCCGCCGTGGTGGCGTTGCAGCTGGCTGAGGCGCTGGCTCGACAATAACTGCCGGAACGGCCGTTGCGACCGGTGCGACCGGTGCGGCGTCTGGTTTCACGATGGGGTTAGCGGTCGATCCTGGCGCCGCTGCGGTGCCGCCCGCTGCCGATTGAGCCAACACGGCGGGCACACACACCGTCGCCAGCAGCACCTGAGTGGCGGCCACTGAGACGCCGATGCGGCGTCGAACCCAAGGTTTCCGTGACGACTTTCCGGAGGGTTGGAACTGCAGCATGGTCGCCTCAAGTTTATGTTATACTATAACATCACTAGAGGTCTCACCGGCCGTTGACAAGCGGGGTTGCTGCTGCAGTTTCCGCGGGGCACCCGCTGTGCTCAATTGGCAACAAAAAGGGCCGCGCGGTCTCCCGGCGGCCCTTCGAATGTCGATACTGATCAATCCCGGATCAATCCCGGCGGGGACGGCGCCCACCACCGCCACCACCACCGTCGCGGCGCGGCGGACGGCTCTCGAACACTTCCTCGGGCTCGCCTTCGGCGCGGGGAATTTCGGCTCCCGTCGTCTGGTCGACGATCTTCATGGACAACCTTGTCTTTCCGCGCTCGTCGAAGCCGAGCAGCTTCACGAACACGTCTTGGCCTTCCTTGACGACATCGCCGACGGTCGCGACCCGGCCAGGCGCCAATTGCGAAATGTGGACCAAGCCGTCCTTGGAGCCGAAGAAGTTTACGAACGCGCCGAATTCAACGACTTTGACGACCTTGCCCTTGTAGATCTGGCCAAGCTCCGGGTCCGACGTAATCCCACGGATACGGGCCAACGCCTTGTCGATCGACTCGCGGTTGGACGACGCGATCTTGACCGTGCCGTCGTCCTCGATGTCAATCTTGGCGCCGCTTTCCTCGACGATCGAGCGGATCACCGAACCGCCGGTGCCGATCACTTCGCGGATCTTGTCGGTCGGTATCTTAATCGTCTCGATGCGCGGCGCGAACTCGTTCATCTCCGTGCGCGGCGCCGACATCGCCTTTTCCATCTCACCAAGGATATGGATCCGGCCGTCGCGCGCCTGATCCAGCGCAACGCGCATGATCTCTTCCGTGATGCCGGTGATCTTGATGTCCATCTGAAGCGACGTGATACCCGTCGATGTGCCGGCCACCTTGAAGTCCATATCGCCGAGGTGATCCTCGTCACCGAGGATATCCGACAGCACGACGAAGTCGTTGCCTTCCTTGATCAGACCCATGGCGATGCCAGCCACCGGACGCGGCAGAGGAACGCCTGCATCCATCAGCGCAAGCGAGGTCCCGCACACGGTCGCCATCGACGACGAACCGTTGCTCTCGGTGATCTCGGACACGACGCGGATGGTGTAGGGGAAATCTTCTGCCGATGGCAGCAGCGGACGGATCGCGCGGTACGCGAGCTTACCGTGGCCAATTTCGCGTCGTCCCGGCGATCCCATGCGGCCGACTTCACCAACCGAATACGGAGGGAAGTTGTAGTGCAATAGGAAGCGCTCTTTGCGCATGCCTTCGAGCTGGTCGACGTACTGCTCGTCCTCACCGGTGCCGAGCGTCGCGACGACGAGCGCCTGCGTTTCACCGCGCGTGAACAGCGCGGAGCCGTGTGTGCGCGGTAAGACGTGAACCTCGGAGACGATCGGGCGGACCGTCGTCAGGTCACGACCGTCGATGCGCCGCTGCGTCTTGACGACGTCGCTGCGCATGATGTCCATCTCGACCTTCTTGAAGGCCGAACCGAGCAAAACTGCTTCGGCTGCATCGCCTTCAGGCGTCTTGATCTCATCTTTGACGCGCTTTTTGGCTGCGGCAACGAGTTCGTTGCGACGGGCCTTCTCGGGCGTCTTGAAGGCTTCCGATAGCATATCGGCGACCATTTCCTTGACCGGCACAGTATACTTGTCGAGATTTGGCGGCTCGAAATTCCACGGCTCTTTGGCGGCCACTGCGGCGAGCTTGAGGATTGCCTTGATCACCGGCTGGAAATGCGCCTGGCCAAAAACCACCGCATCGAGCATCTGCTTTTCGGACAGCTCCTTGGCCTCCGATTCGACCATCATCACGGCATCTTCGGTGCCAGCGACCACGAGGTCGAGTGTCGTCTGGTTCATCTCGTCGAGCAGTGGGTTCAGCACCATCTCGCCGTTGATGAGGCCAACGCGGGCCGCACCAATCGGGCCGAGGAACGGCAGGCCAGAAAGCGTAAGCGCCGCCGAAGCCGCCACCAAACCGACGATGTCGGGATCGTTTTCCATGTCGTGCGACAGCACTGTCACGACGACCTGCGTCTCGTTCTTGAAGCCTTCGACGAACAGCGGACGAACCGGGCGGTCGATCAATCGCGAGGTCAGCGTTTCTTTATCGGTCGGACGGCCCTCTCGCTTGAAGTAGCCGCCGGGGATTTTGCCGGCCGCATACGTGCGTTCCTGGTAGTTGACGGTCAGCGGGAAGAAATCGATCCCCGGCTTGGCCGACGGGGCAGCGACGACGGTGGCGAGTACGCTGGTCTCGCCATACTGGGCGTAGACGGCGGCGTCGGCTTGGCGAGCCATATGGCCCGTTTCGAGGCGCAACTTCCGACCGCCCCACTCAATCTCGACACGATGGATATCAAACATTTAGCGACTTCTCTCTGTTCTTGCGGACGGACAAATCTTGACAACACGTGTGCCGGTCTTACGGCAACGGCGGTGCAAATGCACGCGGCGCCGCACCGTTCTGATCACGGGCGGCGCAGCTTAGGTGGGTTAGAAGATGCACGAGGCTGAACGCGGTCAGCGGCGGATGCCGAGCTTCTCGATAATCTTCGAATAGCGCGGAACGTCTTTGCGCTTGACGTAATCGAGCAGCTGGCGGCGCTGGCTAACCATTTTGAGGAGACCGCGACGCGAGTGGTTGTCCTTCTTGTGCACCTTGAAATGGTCGGTCAAATAGTTAATGCGCTCGGTCAGGATCGCGATTTGAACCTCTGGCGAGCCGGTATCGTTGGCGGCCAACTGGTTCGACTTGATGACTTGGGTCTTGGCGTCCTTGCGGACGGGGCGGATTTCCGACATCGGGGTCTCCCGTAAGTTGTGCGTGGTTCGGGTGCGCATATGCCGAACGGCACACGCGCGAGCGGCCGCAGCCGGGATGTCGTCCAGCCGGGTCGCAGTGTTATCGCTCCGCTGATAGAAGCGAAGTTGGCGTGTGTAGTCGAATTTCGCGGCCATACCAGCGTTATTTGCCAGTCCCGCCTATAGAGCCGTCCGCGCGAACCCCGTTAAGCCCGCGCGTGGCGCTTGTCAGGCGTGGCCGGAAGCATGCTAGACCGAAGCATGCTAGGCCAAAGGCTCATAAGCGCCACGTCCGACCCCGCCCGCCAACTGATCCGATCCGCCACTTGACCAGATCTGCAAAAAAGCCAGCCGCTTCTACCGATCACGCTGGCGCCGCACGCCCAGTTGGAGATGCAGCCGCGCCGTCACTATCAACGTCGACGACCGGGTCAGCGACCCCTCCAACCACTGGGCCAGCCATTGGAGCATCGACCGGGCCGATAACTCGCCCGGCAACGTTCCGCGTCATGATCGCCGACAAAAGCCCCGTCGTCCGCGCTGGCCTTGACGACTACATCCGCAAGGACGGCCGCTTCGATGTCGTCGGCGTTGTCGCCAATGGGCTCGAATTCGCTAGTCTGGCTGAGGCCCGTCGCGCCGACATCGGCGTCGTGGGATGGGCGCTCCCGGACATGACGGGCGGAGCGCTGCTGGCCATGCTCAAGCGGCGGCAGATCGCCACCCGCATCGTTGTCTATACCGGCGATACTGGGACCGACGTCCTGCGCGAGGCGATCCGCGAGGGCGCATGGAGCTTCATCTCCAAGTCCGAAGATCCCGTCGTTCTGATCGAGGCGCTGGCCACCGTTGCCCGCGGGCGGCTGTCGCTTCCCTATATCGATATGCGGACGCTGAACTCCGATCCGCTCGATGTTTTAACGTCGCGGGAGCGCGAGTTGCTTGGCGCACTCGCCAATGGGTGGACGAACCTTCAGATTGCAGCCCGCACTGGCATCTCAAGCAATACGGTCAAGTATCACTTGAAAAACCTCTACGATAAGCTCGGTGTCTCAAATCGCGCCATGGCGGTCGCGCTCTATGTCGCCCGCGAACGCGACCAGCGGTAGCGTGCAGCGGGTGTGGACCGGGCCTTTGAGTTACCGCCAGCTGCTTCTGGCCACCGCCGTTGCAAACCTCGGACCGCGATTCATGCGCCCTACCCGATCGGCAAATTAGACTTCGCACGTGCGAACTGGTCCAAAGCACAGCGTTAGCGGTACCAGGGGCGATTTCATCGGGCAAACCGCCGCATCGCAACATGCACAATGGCGTACAATGCCCTACCCGTTCAGGCAGTAAACTGCCTGCCCAGGTGGCCGGTGCATATCCCCTGGAGGGTATTGCGACTAAGGTTGAAGGTCACCCATAACGCGCAGCATGCTGCACTTTGCTCGCCGGCGGCGGCACTGGCGGACAAAAGCCGACATGACCGACGCTTTTCCAAAGGAGACACTCACCCATGCTCGTCCAACCGCACCTGTTCATCCCCGGCCCGACCAACATTCCCGAGCCGGTGCGCCGTGCGATGGACCTTCGCATGGAAGATATGCGGTCACCCGAGTTCCCAAAGCTCACGCTGCCGATCTTTGAAGACCTGAAAAAGGTTTTCAAGATGCGCGATGGCCGGGTGTTCCTCTACCCGGCATCAGGCACCGGCGCATGGGAAGCCGCGATGACCAACACGCTGAACACCGGCGACAAAGTGCTGATGAGCCGCTTCGGCCAGTTCTCGCACCTGTGGGTCGACATGGCCGAGCGCCTTGGCCTTAACGTCGTGGTGTGCGACGAGGAGTGGGGCACGGGCGTCCCGCTGGAAAAGTACGCCGACATCCTCGCCAAGGACACGGCCCACGAGATCAAAGCCGTATTCGCGACGCAGAATGAGACGGCAACGGGCGTCTCCAGCGACATCGCTGGCGTTCGGAAGGCGCTCGATGCCGCTCGCCACCCAGCCTTGCTGATGGTCGATGGCGTTTCATCGGTCGGGTCGATGGATATGCGCATGGGCGAATGGGGCGTCGATTGCTGCGTCTCGGGCTCGCAAAAGGGCTTCATGCTGCCGACCGGCCTGGGCATTCTGGCCGTTAGCCAGAAGGCGCTCGACGCGCACAAGTCATCCAAGATGGCGCGCTGCTTCTTCTCTTTCGAAGATATGATCAAGACCAACGACCAGGGCTACTTCCCTTACACGCCGGCCACCCAGTTGCTGCGCGGCCTGCGGGCGTCGCTCGACATGATCGCCGAGGAGGGTCTCGAAAACGTGTTCGCTCGCCATCACCGGATGGCCGAAGGCGTCCGCCGCGGCGTCGCGGCCTGGGGCCTCAAGCTGTGCGCCAAGGAGCCGAAGTGGCAGTCCGACACGGTCTCGGCCATCCTCGTTCCTGAGGGCTTCGACAGCAACGCCGTCGTGAAGACGGCCTACTATCGCTATAACACCTCACTCGGCGTCGGCCTGTCGAAGGTCGCTGGCAAGGTGTTCCGCATCGGCCATCTCGGCGCGCTCGACGAGGGCATGATCGGTGGCGTGATGTTTACCGTCGAAATGAGCTTGCGTGACGTCGGCGTCAATGTCGTTCCGGGCTCAGGCTCGGGTGCTGCCGCCGAATACTTCCGGTCGACCGCAACGAAGTCGTCGACGGGCCTCACGGTTCCGATGCTCAAGTCGGCGGCCTGAACTTAAGCCGGGCTCGACAGGCAAACGGGCCGCGCTGACAACGATCGACGGCGGAGCCACAGGGTTCCGCCGCGACCGCAACTGACGACCTGCCCGCTTCGGCCCGTGATTGGCTAAGCGTGAATGGCTAAGCCCGTCTCAGACCTTTCAGGATACCCAAATGAGTTACACGCTCTATCCGCTCCGCAAATCTCGCCTCCAGCGCAGCGAACTCGCCGTGCCGGGCTCCAACCCGACGATGATCGAGAAGGCGATCAAAAGCGCGGCCGATTACGTGTTTCTCGACTGTGAAGACGCCGTCGCTCCGCCCGACAAGGAGCAGGCGCGCAAGAACATCATCCAGGCCCTAAACGATCTCGACTGGGCCGGTGCTGGCAAGACAGTGTCGGTCCGCATCAACGGCCTCGACACGCATTACATGTACCGCGACGTCGTCGACATCGTCGAGCAAGCCGGCCACAAGCTCGATACGATACTGATTCCCAAGGTCGGCGTTCCAGCCGACGTTTATACGGTCGAGTGCATCGTCTCGCAGATCGAAGTCGCCAAGGGCATCAAGCACAAAATCGGCACCGAAGCGCTGATCGAAACGCCGCTCGGTATGGCCAACGTCGAAGCGATTGCCGCAGCGCCAAGCCGCCTTGAAGCCATGCACTTCGGCGTCGCCGATTACGCCGCCTTCAACAAGGCGCGCACCGTCGTGATCGGCGGCCTCAATCCCGACTACCCCGGCGACCAATGGCACTTCGCGCTGTCGCGCATGAAGGTCGCGTGCCGTGCCTATGGCTTGCGTCCGATCGACGGCCCGTTTGGCGATTTCTCCGATCCTGCTGGCTACACGGCAGGCGCAAAGCGCGCAGCCGCGCTCGGTATCGAGGGCAAGTGGGCGATCCACCCCTCGCAAATCGAACTCGCCAACGCCGTTTTCTCGCCGACCGAAGCCGAGATCACCAAGGCCGAACGCATCCTGGTCGCGCTCAAGGAAGCCGAAGCGCAGGGCAAAGGTGCAGCGTCCCTCGATGGCAAGATGATCGACGCAGCATCGGAAAAAATGGCTCTGAACCTTCTGGCCACCGCAAACGCCATCAAAGCCGCCGCTGCAAAGCAAGCTGCTTAAGATAGGGAGTAGGGAGTGGCGAGTAGGGAATAGCGAGTAGCGAATTGGGAGATCATTCGAGTGCGGAAAACTTGTCCAAGCTACTGACCCTACTCCCACACCTTACACCCCATTCCCAACTCGCCATTCGCTACTCGCCACTCCCCACTCCCCACTCCCCCCGCCTCTGGAGCCTGCCATGGACATTCACGAGTATCAGGCGAAAGAATTGCTCGCGAAGTTCGGCATCCCGATACCGCGGGGCGGCCTCGCCTACAGCCCCGAACAGGCCGCTTATCGGGCCAGCGATATCGGCGGTTCTGCTTGGGTCGTGAAGGCCCAGATCCATTCAGGTGCGCGCGGCAAGGCTGGTGGCATCAAGTTTTGCCGCACCGACCGGGAGATCGAGGAAGCCGCCGAAAACCTGCTCGGCCGCCGCCTTGTCACGACCCAGACCGGCCCGGCTGGCAAGCTCGTGTCGCGCCTTTATATCGAAGAGGCGACTCTGATCGCCAAAGAGATCTACCTCGGCTTCGTGATGGACCGGGCGAGCGAGCGCATCATGGTCGTGGCGTCAGCCGCTGGCGGTATGGAGATCGAGGAGATCAGCGAGCAGCGGCCCGAAACCTTGATCCGCGTCACCGTCGATCCTGGCGTCGGCATGCAGCAGTTCCAGGCGCGCGAGGTCGCGTTTGGCCTTGGGGTCGAGCCCGATCTCGTCAGCAAGCTCGTGCCGACGATCCTTGGCTGCTACCGCGCGTTCCGCGATCTCGATGCGACGATGGTCGAGATCAACCCGCTCGTTATCACCAAGGACAATCAAGTTCTCGCGCTCGACGCCAAGATGAGCTTCGACGACAACGCTCTGTTCCGCCGCCCGCACATTTCCGAGTTGCGCGACAAGAGCCAGGAAGACCCGCGCGAAACGTTCGCTGCCGACCGCGGCCTCGCCTACGTCGGTCTCGATGGCGACATCGGCTGCGTCGTCAACGGCGCCGGGCTCGCGATGGCGACGCTCGACATGATCAAGCTCGCAGGTGGCGAACCAGCCAACTTCCTCGACATTGGCGGCGGCGCGTCACCCGAGCGGGTCGCCAAAGCCTTCCGCGCCGTTCTCAAAGACCAGAACGTCAAGGCGCTATTGGTCAACGTGTTCGCTGGCATCAACCGTTGCGACTGGGTCGCTAAAGGTGTTTGCGATGCGATCCGCGAACTCGACATCAAGATGCCGATCGTCGTCCGTCTAGCTGGCACCAACGCGGCCGAGGGTCAAAAGATCCTGGCCGAAAGCGGCCTGCCGATCATCGCCGCCGACAGCCTTGCTGACGCCGCCAAGAAAGCCGTCGCTGCCGCCAAAAAAGCCGCCTGAGCCAGAGGAACACCATGGCCATTCTGATCGACGAGACCACACCCGTTCTGGTCCAGGGCTTCACCGGGCGCATCGGCACCTTCCACGCCCAGGAGATGATCGACTACGGCACCAACGTTGTCGGCGGCGTGACGCCCGGCAAGGGCGGCATCACGCATCTTGGCCGGCCGGTCTTCAACACCATGAAAGGTGCCGTTGCCGAGACCGGTGCCACGGCATCCGTCGTCTTCGTGCCGCCACCATTTGCGGCCGACAGCATCATGGAAGCCGCCGATGCCGGTATCCGCTATTGCACCTGCATCACCGACGGCATCCCGACCCAGGATATGATCCGCCTCAAGCGCTACATGCGCCGCTACAAGGCCGAGAACCGGATGATCCTGACCGGCCCCAATTGCGCAGGCACGATTTCGCCCGGCCGCGCGATGATGGGCATCATGCCAGGCAACATCTACAGCCGCGGACGGATCGGCATCGTCGGCCGCTCCGGCACGCTTGGCTACGAAGCGGCAAGCCAGCTGAAGGCGCTTGGCCTGGGCGTCTCGACGTCGGTCGGTATTGGCGGGGATCCGATAAACGGCTCGTCGTTCAAAGACATCTTGATGCACTTCGAGGCCGATCCCGACACCGACGCCGTGCTTATCATCGGCGAGATCGGCGGGCCGCAAGAAGCCGAAGCTGGCATCTTTTTCCGCGACCACATGAAGAAGCCGCTTGCGGCCTACATCGCCGGGCTCTCGGCCCCCAAAGGGCGCAAGATGGGCCATGCTGGTGCCATCGTCTCGGCCTTCGGCGAGTCGGCAGCGGAAAAAGTCGACATCTTGAAAACCTGCGGCGTCACCATCGTGCCGACGCCATCCGAGATGGGATCGACCATGGTTGGCATGATCAAGAACCTGAAAAAAGTCGCCTGACGCGGGTTCTGTCACCCGCCTCCGACGCCATCACCGAACCGACGATCCGCATCTGGAGATTGCTAGCTCATGAATCAGCTGACCCCTGTCGTGAGTGCGCCCCAGGGCCAGCGCCCGATCGATGAATTCGAGTTGCGGGAACGGTTGCGCGTGTTGCGCGCCGAAATCCCCGACCGGCCCGGCCTCAACCCGATCATCAACGTCGCGTTTGACATTTCCCGGCGGCTTGAGGCTGGCGATATCAGCCTGATCGACCTGCGTGCCATCGCTGGCCGCCTGATGGACCGCGCTTGCACCGGGCGCGCCCGCCGCCTCAAATCGCGCATCGGGCTCGTCGACCACAACACCACGCTGAAATCGTTCATGGACAGCATCGACGGTCTGATGGCCGCCGATGACGCCGCGTCCGGAGGCGCTGCTGGTGCTGGCTATGACCTGTTCGCCGCGCGCTGGAAAGCAGCCCGGTCCGGCGTGGTACTGACCGCCCATCCGACGTTTGGTATTTCGGAAGCGCTGTCCCGTCACATGGTCGAGCTGGCGTCCGATGGCATCGACGGGCCAGCCTCTGGCATTGGTCATGCCCACAAACCCGACGGCGATATCGACCTCAGCTACGAGCATGCCCGCGCCCAGGAGGCGATCCACAACCTGCGCAGCGCCTATGCCGACCTGCTCGGTGCCTTCTATTCCGCGACGCATGCCCGCTACGGCGAACGCGCTTATGAGCTCGCGCCGCGTCTTTTCACGATGGCTTCTTGGGTTGGCTACGACCTCGATGGCCGCACGGATATTCCCTGGCATCGGTCGTATCTCGTCCGCATCCAGGAAAAGCGGGCCGCGCTGACCGACCTTCGCGAACGGTTCTTGACACTCCGCCACCGCCTCGGTGAAGGACCCGAAATCTCCCGCGTTGGCCGTCAGATCACCGGCAAACTCGATCTCGCCATTGCCGCCGTGGACGAGCAAGTCCGCGCGCTTGCCAACATGGGTCCCGACGGGAGTTCACTCCCACGCATCGCCAACGTGCTGACGAAGCAAGACGGCTACAATCTCACGTCGACCGAACCGCTCGTCGCGCTGCTCGACGAACTGAAACCCCATGTCGAAGGCCCGCAACTGCAGCGTGGGCTTGCCACGTTCCGCGGGCTCGTCGAGGCCACCGGTCTTGGCACCGGCCATATTCACCTGCGCGTCAACGCCCAGCAACTCAACAACGCCTTCCGCGCCTATGTGCACCAGCCGTGGACGAAGGACTTGTCCGAGCGTCAGGCGCTGTCGCGTATCGTCGAGATGATCGGCACGACGCCGCGCGAAACCGTCAACTTTGCGTCACTCGATCTCGAAACCGCAACGGCGATCCGCCAATTCGCCCTGATTGCCCAAATCCAGAAGCACGTCGACCGCGAGACGCCGATCCGCTTCCTCATCGCCGAGTGTGAAAGCGCGGCGACGGTGATGATCGCGGTGTTCTTCGCCCACCTGTTCGGTGTTGAAGATATCGTCGACATCTCACCGCTGTTTGAGACACCATCCGGCCTCGAAACCGGTGCCCGCCTCGTCGAACGCTTGCTCGAACAGGATGCCTATCGCAAATATGTCGCTGGACGCGGCCGCATTGCGGTCCAAACCGGGTTCTCTGACGCTGGCCGATTCATCGGGCAGATTTCGGCGACGCTGGCGATCGAGCGGTTCCATTTCCAGCTCGCTGAAACGGTGGCCAAGGCCGGGCTCGCCTCGACCGAAGTCGTCCTGTTTTCAACGCACGGCGAAAGCATCGGCCGCGGGGCGCACCCCGGCGACCTGTCGGCCCGCCTGCGGTATGTCTTCTCCGACGAAGCCCGCCTGCGATTTCAACGCAACGGCACGCCACTGAAGCACGAGACCAGCTTCCAGGGCGGTGACGGATTCATGTTCTTTGGCAACCGCCCGCTGACCGCGCGCGCCATGGCGACGATCGTGCTGGATGCCCACCGTGTCCCGGTGGCGGATGATCCGTTCTACCACGACACGAATTTTGGTCTCGATTTCTTCCTTCGCCTGAAAGCCTACCAGCAAGCGCTGTTCGCCCATGAGGGCTACCGCGCTGTGCTCGGCGCGTACGGCGCAAACCTCCTCTACCGGACCGGCTCGCGCCCGGTAAAGCGCCAGAGCGAAACGCTATCCGTGCACGACCGTGGCGACCCAGCCCGCATGCGGGCCATCCCCAACAACGCGATCCTCCAGCAGTTCGGCTACACCGCCAACGTCGTGGCCGGCCTCGGTGTCGCCGTTGGCGCCGACAAGGAACGCTTTGTAAGTCTGGCGGGCAAGTCAGCGCGGCTTTCGGTGCTGTTGGAAATGATCGCGACCGCCAAACGGCTGTCATCGCTCAACGCCATGGGTGCCAATGCCAGCGTGTTCGACCCCGGCTTTTGGGCGTCGCGCGCGTCGTGGGGCCGCGAAGACACGCTCGAACCCGCCTTCCGCCTGCTCGCGACCTACCTGCTCGATGATGAGCGCGCCGGCTCGATCAACCGCTTCGTTCATCACCTGCGGCTCGACAGCATCGATCTCCACCAGATCATGATCGAGTCGGGCCACGGCAACGTCAACGAACTCGACGAATCCCGTCTGGAACTCGACGTGCTGCAAGCCATCCGCCTTGCGCTGATCATGCGGGTTATGATCCTGGCTGCGCAATTGCCGCGCTTCTCGCCGCAAAACGACACCGACTACAAGCAGTTGCTTGGCCGTGCACTGGCGCTGGACGTGCCCGAGGTCGTGGCGTTCATCCGCCAGGCATTCCCGCACACCCACAAGGGCGCGACGGACGGTTCCGGCTTTGAGGAAAAAGCCAGCTACCGCCCGCGCGGCATCGACGATTACGGCCGTCTGGAAACCGAGATCCTCGAGCCGATGGAGACCTCGTGGCAGTTCATCCGCGAGATCGGCACCGGCATCTCGCACCATTTCGGTGCGTTCGGGTAACACGGAGAATGACACGCCTCGCGACCGCCCATCCTTCCGCGCGGGTCGGCCGTCAATCTATCGGCTTGAACGAGTTGGCCATGCGTTCGAACTCGGCGAGCCGCGGCTTCGGATCGGCATCGTAGGTCATTCCGACCAGCCGGTAGTAGCCGCCGGCTGGGTTCACCAGCACGACATGGTAGACATGCAGCGGGCGATCTTCGTTCGTATCCCGGCCGGATGCCGTCGACGCCAGTCCCTTGAGCCCACCGATTGCAACCGGCTCGAACGTTGCGACCTTCAGATCCTTCGCACCGGCGAGTGATAGCAACGCGGCCTTCGTAAACGCTTCGAGATCGCCAACTGGGCGCGCGTCGAGCGAGGGTGCGACGAGGAATAGCTCGCGTCCCGTCGACTTTGCCCCTGGCGGCGGAGCCAACGAGCCGTCGAGCGTATAAGCCTTGGCCGTTCCGGCGACGGACCCTGCCGACTTGAACGACCCGATGTCTGTGAGCGTGAACAGCGGCTTTTCCGGCATCGCCGTGCTGGCGATCCGCGCACTCTTCAGCGCGGCCTCGACAGCCGCGACCGTCAGCTTGCCGCTGTCGATCGCCTCAGTTGGAATATTGCCGCTTATAAGCGCCGACGCATTACCATCCCGTATGACCAGCATGAACTTCGCAATTCTGCCCATCGGACTTGGTTGTTCGCCGCTCAAATAGACGTGCGGATCGGGCCGCGCTAGGCTCTTGAGCTGAACCTTGGTAATGCCCTTGCCAGCCAACGCTTCCGGCGTCAGCCCAGCCTTGACCTGGTCGAACGCCTCGCCCGGCATTCCCATGATGACGAACGAGGACGACAGCGCGGCATTCTCAAAGCCCGAATAGGCCCGGGCCGGCGTGAACCCGGTCGGCAGGTCGATCGCGACCCGGCTGCCCGGAGCCTGCTGCACCTCGGCGTGGGCGGCCCTGGCACTTAGGGTGACGTGGATCGAGAGGAGCCCACACAGAAGAAGTCGGCAGTTTCGGGTTCGCATCCCGTATCCTCTGTGCGCTGTTACGAGCCCAACGCTTGGCCGAATTCACGTCAGGATTATGATCGGCGTATTACGACCATCCGGGCTTTCCCACGACCATCCGGGCTTTCCCACGACCATCCTCGATTGACGGCGCAATCCGTTTCCTTGCCCTGGCCTCTGCCCGCTGCTACCTCCCGGGGATGCAACGCGCGCTTGAAACCCTCGACACGCTCTCGCCCGACGCCCGCGAAATCCGGCGGCGGCGGACGTTTGCGATCATCTCTCACCCTGACGCTGGCAAGACCACGTTGACCGAAAAGCTGCTGCTATTCGGCGGCGCTATCGGCCTTGCTGGCAACGTGCGCGCACGCGGCGAACAGCGGCGCACGCGGTCCGACTGGATGGAGATCGAGCGGGCACGCGGCATCTCGGTCACGTCGTCGGTCATGACGTTCGAGTATGCCGACGTCGTCTTCAACTTGCTCGACACGCCGGGCCACTCGGACTTCTCCGAGGACACCTACCGGACGCTATCGGCGGTTGATGCCGCCGTCATGGTGATTGATGCGGCCAAGGGCATCGAAAGCCAGACGCGCAAATTGTTCGAAGTTTGCCGGATGCGCGACATCCCGATCGTGACGTTCATCAACAAGGTCGACCGCGAGGCGCAAGACCCTCTGTCGATCATCGACGAGATCAGCTCCGGCCTAGCGCTCGATATGACGCCGATGACGTGGCCGATCGGGCTCGGCACCGACTTCCGCGGCCTGCTCGACGGCGTCCGCAATCGCATCCTGTTGCCCGAACGGGACCCGCGCTCGCCGTTCGGCCGCGTGGTCGAGGTGGATGGCGGCAACGGCGGCGGCATCGCCGCGTTGACCGAACTGCCGCCTGAAGCTGGCGATATCGACGCGCGGATCGCGGCACCCGCACTCGAGAGTTTTCAGTTGGCGCAGGGCGTGCTCCCGCCATTCGACTTGCAGAGCTTTCACGAGGGCCACCTGTCGCCTGTGTTCTTCGGCTCGGCGCTACGCAACTTCGGCGTCGACGATCTGTTGAACGGCCTGAGCCAGTGGGTGCCGGGGCCGATGCCGCGCAAGACCACGAGCCGCATCGTCACGGCCGAAGAAAAGGAAGTCACCGGCTTCGTGTTCAAGGTCCAAGCCAACATGGACCCCAACCACCGGGACCGCGTTGCATTCGTCCGACTGTGCTCGGGCAAGTTCCGTCGTGGCATGAAGATGTACCACGTGCGCGAAGACCGGCAGTTTGCCATCACCGCGCCGATCCTATTCTTTGCCCAATCGCGCGAGACGGTCGATGAGGCCTATGCCGGCGACATCATTGGTGTGCCCAACCACGGCACGCTGCGGGTTGGCGATACGCTGACCGAGAAGGAAAAACTAAAGTTCGAGGGCATTCCGAACTTTGCGCCTGAACTCTTGCGCCGGGTCGTCGTCGAAGACGCCATGAAGATGAAGGCGCTGCAAAAGGCGCTCGACGACCTCGCCGAGGAAGGCGTGGCTCAGGTGTTCCACCCGATGATCGGCTCGCGGCCGATCCTTGGCGTCGTCGGCGCGCTCCAGCTCGATGTGCTGGCTTCGCGGCTCAAGGCGGAATACGGGCTCAAAGTGACGTATGAGGCGGCGCCGTGCGAGGCAGCACGTTGGATCTCTGCGGACAAAGACGCGACGCTTCAGGCGTTCCTCGAGCGCACGAGATCGTGGATGGCAAAAGACCGCGACGGAGCCTTGGTTTATCTGGCCGAGAGCACGTGGAAACTGAACCACACCATGGAAAACAACCCCGACATCCGCTTCAGCGCGACCCGCGAACGAGGTTAACACCGATGGAAGCAAGACTATAGAATTAAGCATAGTGTATCAATTTTCACACAAGTTGTCGGAAAAATACTGCGCGACGCCGCATCGCGCATTAGCCTAGTTCTCTAAACAACGTTCAAGTTTGGAGAATGCAGGGCCACCATGATTGCAACCCGCTCGCGATTTGGAACGCAAAACACGATCGCATCCGCAGCCGTCGCGGTCATCGTATCGGTTGCCATTTCGGTGACGGTCGCCGGATGGATTGTCTTTGGATTGCCATCCGTCGCTCAAAAGCGACCGGCGGCAAACAACGAACCAGGCACGACTCAATTTGGTGCCGCCCGCGTTGGCGGGCAGGGCCGAACGGTCACCGCGTCCGGCGCGGACGCCAACCTCACCGCGCGATTTGGCTTTGCCGATCCGCGCTACGTCCAAGCCGCAGCGAGTGTATCGCCGAGCACGTCTATCGAGCGGAAAACGCCAGAAGCTGTTGGCGACCATACGATTGCCTATTTGGCTGGACGGCCCAGCGCAGCACGGCCGAGCTCACCTCGGCCAATCGAAGATCATATTGCAGCCAGCCGGGCTGTCGCGGCACACACCGTCAGGCAAGTCCAAGCCCCGGATAACGCACCGGCCGCCCAGACGGCTGTTGACAGCAGCGCTGGCGCGCCGCGCGCCCGAGCCGCTCAGTTATTGCTCTTGAACGCAAGCACGCCACCGTCGGCGACTCCACCGTCAACGACTCCATCGTCAACGCTGGCCGAGACGACCGCGCGAAACCCGATCATACGGCTCGACCTACCCCGCAATGCGAAGACGAACGGTGCGCGGGCAGAGGCATTCCGCGCGGAATTGCCGATCGATCTCGACACCCGATCGAACGGACCGAGCCACCTGCTTATCGGGCGAATCCCCGATGGCGTGCGCTTCTCCCGAGGGCAAGCGGCTGGGCTTGGTCTTTGGCAAATGAAAGTTGCCGAGTTCCGCAATAGCCAAATCGTGGTTGAGGCCTCTGCGCCCGCCGCGTTCCAGATGACGTTCATGCTGCTCGATACCAATTCGACCGTGGTCAACGGTCTCGATGTCGCGTTCCAACAGGTCGACCAAACGCCACCGGCCCCCGCTCAACCGAAGCGAGCCGATGTCATCACGCCAAGGGGTGCCGGTGGTGAAGGTGTCGTGCCAATAGCCAAACGCTGGCCAGCAAAAACGCTCGACGCCGCGCAAACGCATGCTTTGCGCCGAGAGCGAAAAGCCCGGGAATTGCGCGACACGCGCGAGCCGAAGTTGCAAACGCCAACGGCGGCGCGGCTTGCCGGAGCGTCTATCGCTCGACCTGTTCAACCTCTCGGCTCGGCGTGGACGGCCCGGACGGCTCCACGGATGGCATACACGGGCCGCTCGCTGCGTTGAGCGGCCCGAACGGCGCTTTAAATTTCGCCAGCCGCCTCGACTATTCTGCCGCTTTCGCCGTCTGCGCCCCGTCGACCTCGCCGGACCGGCCTTGTGACCCGCGGCCTGCAATCCACCGCGCCAAGACATAGAACACGGGTGTGAATACGAGGCCAAACAGCGTCACGCCGAGCATGCCGGAAAACACCGCCGTGCCGAGTGACTGGCGCATTTCAGCGCCCGCCCCATGGGCAAATACCAGCGGCACGACGCCCAGAATAAACGCCAGCGACGTCATCAGGATCGGCCGCAACCGGGTCCGCGCCGCCTCGACTGCGGCCTCGAACCGCGACTTGCCCTGGTCCTCGGCCTGCTTGGCGAACTCGACGATCAGGATCGCATTTTTAGCCGCAAGTCCCACCAGAACGACGAGGCCGACTTCGACCAGGATATTGCGATCGAGACCGCGCAAGTTGACACCGATCATGGCCGCCAGAATACACATCGGCACAATGAGGATCACCGCGAGCGGTAGGAGCCAGCTCTCGTAGAGCGCCGCAAGCAGCAGGAACACGAACACGACGGCCAGCCCGAAGGCCAGGGTTGCCGTATTGCCTGCGAGCTTTTCCTGCAGCGCAATTTCGGTCCACTCGAAGCCAAAGCCCGATGGCAGTTTGGTCGCCGCGATATTCTCGATGGCCGCGATCCCCTGCCCCGAGGAATACCCGCGCGCGAGCCCCATCTGGACCTCGGCTGCCGGATAAAGATTGTATCTCGGCACGCGGTAGGCGCCCGTGGTGTCATTGAACGTCGCGACCGATCCGAGCGGGACCATTTCCCCGCTGGTAGACCGGGTTTTCAAGTTCTCGACGTCGCGCAAGGTCAGCCGGAACGGATTGTCAGCCTGAGCCGTGACCCGATAGGTCCGGCCTAGAATGTTGAAATCATTGACGAATGAAGATCCCATGTAGACCGACAACGTCTCGAAGACGCGCGAGATCGGCACGCCGAGTTGTTCGGCCTTCACGCGGTCGATGTCGGCGAAGATTTCTGGTGTGCGCGTGTTGAACAGCGTGAACGGCTGCACGATGCCTGGCACTTGTCCCGCGCTGCCAGCAACCGCCCACGTGGCGCCTTCGAGCGCTGGTAGTCCTCGCCCTGCCCGGTCCTGAACGTAGCCCTTGAGGCCACCGCCTGTTCCGATACCGGGCACGGACGGCGGTTCGAGCACGAAGGCGAACGCCTCCTTGAGACCACCCATTTGCATGCGCAGATCGCCGAGGATTCCGTCTTTGGTCAGGCCTTTTTTCTCGCGGTCCTTGAAGTCCTCCAAGCGGACGAAGATCACGCCGGTGTTCGGCGCGTTTGTGAACGTCGCTCCGTCGAAACCGGCGAACGTGACGGCAGCCGACACCCCTGGCCGCTTGAGAATGATCTCACCGGCTTTCCGGACAACGGCATCTGTCCGCTCCAGCGTCGATCCCGGCGGTAGCGAAAACGCCGCGATAAAGTACGTCCGATCAAGCTGTGGGATGAGCCCGGTCGGCGTCGAGGCCAAGAGACCGTAGGTCAGGTACAACAGCCCGCCATAGAGGACGAGCATGATCGCGACGATGCGGACCAGTCGGCCGGTGAGCCATGCGTAGCTGTTCGACAGCCAATCGAACCCACGATTGAAGCCGGCAAAGAACCAGCGAAATGGCGCTCCGAGCGCACCCATCACGCCTGTGTGCTCGACATGCTTTTGGTGCGGCTTCAACAGGAGCGCTGCCAAGGCCGGCGATAGCGTCAGCGAAACCAAGCACGAGATCGCGGTTGAAGCAGCGATCGTGATCGCGAACTGTTTGTAAAACGAACCCTGCAGACCTGCGATAAAGGCCGTTGGCAGGAAGACGCCGATCAGTACCAGCGAAATCGCAATTAGCGCGCCGCCGACTTCATCCATGGTTTTGTGGGCTGCCTCTTTCGGCGACATCCCCTCACGCAAATACCGTTCGACGTTTTCGACGACAACGATCGCATCGTCGACGACGATACCGATGGCAAGCACCAAACCGAACAGCGATAGCGTATTGAACGAAACGCCGACCGCAGCCATGACCAGGAACGTCCCGATCAGCGATACCGGGATCGCCAGGATCGGAATGATTGCCGCCCGCCACGTCTGGAGGAAGACAATGACCACCACGACGACGAGCAAGATCGCCTCGATCAGGGTCTTCACGACCTCGTCGATCGAGGCCTGAATGAAGTCGGTCGGATTATAGACGATCGAATATGTCAGGCCCGGCGGAAAATCCTTCTTGAGCCGCTCCATCTCGGCCTTGATGGCGTCCGCAGTCGAGATGGCGTTGGACCCCGGCCGCTGGAAAATGACGAGCGCCGTCGCGGTCTGGTTGTTGAGATAGGCGTTGACCGTATAATCCTGTGCGCCAAGTTCGACGCGCGCGACGTCGCGGACGCGGATAACCTGCCCACCCGGCTCGGCACGAATAACGATGTTTTCGAATTCGTCGGGCGACGACAACCGGCCAAGCGTCTTGACGTTGAGCGTAAACGCACCCGGCGACGAGGCCGGCGGCTGGTTCAACGCACCGGCGGCGACTTGAAGGTTTGATGCGCGCAGCGCCGCAACAACCTCTCCGGCGGTCAATCCGCGGGCCGCGACCTTTGCGGGATCGAGCCAAACGCGCATCGAATAGTCGCGCGAGCCAAAAATGTTGACATTGCCGACGCCATCGACGCGGGTCAGCACGTCTTTCACGTAGAGCGTGGCGTAGTTCGACACGTATTGCTGGTCGCGCGTGCCATCGGGCGAGATCATGTGCACGACCATCATCAAGTCGGGCGAGGCCTTGCGCACCACGATGCCGAGGCGCTGCACCTCTTCTGGAAGGCGCGGCTGGGCCACAGCGACGCGGTTTTGCACCAGCACCTGAGCTTGGTCGATATTGGTGCCGGGTTTGAACACCACGTTGACCGACAGCCGCCCGTCACCCGTCGATTGCGACGAGATGTAGAGCATGTTGTCGACGCCGTTGACCTCCTGCTCGATGGGCGTCGCAACCGTCTCAGCGATCGTTTGTGCGGTGGCTCCGGGATAGACGGCCGTAATGTTGACCGTCGGCGGCGCGATTTCCGGGTACTCGGCGATCGGCAAAGAGCGTTGCGCGATCAAGCCCATGATCACGATCAGAAGCGAGAGCACAGACGCAAAGATCGGCCGGTCGATGAAGTAGTGCGCGAGCCGCATGCGGCCTCCTATTTTTGCCGTTGACCGACGTCACACTCACTTCAAGTCGGCCGCTGCAGCTTTGATCTGACCGACTTGCGGGACGACCTTCGTCCCGGGGCGCACCGCCGGATTGGCCAGGCCCTCGATGATGATCCGTGATTGCTTGTCGATCCCGTCGCGGACGACCCTCAGTCCGTCGACAATCGGGCCCAGCGTCACCGGGCGGCCCTCGACGACGTCGTCCTTGCCGATGACGAACACGATCTTGCGCGCCTGATCGGAGACGATGGCGCTATCGGGGATCAGCAAGGCATCGGCTTCGCCGCCGAACAGCTGCAGGCGGCCAAACAAGCCAGGTTGCAGAAGCTGCTTTGCATTATCGACCACCGCGCGACCGCGCAACGTACCGGAGCGCGTCGAAAGCTGGTTGTCGACAAAGTTCATCTTACCCGTGTGCGGCCAATTTTTTTCGTCGGCCAACCGGATGCGGACCGGGTTTGAGACATCGCGCGAACTCGATCGCTCGCCCGAGAGGAACAGGCGCGAATAGCGCAGGAAGTCGCTCTCGGAGACGTCGAATATAAAATGGATCGGATCGAGCGACACGATCGTCGTGAGCAGTGTCGGCGACGGCGTGCTGCCGCCGGCGATCAGCGTGCCGACGTCGACCCGCTTATCGGAAATCCGCCCGGCGATCGGGGCGCGGATTTCCGCCCATTCGAGGTTGAGCTTGGCGGTCTTGAGTGCCGCCTCGGCGGCCTGCTTGGAGGCTTGCGCCACAGCCAGATTGGCGCGCCGCTGATCGAACGCTTGCCCTGAGATCGTGCGGCTCTTGACCAGCGGTTCGGCGCGATCCACATCCGCGCTCGTGACTTCGACCTGCGCCTCGGTGCGCGCGACTTCGGCCATCGCGCTTTCGACAGCAAGTTCGAAAGACCGCTTATCAAATGAAAACAGCAGGTCGCCGACCTTGACGATCTGGCCGTCCTGGAAATGCACTTTCTCGACGAAACCGGACACGCGGGCGCGAACTTCGACGCTCGATACCGCCTCGAAGCGGCCCGAATATTCATCCCAGTTTGTGATGCGCTGTTCGAGCGGCGTCGCGACCGTCACCGGGAATGTCGGCGGTCCCTGTGCCGATGCTGGTACTGCGGCCAGTCCAGCACACGTCACAACGGCGAGGAGCAACCTGAGGCCACGCAGCAAAACCTTGCCAAGATGGCGAGCATCGGCATCTGAAAGAACGACTTTTGGCATGATATCTCCTGTCGGCTCCGGCCCGATCACGATACCATCATATCGATGATCGCCAGCGTGATGTAAACATCGCAAACTTCGCCGTCCCCTGACCCGAGGTCGGGCATTGGGCGCGACATGCCATCAGACCGGCTAATGAACGCAGGCATGAAATTCTATTTTCCCTTATGGGGATCGGTCGTTAGTAGTCAACTGGGCGGGTCAGCACCGCACTTTGCTGTGCGTCAGTGAACGCGCGCAGCTTTCACGGTTATGCTGGGCGTCATCAGGCGCGGTTAGACGCTTAATTTCGGTCGGTCAGGCATTTGGGAAACGGGAGAGACACATGGACGGAACAAGTGGCGAGAACTCAGGCAAGTGTCCCATGTCGGGGCGCGTGCGCTTGCACACGACGGTCGGGTTCCGGTCGAACCGCGACTGGTGGCCAAATCAATTGAACCTCAAGATTCTCCATCAGCATTCTGGCTTGGCCAATCCGATGGGTGAGACGTTCAATTATGCCGAAGAGGTCAAGAAGCTCGACGTCGTCGCGCTCAAAAAAGACCTCGCCGCGTTGATGACCGAGTCGCAGCCGTGGTGGCCGGCCGACTACGGCCATTACGGACCGTTTTTCGTCCGCATGGCATGGCATGCGGCCGGCACGTATCGCACGGGGGATGGCCGGGGCGGTGGGGGCTCTGGCTCGCAGCGGTTCGCGCCGCTCAATAGCTGGCCCGACAACGTCAACCTCGACAAGGCCCGCCGCCTCGTCTGGCCGATCAAGCAGAAGTACGGCAACCAGATCTCCTGGGCCGATCTGATGATCATTTCGGCCGACGTCGGTATGGAGACCATGGGCCTCAAGACGTTCGGCTTCGGCTTTGGCCGTCCCGACATCTGGGAACCGGAAGAAGACATCTACTGGGGTGCAGAGGACACTTGGCTTGGCGATGGCCGCTATTCCGGCGACCGCATGCTCGAGAATCCGCTCGCCGCCGTGCAGATGGGTCTGATCTACGTCAATCCGGAAGGCCCCAACGGCCGCCCCGATCCGCTCGCCTCGGCGCGCGACATCCGCGACACGTTCGCCCGCATGGCGATGAACGACGAGGAAACCGTTGCGCTGACGGCGGGTGGCCACACGTTCGGCAAATCTCATGGCGCCGGTGATGCCGCGCATGTGGGCACATCGCCCGAAGGCGCGCCGATCGAACAACAGGGCCTTGGCTGGAAGAACAGCTTTGGCACCGGTATCGGCGGTGACCAGATCGGCAGCGGTATCGAGGGTTCCTGGACGCCAAACCCGATCAAATGGGACAACGGCTATTTCGATATGCTGCTCGGCTACGACTGGGAGCTCGTCAAGAGCCCGGCCGGTGCATGGCAGTGGGCTCCCAAGAACGTCGCCGAAAAGGATCTGGCGCCTGCCGCCCACGATCCGTCGAAGCGCGTTCCGACGATGATGACCACCGCCGACATGGCGATGAAGATGGACCCGGCCTATGCGCCGATCTCGAAGCGCTTCCACGAAAACCCCGACCAGTTCGCCGACGCGTTTGCCCGCGCTTGGTTCAAGCTGACCCACCGCGACATGGGTCCGCGTTCGCGCTATCGCGGCCCGCTGGTTCCAGCCGAAGTGCTGATATGGCAAGACCCTGTTCCAGCTGTCGATCATGTGTTGATCGACGCTGCCGACATCGCCGCGCTGAAAGCTCAAGTTCTCGCGTCGGGTCTGTCGATCTCCGATCTCGTCTCGACGGCGTGGGCGTCGGCCTCGACGTACCGCGGCTCTGACAAGCGCGGCGGGGCAAACGGTGCCCGCATTCGTCTGAGCCCGCAGAAGGACTGGGAGGTCAATCAGCCCGTCCGCCTCACCACGGTCCTTGGCCTATTGGCAGGCATCCAATCGGCGTTCAACACTGCCCAGACCGGCGGCAAGAAAGTGTCGCTCGCCGACCTCATCGTGCTGGCCGGTACTGCTGCCGTCGAGCAAGCCGCAAAGAATGCTGGCCACGCCATCGAGATCGGCTTCACACCGGGCCGTACAGACGCGTCGCAAGAGCAGACGGATGTCGAAAGCTTCTCGGTTCTCGAGCCGGCAGCCGACGGTTTCCGTAACTACATGAAGTCGAAGTACACCGTGTCGGCAGAAGAACTGCTGGTGGACCGGGCGCAGTTGTTGACCCTTTCGGCACCAGAAATGACCGTGCTGATCGGCGGCTTGCGCGTTCTCGACGCCAACGCTGGACAAACGAAGCACGGCGTCTTCACCCAGCAGCCGGGCAGCTTGACCAACGACTTCTTCGTCAACCTGCTCGACATGGGTACGACGTGGAAGCCGACGTCGGAAGCCGCCGACGACTTCGAAGGCCATGACCGCACGACGGGTGCGTCGAAGTGGACGGCGACGCGCGTCGACCTCGTGTTCGGCTCGAACTCGCAACTGCGCGCGCTGGCCGAAGTTTATGCCCAGAGCGATGCCAAAGCGAAGTTCGTGCGCGACTTCGCTCAGGCGTGGACCAAGGTGATGAACCTCGACCGGTTCGATCTCGCCTGATCGGTTTGACCGCGCCTATTCGACGCGCGAAACATGCGACGGCAGTTGTGTGCTGCCGTCGCAACCCCTTTGATCGTCGAGGCCCGCATGCGCCGGTTACCAGTCGTTATCGCTGCCATCGCCGCCATCGCAGGACTGGCCGTCGCGGGTTTGCCCGCGCTGGCTGCTAAGACGATCATCAAGCGCGGCTATATTCCTGGCGGGGTGCCAGACCTGCCCTGCACGATCCAGATCGATTTCACGAGTGGCAGCGCCGATCTCTCACCGGCTGCCGAACCAGGGCCCGATTACAACGCCTTCGGCTCGTTTCATCGCTATGCCATCGATACCCGCGACGTGGATGATGCGGAAGCATGGGGCTGGGGCAAGCACGGCGAGTTCAGCCTGTGCTTCATGGTCCACGACCCGAAGGAAGCCGTCATCATTCTCGCCGACCTGACAAAACTCGCGACCGCCAAACCGGGCAGCAGCGGCGGCCCGGTGGTTGTGAAGCGCGGCGCGAGCTGGAAGTAGGCGGCGTCACCTAACGCGCGGCGTCAGGCCGGCGTCGAGATTACCGGTTTGCGGAGAAACACGAACGTGTGTTTGCCGGGGTCGCCGGGCGTCTCGTAGGTGGTGCCACCGAGCGCTTCCAACATGAACGGCTCGAACATCGCCATCGCTTCCGACGGCCGGTCGAGGAACGACGGGTGGTTCTGCTCGGTTGCGTTATATCCGATGATGGCAATACCGCCCGGGTTCAACGCCCGCAGCGTCTCGTAGAGCGCAACCTCGGTGTCGGCCGGGTTGTCGATCCCCCATCCGAACACGCCGTTGAGTACGATTGCGTCGAACGAGCCCGGCTCGACGTGGCGCGACAGGTTGAGATAGCTGTCCACGATATGCCGACCCTGGCTGCCGAATTTGGCTTGTGTCGGGTCGATCTCGATCGTCCAGTATTCGCTGTTGGGGAAGATCGCGCCGTAAATTTTTGTATACCAGCGGCAGCCGACGAACAGCACGCGGCGATAGCGCGGGTCGGCTGCGAGTGCTGGCAGGATCGCGTCTTCCAGCACCCGGCGGTTGGGTACTTCCAGGCGGAAATCGAGGCCCGACAGGCGGACCGTCTTCAGCTGATAGCGCACATCCCGCAGCGTATCGACGACGCCCTCGGGCAGCAGATTGCGAACGAGGGACTTGGCACTCGACTTGACCGACACGGGAACGCTCCAGACTCGTGACGCAGACACCATGCGTTGTCAGATCACAGTGCGGTTAAGGAAGCTTTGAACTCATTGCCCGCGTAGGCAGGCCAGCCAGATTTTTGCGGGCACGAGCGAGCGCGTCACCCCCCCCCATGCTGCGTGCCGGATGTATTCACTTCGCATTGGTGCAAAGACTGGATTCTGCCACTTGCGTTTCGACATTGGCTGAAGGCAAAGCATCCGCGACTACGGCTTCAAAGAAACAAGCTAAAGTTGTATCGGGTTCAGCGGCAGCTCGTGATCGTTATTGTGTTCACCGACTGAACCCGCCAGCACGATAGTGGGCCGCAATAAACTCACGCGTAACTGGCAACCGGTCTGCCCCTTTGGCAAGGACCATGCCCGCCACCCGGTCGCTCGAGCCGGTGAACGACACGCCGTCTTCGGCAATGCCAACCCACGCGCCGTCAACAAACGTGTGGTACAAACGCGCCTCGCGGCGTGAGCCAGGCGTCGATCGGTAAACCCGCAGCGAGCCCGAATTGACCCTCACGTCGAGGCCCGCACCGCTCGAGCGGCGAACCGATAACCAAGCGGCGTCAGCAGGCGAGGCAACTCTCTCGCGTCGGGACGCGATGTCGAACGCAGTGACCGCACCACGGCTATCGCGAAGCGTCAGCGTCATGCCATCGTCGCTGAACGCCATTGCTGACACGTTCTCAACCACGGGCGACGTCAACACGAATGATTTCGTCCGCTCCCGCGTGTTGAACACTGTCACGGCACCACTGCGACGCTTATGGGCCGCCAGCAGCGATCCGTCGGGTGAAAACAGCAGGGCGTCTTGCACGTCATCGGCACCTGCTATGGCGCCAATCTGCTGTCCGCTGTCGACCGACCAAAGTTTCAGCGACCTGTCGCGGTACGACGCAGCGATCATGCGCCCGTCAGGCGAAAGTGCATGGGCCGCGACAGAAGAAATCTGCGTGTTGGTGGCAATTTGAAGCCGCCAGCCTGCCCAATCTACAGGCACAGCCGTCGCCTGCGAACTGTTTGGAGCTTGCGATGGTGTCGTCGCGGCCGGCTCGAACGAGGGACGTTGCCGGGTTGGCCGTTGTAGAGACGGCTGGGCTATGGCGGCCGGCAAAGGCGCGGCGACAACGGGAGCGGCGGCTACCGTGGGACCGGGCGCCGGTACAGCGGGGGTGGGATTTGGTTTGGTTGCGCCAGCCATCGTCGGCCCACCGTTGCCGCCCGGCACGAGGATCGCATCATCGAGCGCTTCATCTGTGATCGCTGGACGCTGATCGTGCCCGACGCTTGCCGCAAGGGCGACGACCTCGCCGCGCAGAGCACGCAGGACCTCGTGGATGCGCTGGCCCGGCGTCGGCAACCGCTCGACAAGCACGCGCGTGAACGGTGAGTTCGGGTGCTGGTCGGTCGGCCCTAGGCTGTCGAGCGCCCGCTGACCGGGACTTGCCGAATAGAGCGAAATAAACTGCGTCGGGCTGCTGCCTGCCGACCGCTCGATAGGGCGGGCGCCCTGGATCTGAGTATTGACGGCAAGCGTCCGGGTCCGCGGACCGCCTGCCGCCAGCGCCTCGCGGAACACGTTGTTGCGGCACGCATCGAGGACCATGATCGCAAGCTTGGCGCCTGACAATGTCACCAGTTCGCGCAAACGCTCCTCCGAGATCGATCGCTCGACCATGCTTTCCTCTTCGAGCCGCATCTGTGCTTCGGTGGTCACCTCTCGCAAGCTCGGCAGGTCCGACGGCAACAGATAGTTGCCGAGCCGGACGTTCATGCCGTGTCCGGCGAAGTAGACGAACGCCACATCGCCGGGCTTCAGCTTCTGGGAGAAGGACAGCATCAGCTCACGGGTCTGCGCGAGGCCGACGTTCTCGCCATAGACCACTTCATCGAAGCCCAGCCGTTGGCGCAGCATGTCGCGCACGGCGCGGGCATCAGCGACGGCCTTGGTCAATTGGGCTCCCGGCGGCAACGCCGGGTAGCGATCAATGCCAATCACCAGACCGACACGGCGTTCCGTGCGCGGCTCTTCTTGCCGCTGCGCATTGACCGATGAAACCGGCAGGGCCATCGCCGCTGCCAAGACGGCCAGCAACATCGGCCAACACCGTGCCGCACCCATTTGCCGAGACTTAGGTGCCCTGAGAATTCGCAGATCGAACATGCCTCGCCTCCATCGCTCGCGTCGGTAAGAGCGAGCATAATGGGGCTGTTTTGCAAGTGTTCAATCGCGAACTAGTGTTGCGTATCTGACGTTTGGTCCCCGCCCGCATCTGATGTCTCAACCAAACGTCAGATACAAAAGCAACACTAGAAACAAGAGCTTGCTAGTGTTCCTCTGCCTCAGACATTTGCTCTCAACCTCGCCGCTGGGGGAGGCAAATGTCTGAGACGGAACACTAGAATAAGATCGGCCGTCAGCGCCGCTCGCTGTCGCGCATCCAGTAGATGACCGCCACCGTGACCATCGCGGTGATGATCATTGTCGCCAGAATGTCGGGGCGCGTCACGAAGGCCATCCACTGGGGAATCATTTTCAGGGCCGACGTCTTGGCCTGCAACATGCCGTTGCCCGCCATCAATATGAAAATGGCCGCCGTCGTCAGCGTAACCGCAATTGCGATCTGCATGGCCCTCTTGACGGGACGCGCAACTTGAATGCGGCGGCCTGGCACGGCGAATACGGTTTTCTCGGCCATGTAAAAGTCCCCTGTCGAACAACGGCTTGCCAACCGCGAGAGGATGCCCGCAGCCCCCGTTTATCAACAGGTTGTTAACTGATTCGTCAGCGTTACCGTTGCCGATGCCACGGTGGATCATTCGCAGCTGTGGCGACGGCGCACTTGAGCGGCCGCGCGGCTCGGCGTTAGCAAGCGTGCCATGAACAAACGCACACCACCACCGCCGGGCGGCGATCCGCCAGATTCATCGGGTATCGAGAACGTCCCTCTCAAGGACGCGCTGGAGAGCCGCTATCTCGCCTATGCGCTGTCGACGATCATGCACCGGGCGTTGCCCGACGTGCGCGACGGCCTCAAGCCCGTGCACCGGCGCATCCTCTACGCGATGAACGAACTCGGCCTATCGCCGACTTCGGCCTACATGAAGTGCGCCCGCGTGGTCGGCGAAACCATGGGTAAGTTCCACCCCCATGGCGACGGCGCGATTTACGACGCGTTGGTGCGCCTCGCGCAGGATTTCTCGCAGCGTTATCCCCTGGTCGACGGCCAGGGAAACTTCGGCAACATCGACGGCGATAACGCGGCCGCCTACCGCTACACCGAGGCGCGATTGCCGGCCGCCGCCATCGATCTGCTCGCTGGTCTTGATGAAAACGCCATCGACTTCCGGCCGAACTACAACGAGGAGGAGCAGGAGCCGATCGTGCTCCCGGCCGCGTTCCCGAACCTGCTCGCCAACGGTTCGTCTGGCATCGCGGTCGGCATGGCGACCAACATTCCGCCCCACAATATCGACGAACTGTGCGCGGCCGCCCTCCATCTGATCAAGCACCCGAACGCGACGGTCGAAAAGCTCGTCGAACTCGTCCCCGGGCCCGATTTTCCGACTGGCGGCATCGTGGTCGACACGCGCGAATCGATCATCGAAACCTACCGCACCGGTCGCGGCGCATTCCGCCAGCGGGCGCGGTGGCAGAAGGAGGATCTCGGGCGGGGCGGCTGGCAGGTCGTGATCACCGAGATCCCCTACCAAGTGCAGAAAATGAAGCTCGTCGAGAAACTCGCCGAGTTACTGTCGGAAAAGAAACTGCCACTCGTGGGCGATGTCCGCGACGAGAGCGCTGAAGACATTCGCCTCGTGATCGAACCGAAAGCCCGTACCGTCGATCCGGCGGTGATGATGGAGAGCTTGTTCAAGCTGACCGAACTCGAGGTTCGGTTCTCGCTCAACATGAATGTGCTGTCGGCAGGCCAAGTCCCTAACGTGCTGTCGCTGAAGGAGGTGCTCCAGCAGTGGCTCGAACACCGCGTCGAGGTCCTGGTTCGCCGTTCGAAGCACAGACTGGCCAAGATCGAGCATCGGCTCGAAGTGCTCGACGGCTACCTGATCGCGTTCCTCAACATCGATGAAGTCATCCGCATCATTCGCTTCGAGGATGAGCCGAAGGCCAAGCTGATCTCGACGTTCAAGTTGTCCGACGTCCAGGCCGAAGCGATTTTGAACCTTCGCCTGCGCGCCATTTCGAAACTCGAAGAGGTCGAAATACGCGCCGAGAACGACAAGCTTTCGGTCGAGCGCCGCGGGATCATTGCGCTTCTCGGCTCTGACGACCAGCAGTGGGAGCGCATCACAGAGGAAATTCGCGACACGCGCGAACGCTATTCCAAAAAGACCGCGCTCGGCAAACGCCGCACCAGCTTTGAAGATGCGCCGGAGATCGATGTCGATCTGACCGAAGCGCTGGTCGAAAAGGAGCCCGTCACCGTCATCATGTCCGACAAGGGCTGGGTACGGACGATGAAGGGCCATAGCGATGATCTATCGAAGCTCGAATTCAAGCAGGGCGACGGCCTCATGCGGGCCATTCGGGCGTCGACGACCGACAAGCTGATCGTGTTCGCAACCAATGGGCGGTTCTTCACCCTCGACGTCAACCAGCTCCCCGGCGGTCGCGGTCACGGCGAACCCGTCCGCCTGATGGTCGACCTCGAGGCGAACCACGACTTTATCGAGGCCTTCGTTCATCAACCGGGCCGCAAGCTGCTGGTTGCGTCTGCCTCGGGATATGGCTTCGTCGTGCCCGAAGACGACGTCGTGGCGTCCACCCGCAAGGGCAAGCAAGTGCTCAATGTCGGCGATGACGAGATGGCCAAGGCCGTCGTGCCGGTGACGGGCGATGGCGTGGCGATCATCGGCGACAATCGCAAACTGCTCGCGTTTCCGCTGGCCGAGGTCAACGAGATGGCGCGCGGCAAGGGCGTCATCCTCCAGCGTTTCGCCGATGGGGGGCTGTCGGATGTCCGCGTCTTCGACACGGCTGTCGGGCTGACTTGGCTCGATAGTGCCGGGCGGACGTTTACCCTTTCGGGCACCGACCTTGCGGAGTGGATGGGTGCCCGCGCCCAGGCTGGCAAAGTCGCGCCCAAGGGCTTCCCGCGCTCGAACACGTTCGGCCCGTCGTTTTGATCAGGTGCTGGAATGTTCTCACGTGATCTGGAATTCGGCCGAGTTCGGCCGAGTTCGAACCCGGACTTGCCTTGGGCGTTGATCTCGGTTAGTGCCTGCCAACTCAGCCAATCGTGCGATGATAGTGCGCCGGAACGACGCTCCGGCCGCACGAATTCAATTCCATCGGACGGACCGCAACGCCCGTTAGCCGAAACCTGTCAGCATCGATCCCGTCAGCCGAAACCCCGAGAGCCAGCCATGAAGCGCGACGCCGACTGCCACCCCGACTATCACCAGATCCGCGTGCTTCTGCCGAACGGGTCGGATTTCGTGACGTATTCGACGTACGGCAAAGAGGGCGATACGCTATCGCTGGACATCGATCCGTCGTCGCACCCGGCCTGGACCGGCGGCGACCAGAAGCTGATGGACCGCGGCGGGCGCCTGTCGAAGTTCAAGAAGAAGTTCGAAGGCATCTTTTAACGGTCAGCTTCAGCGGGTTGCAGGTTGGATGGGCTGGATCGACGCGAGACTCTATCTCGCAAGTCCCAGCAACCCCTCAAATTGAAAAAGGTCCAGTGGCAAGCCACCGGACCTTTTTTCATGAACGCGGGCTGTAACGAACAATTATTGCGACCGGCGGCGCGAGAAAGCGTCGTGCAGCCGGATAACCTGAGCGCCGACCGGATTATCGGCACCAACGTCCGTGTGCTTTGATGCGGCTGCACGGCCGATGGCGGCGGTTGCTACAGCCGCGTGATCGCTCGACGCACCAACGGCCACAGGTGTGCGCTCGTCGAGGTGGGCGATGCGCGCAAGCATCGTGAAGCTGTCTTCGACCAGAACGCGCAGCGACTCCGGCAAGTCGTCAAAACCCTTCGTGTGCGAAGGACGGCCAATGGGTTGCAGCTTCAGACGGCGGCGCTTGGCCTCGGCGTCATGCGCGCTGATCTCACCTTCGCGCAGCGCGCGCCGGATCAATAGCCACGATGCAACGTCAAGAAGCCGGGCCGTGAGGCGCATGCTTTCTGTGGCGTAAAGGACCGTGGTTGCTGGAGCGAGGCGCTTGGCCTCCTGGCGGCCTGGACCGTCGAGATAGCTCGCCGTGCGCTCGACCAGCGCCATGCCATCCTTGAATACGGCGTCGAACTGGACGGTACTCAAACGCTCGCCAAAAGCGAACGTAACGCTATCGTCTGCAACGCCGCCTTCGGCGATGATTTCTTTACCCATGACCGAACGCCACATAAACACTTAATCCTCGACTAACGTTACACGGCAGCTAACGAGCGTGCCACACCTTTTGAGCCGTATGATTACGGCGACGTGGCGGCCGATGGCTGCTCTATACATATCCGGCTATCGGCAGCCCGGCAATCCAGCCACAGGCAGGCATAAATCTTGACCGGTCGGAACAGTTATAGCCGATGACACCTGAAGGGGAGCCGCCAGCCAGCGACCCCCCAACGCAGGGCTTCGCCCAAGGTAACGGGCTTCGCCAAATTGGACGATTACGATTACCAAAGAGTGAAGACTGTTCATTTTTGGCAAGTTCGGACCGCACACCCGTAGCGGTTTGCAGCCGACGGGCATGTCCGTCACAGCTTGAAAATCGATGCGGCCGCATCGGCCTGGGCCCGTTTCCGGATGATCTCGGCCCGATGGCGATCGATTTCGGTCGCGAGAATTGCCACGCGCTCTTCGAGTTCACCGATCGACAATGTGTCGAGCGCCTGTCCGGTCGTGATGCCCTTCACAGGGCGATGCGCAGCTTCGTCCCAATCCATGGTGTTCTCCCGGTCTCATCCTGGTTGCCTGACAGCGTTCCAGTCATCATGACCTGAGCCTAGAGGGCCAGCAACGGCATCGCAAGCTTGACGCATCGCGCTGTCACCGGCACTGACGCCGTTAGAGGTCTTCCGCTTTAAATTGAATTACGGAAGCGACTCTAACTTATTGGTTCGTCGTGCTTCTTTTGGGAAAACCGGTTCCCACTTTTCCCGAAGCACTCTACACGTTCTGCCGCCTGCACAATGACAAACGAGGTTCCCCGTGGACGACACTCGATCGGTAATGACCGCAATGGTTATCCAGGCACCCGGCGGACCTGAGATGCTGCAGCCACACAACCGGCCAATCCCGGTGCCGGGAGCGGGCCAGGTGCTGATCGGCGTCGAAGCGGCAGGCGTCAACCGGCCGGACGTGCTGCAACGCCAAGGCAGCTATCCAGCCCCAAAAGGGCATTCGGACATCCCAGGGCTCGAGGTCGCCGGGCGCGTCATATCGGTTGGCAACGGCGTCGAGCGGTTCAAGCCGGGTGATAGCGTCATGGCTCTGGTCAATAGCGGCGGCTATGCTAGCCATTGCGTGGCCGAGGCCGGCTCCACGCTTCCCGTACCGGCCGGGCTGTCGATGGTCGAAGCAGCCAGCATTCCAGAAACTGCCTTCACGGTTTGGCACAACGTGTTCGAGCGCGGGCGTCTCGAGACCGATCAGTGGCTGTTGATCCACGGCGGCACGAGCGGGATTGGCGTCATGGCGATCCAGCTTGCAAAGGCGCGGGGCGCCAACGTGATCGTGACCGCGGGATCGGAAGAAAAATGCCGCGCCGCTCGCCAACTGGGCGCTGACTGGGCGGTCAACTACAAGTCCGAAGATTTTGTCGAAACCGTAAAGCAAGCAACCGGAGGACGTGGCGCCGACGTCATCCTCGACATGGTCGGAGCTGATTACGTCGAGCGCAATATCCGTGCGGCGGCTGAAGATGGGCGGATCGTCAACATTGCGTTCCAGCAGGGCTCGAAGGTCACCATCGATCTCGTCCGGGTGATGCTGAAGCGGCTGACGCTGACCGGGTCGACGTTGCGCATTCGCACGACAGAGGTGAAGGCCGGCATCGCGGCTGCAGTGGAAGCCAACATCTCGCCGCTTCTGGCCGAACGCCGCGTCCGGCCGATTGTCGACCGTATCTATCCGTTGGCTGAGGCAGCAGACGCGCATCGGCGGATGGAAAGCAGCGCACACATCGGCAAGATCGTGCTGACGCCCTAGTGTTGCGCATCTGACGTTTGGTCCCCGCCTGCATCTGGCGTCTCAACCAAACGTCAGATATAAAAGCAACAGTAGTCGCCCACGCATTTTTGCAAAACGCGAGTTTCTTTCGCTTTCGGGACCGGCCGAAGCCCGTTTTGCCGCAAACGCGACATGGCAGTCTTGATGTGCTAAGTGTTGCGGCAGCCGCGCAAATCCATGCGGCGATGTTGCTTTTTTTGCCTTACGCAACAGCGGCATCACGCTTGCCTCGTCGCCCCCGACGCCCTCGCTCGGCCGCGCCGCCCCGGAAAGGGTCAGAACAATGCATAAATACAAAATCGGCCAGACTGTCTATTTCGACGCTCCGCGCAATCGAATGGCGGCGTCGTCGGAAATTTACAAAATCGTCCGCCTGATCCCGCTCGAAAACGACGGCATTTTTTATCGGATCAAATCGACGGCGGAAGCCTTCGAGCGCGTCGCCCGGGAAAGCGACCTGTCGTTGCGTACTGCCGCCTAAGCCTGCGAAGTGGGCCTTTTCTCGAGACCACGCTTGCGGGCGGGCCTCGACGCATGAGATGGCATACTGAGTTCACCAGTACGACAGAGATCGAGACAGACATGGCCAAAGGTCAAAAGCATTCGAATAAAGAGATACGGAAACCCAAGGCGGACAAGCCAAAGAAAGGCGCCGCCCAGGACAACTCGGTTGCGGCGACATTCAGCAAGTCGGGCAAGGCCCCGGCGAAGCCAGCCAAGTAGATCCGGCGAAGCCAGCCAAGTAGATCTGGCGAAGCCAGCCAAATAGGTCTGGCGAAGCCAGACAAATAGATCTGGCGAAGCCGACAAAGTAGTCGCGACGAAGCCAGCCAAATAGCTCCGGCGAAGCCAGTAAAGTAGGCGCG
>JAWXCP010000088.1:0-3530 GCA_034408685.1 Hyphomicrobium aestuarii | reverse complement strand
TAGGGAGTAGGGAGTAGGGAGTAGGGAGTAGGGAGTAGGGAGTAGGGAGTAGGGAGTAGGGAGTAGGGAGTAGGGAGTAGGCTGAGGTTGGAAGCCTACCACTCCCCACTCCCCACTCCCAATTCCCCTACTCCCATGACGACCTAATTCGGCTTGGTGCCCGCGGGTGGGTTTGTTGCAACCAAAACGGGACCGGTGCCTTTGGGTGGGCGCGTCTCGTTGAGAACGCCGAGACGGCGGGCGACCTCCTGGTAGGCTTCGAGCATGCCGCCAAGGTCCTTGCGGAAGCGATCCTTGTCGAGTTTCTCGTTGCTGTTGATGTCCCACAGGCGGCAGCAGTCGGGGCTGATCTCGTCGGCCAGCACGATTCGCATCTGCATGTCGGCGTCATAGAGGCGGCCGAATTCGACCTTGAAGTCGACCAGCCGGATGCCGATGCCAAGGAACAGCCCAACGAGGAAGTCGTTGATGCGCAGCGCCATCTGCATCACTTCGTCGATTTCCTGGGGCGTTGCCCAGCCGAACGCGGTGATGTGCTCTTCCGACACCATCGGATCGCTCAACGCGTCGGACTTGTAATAGAACTCGATGATCGAACGCGGCAGCTGCATGCCTTCTTCGAGTCCGAGGCGGGTCGAGAGCGAGCCTGCCGCTACGTTGCGCACAACGACTTCGAGCGGAATGATCTCGACCTCGCGGACGAGCTGCTCGCGCATGTTGAGACGGCGCATGAAGTGCGTCGGCACGCCGATCTCGCCGAGCTTTACGAACACGTACTCGGAGATGCGGTTGTTGAGCACGCCTTTGCCGTCGATGACGGCGCGTTTTTGTGCATTGAACGCGGTGGCGTCGTCCTTGAAGTGCTGGATCAACGTGCCCGGCTCGGGGCCCTCATAGAGAACCTTGGCCTTGCCTTCATAGATGCGGCGGCGCCTGGTCATCCTGGTGTCCTTTAACGTCGGCGGCTACGTTGAGCGTCATAGAGCGTGTAGCGTCGGTGGTTACGTCTCATGCCCGCAGCGATCTTCGCGCTGTGGGGTCGAATGGTCGAGTACGCCGCTGGACGGCACGAACTGCCGCGTGTCGCTGCGCGTCCGAAACTGCAACTGGCGTGACGGGTGTCCTTGACAGAGCTGGCCACTAGCGCGATGGACCGCTCGGCCATCCAGGCTAGGTCGAACCAGAGACTAGCGGAACCCGGCCCGATAAACAACGACATGGTCTTGTTAAGCGCAAATATCGCATCAAATCTCGTGTGCCGGTTAAGCGGCGGCCGATGCAACCTGTGATTGCATAATAAGTCGGCGCCACGGAACAATTTCAATCGGAGAGTGCACCATGACGGGTATGAACAACCGCCAAAAGGCGTTCGAGGACAAATTTGCTCGGGATGGGGACCTGAAATTCAAGGCAGAATCCCGGCGTAACAAGCTGCTCGCCCAGTGGGCTGGTGGTAAAATGGGTGTAACCGGCGAGGCGCTCGACGCTTACATTAAGGAAGTGCGTAAAGCCGACCTCGCGGCGGCGGGCGACGACGATGTGTTCCAGAAGGTCAAGGCTGATTTTGCTGCCAAGGGAACAGCGGTGGCCGACGCCGAACTACGCAAACACATGGACGAGTTCCTGGCCGAAGCCGTTCGCCAGATCGAAGCGGGCGAGTAAGGTAGGGCCGAAGACGACCCCTACACTGCGGCCAGATGATGTGGTATCCATATCGCATGGCAAAAGTATCGAATGCAAAGCGGTCGAGCTCCAGGCAGCTAGCGGACAAGCTACCTAAAGATTGGTCGGCGGCGGCGAAACACGCTGCCGCCAGCTTAGCGAAGGTCGAATTGATCGCGCTCAATCCGAAGGTAGATGTCAATCGCCGTGCAGCCATCCGGAACGCCGTTCGCGCTTACTTCGACAAGGGATGAGTGGCGATAACGAGCCCGCGTCGGGCGCAGCCGATAAATCTGCGGACCACCGACGCCCGGACGTGTTTCTGAACTGCCCATTCGACGAACAGTACTTGGAGCTGTTCGAGGCGTGTGTGTTTACAATTTATGTCGCCGGATACGCGCCGTGTTGTGCTTTGTCCGAGGATGATTTCGGAAATATCAGGTTAGACAAGCTCCGCCGGATGATCGAAGCGTGTGACCTGACCATCCATGATTTGTCACGCACCGGCGCGGGCGCAGCAGGGTTTGCGAGGCTAAATATGCCCTTCGAACTCGGTATGGCCATCGGTGCAAAATTCTATGGCGATACTCGCCAACGTCAAAAACGCATCCTTTGCATCGTCGAGCAGCGCTTCGAAATGCCGAAGTTTCTGTCGGATGTTGCAGGCAATGATCCCAGCGAGCACGGTCGCGATCCCCGAATTGCGATCAAACTGGTTCGCAACTGGCTGCTGGTGACCCCAGGTGGGGAACGACTCATCGGTCCGTCGAAGATTGCTGCGTTCTTCGCGACCTTCAAATCTAGCTTTCCGAAAATCCTTTCGAATGCTGGGTTGAAACCTAATGAGATCAACAGCTTCGATGGTCATTACGGCGATTTCCTTGCCGTACTTGAAGATTGGGTGCGCGCCGCGCAGCCGAGACTGACGGTTAGCGTGAAATGAAAAAACCGAGTGGCACGAGCAAATCAGGTTCGTCCGGCGTTGGCGGGGGCGCGCGAGGCTTGCGCGTCAACGTCAAGACCGCAGGCAAGCGCACCGTGTCCTCTGCGCGCTGGCTCGAGCGGCAACTAAACGACCCGTACGTCGCCGCATCCAAGCGCGAGGGCTATCGCTCGCGGGCGGCCTACAAGCTGATCGAGCTCGACGACAAATATAAGCTGCTCAAGCCTGGTCAGCGCATCGTCGACTTGGGCGCGGCGCCGGGCGGATGGAGCCAAGTGGCTGCGGCGCGCGTCCGGTCGATCGACGGCACGGGCGGTCAACGCGGCCTCGTGGTGGCAATCGACATCGACCCGATGGAGGCACTCGCCGGCGTCGACGTGCTGCATCTGGATTTTCTCGCTCCGCACGCCGAGGACACTCTGAAACAGCGGCTCGGTGGTGCCAAGGCGCACGGCGTGTTCACCGATATGGCGGCTCCGACCGTCGGGCACTCGCGCACGGATCATTTGCGGATCATGGGGCTAGCCGAGGCGGCCGGCCTGTTCGCCGTCGATGTTCTGGAGCCGGGTGGTTTTTTTCTTGCAAAGGTCTTCCAAGGCGGCAGCGAGAAGACGCTGCTCGAAATCCTCAAGCGTCATTTCCGTTCGGTGCGCCATGTGAAGCCGCCCGCCAGCCGGTCCGACAGCGCTGAACTGTACGTGCTTGCGACGGGCTTCCGAATTGCCCCGGGAGCGGCTGCGGTCGACGAGACGGACGCCGACGATTAGCGGGCGGATGCGCCAGTGTTTCCAATACGCCTCGACTACCTCGGCTTGACCCGCGCGCGCATGGAACGCTTCGGCCATTGCGATTTCCGCGCCGTCTTCTCGGTCGTCCCCGTCGGCGGCACCGCCTCCTGCGGCTCGGCTTTGCGTGCGGCCCGCTT
>JAWXCP010000087.1:0-48911 GCA_034408685.1 Hyphomicrobium aestuarii | reverse complement strand
TCACGAGCCCGATCGCGAGGAGCGTCGTGCCGATCGGCCGCGCGATGAACAGCGCCGAGGGGTTCATTCGGCAGCCCTCGGGAGCGGCGTCAGCTCGGCCGGTGCGGTCGGTTGCGGGGGCAGTTGACCAAATGCCTGACCGGCCGCTGCCGCCGGTCGGTGTATCGGCTGACCGGTGACCCACGCCTTCAGCCGCTCCATCTCGAGGTAGACGACCGGCGTCGTGTAGAGCGTGATGAGCTGCGACAGCATCAGCCCCCCGACGATCGATACGCCGAGCGGGACGCGCAACTCGGCCCCGACGCCAGATCCGATCGCGAGCGGGACAGCACCGATCAGTGCCGCGAGCGTCGTCATCATGATCGGCCGGAAGCGTAGAACGGCGGCTTCGAGAATAGCATCGCGGGGATGCAACCCGCGCTCCCGCTGAGCGTCGATTGCGAAGTCGATCATCATGATCGCGTTTTTCTTGACGATTCCCATCAGCAAAATGATGCCGATCAGCGCGACCAGCGACAGATCGAGCCCCCACAACTGAAGCGCAAGCAGCGCGCCGATGCCAGCCGACGGCAGCGACGTCAAAATTGTGAACGGGTGAATGAAACTTTCATAAAGCACGCCGAGCAGGATGTAGATTGCAATCACGGCGGCAAGGATCAGCGCCGGCTGGGACGCCAAGGCGCTGGTGAACTCCAGTGCATCGCCCGTGAAGCGACCGATGATCGAGGTCGGCACGCCGATGTCGCGTGACGCCGCTTCGATCGCCGCGACGGCACCCGACAGCGAGGCACCCGGCGCCAAGTTGAAGCTGATCGTGCCAGCTGGAAACTGCTGATCACGCTGGATCGTCAACTGGGCTGGAACCTGGGTGAAGCTCGCCACCGCCGACAGCGGCACCTGTTGGCCGAGCGCCGTCGATATGAACAGCCGGTCGAGGATCGCGGGATCGCGCTGGAACCTTGGCATCGCCTCGAGCACAACGCGATATTGGTTCGATTGGGCATAGATGGTGGAAATCTGGCGCTGGCCGAAGGCATCGTTCAAGGCGTCGTTGATCGCCTGCATCGACACGCCGAGCCGGCCGGCGGTCACGCGGTCGACGTCGATCTGGGCGCGAAGCCCGCCGTCGCGCGCTTCCATCACCGTGTCGGCCAAACCGGGTACCTGTTTCAGCCGTTCGGTCAGTCGCCGTGACCAGTTGGCGACCTCGGCCGAGTCCGTGCCGATCAATGTGTACTGGTATTGTGCGCGCGCGATACGGGTCGCGATCTGCACGTCCTGGACCGGCAGAAGCGCGACCGTGGCTCCAGGAATTTCAGCAACGGACCGCGTCAGGCGCTCGATGACGACGTCGATCGCAGCGCGCCCGGTCGACTGAGGTTTCAGCGTAATCTTGAGCTGGGCCGCGTTCGGCGTGGCATTGACATCGCTGACGCCGGTCACGACGACGACGCCGTCGACGGCCTCGTCCTTGGATATTCGGTCGGAGACGATCCGGGCGAGTCGTGTCACTTCGTCGAACGACACGTCCTGGGCAGCCTCCATCAAACCGGTGACAAGTCCGGTGTCCTGCTGCGGCAGGAAGCCTTTCGGCGCGATGACGTAGAGCCACACGGTCGCAACGAGCGTGCCGATCGTGACGAGGATCGTCGCTACCGGTCGGTGCAATACGAAGTCCACGCTGCGACCGTAGGCGCCGAGCATCCCCGAATTTGGCACCCCGGTGTGGGCTTCACGCGCGTCGTCGTCTCGCACCGTGCCATCGCGCACCGCGCTAGGTTCTCGCCGCCGCAATAACAGCGCGCACATCATCGGCGTCAGCGTCAGCGAGACGACCGCCGACACGACGACGGCAATCGAGAGTGTCATCGCGAATTCGCGGAACATCCGCCCGACAATGCCGGTCATGAACAGCATCGGGATGAACACGGCGAGCAGCGAGAGCGTCAGCGAGATGACGGTAAAGCCGATCTCACGGGCACCACGTAAAGCGGCCGTCTTGGGGTCTTCGCCCTTCTCGATGTGGCGGACGATATTTTCGATCATCACGATGGCATCGTCGATGACAAAGCCCGTTCCGATCGTCAGCGCCATCAGTGAAAGATTGTCGAGCGAGAACCCGAACGCCCACATCACGCCGAACGTCGCGATGAGCGACATCGGCAGCGCGACACCAGCGATGATCGTCGCGCGGATCGAACGCAAGAACAGCAACACGACGAGCACGACGAGGCCAACGCACAGCACCAGCGTGAACTCGACCTCGTGTATCGAGGCGCGGATCATCTGAGTGCGGTCCTGGACGGTGACCAATTCAACGCCGCCCGGCATCGCAGCCGACAATCGCGGCAGTTCGGCCTGGATGCGACGGACGGTTTCCACGACGTTGGCGCCGGGCTGCCGCTTGATGTTGATGATGACGGCTGGCCGCCCCTGATACCAGCCACCGACCTTGGCGTTCTCGAGCCCCTCGGTGATGTCGGCAACGTCCTTCAGAAGAACCGGGCTCGAATTTTTGAACGCAACGACGATGTCGCGGTAGGCTGCGGCCGAGGTCAGCTGGTCGTTGGTTGCGATTGTGTAGCTTTGAGATGCGCCGTCGAGCTGGCCCTTGGGGCCAGCGACATTGGCCGTAGTTATGGCGGTCCTGAGGTCGGCGAGGCCAAGGCCGTAAGCGGCAAGGCGGTCAAGGTCTGCTTGGATGCGCACGGCGGGTTTGACGCCGCCTTCGACCGACACCCGGCCAACGCCGGAGACGCCGGAGAGCCGTTGGGAAATCAAGGTATCGGAGAGATCGGACAAGCCGCGCAGTGACGTCGTTGTCGACATCAGCGCCAGTGTGAGGATCGGCGTGTCGGCGGGGTTTACTTTCGAATAGACCGGCGGATACGGCAGATTGCGCGGCAGCGTGGAACTCGCCGCATTGATGGCAGCCTGCACGTCCTGCGCGGCGCCGTCGATATCACGATCGAGCGCGAACTGCAGGGTGATTTGCGACAAGCCGAACGACGACGACGAGGTCATCGCCTGCAGCGACGGCGTCTGGCCGAATTGCCGCTCCAAGGGGGCGGTGACGAGGTTCGTCATCGTGTCGGGGTTTGCGCCCGGCAATTGGGTCGTGACCTGGATAGTCGGAAAGTCGACTTGCGGCAGCGACGACACCGGCAGGCCGAAATAGCCAAGCAAGCCGGCAAGCAGCACGGCAACGCTGAGCAGCGTCGTCGCAACCGGACGCTCGATGAACGGAGCCGAAACGCTGAAACCCTCGGTATTAGGCGTCTCGATTGCTGGTGGTGGCGCTTGGTCTGTTGGTCGGCTTGTCACTGGACCACCGGCCGTTCCCGACGGCCCTCGCCATCGGCCCGCCGTCGTCCCTCAGGCCGCGCCGCAGCCTCGTCGGTAACCGCTGCGGGTCCAGCCGGGGCACCGACAGAAGGAGCTAGGTTTGCACCCGCCGATGGTTGGGTCTGATCGGCAGCAGGCGGGCCAGCCGGTCGTGCGCCATCGCCCGGGGTTTCTTGCGAGCCTCGCGCGCCCGGCAATTCAGGCGCATCCGAGATCGCGATTTTGGCGCCATCCTTGAGACGCCCAAAGCCGGTTGTAACGACCCGTTCGCCGGTTGCGAGGCCTTGCGCGATGACGGCCACCCGCTCGGTCTGCTGCGTGATAGTCACCGGCCGGGCGACGGCTGTCAGACCGCGCGCCTTTCCAGTTCCATTTCCGGTTCCAGCCGCTTCGCGAGAGGCATCCCCTTCGACCGCACTGTCGGCTACAACATAGACAAACGCGCCGGATGGGCCCCGCTGCACGCTGGCTGTCGGGACGGTGACAGCGTTCTTCAGCACGTCGATCCGAATGCGAACGTTGGCGAACTGGCCCGGCCATAGCTGCAGGTTCGCATTCGGCAGGTCGGCCTTCATTTTGACGGTGCCGGTCGCTTGGTCGACCTGATTGTCGATGAACGTCAGCGATCCTGTGTCGATCGCGGATTGGTCGTCGCCAGCCAGCGCTTCGACCGGCACGGGTCCTCGCACCAGAGCTGCCTGCACGTCATTTAGCTGCTGCTGGGGAATGGTGAACTGGACCGACAGCGGTTTGACCTGGGCGATCGTGACGATGCCGGCATCGCCAGCCCGAATCAGATTGCCCTCGTCGACGAGACGCTGCCCGGTACGGCCGTCGAGCGGCGACACGATGCGGGTATAGCCGAGTATGGCCTCCGCATTGGCGATGGCGGCTTGGTCGGATTTGAGTTGGGCTTCGAACTGGGCGACTTGGGCGCGCTGCGTGTCGACCGACTTCTGCGTCACGACGCCAGTGGCGACGCTGGTCAGGCGTTTGAGGTCGCTTTCGGCGTTATCCAGCTGGACCTGCGTCAGCTTCCGCTTGGCAACCGCCTGATCGAGTTGCGCCTGGTAAGTCACCGGATCGATTTCAGCCAACAGATCGCCGCGCTTGACGTCCTGGCCCTCGGTGAAGTGGACCTTCATCAGGCGGCCGTCGACCTGAGGGCGAACCGTGACGGTGGCAAGTGCCTTGGCTGTGCCGACGCCGCGCAGGTAAACAGGCACGTCATCCTGAGTGGCTGTGGCAACCGTCACCGGGGCGGGACCGTCAAAGCCGCCACGACCCCCGCCCGGCCCTGCTCCGGCTCCTGCGCCCGTTCCAGATCCACCGCCGTTGGCGCGGCGTCCGCCGGTACCCCCACCAGGGGTGGACGATGCAGCGGTTGAAGCCTCGGTCCCGCTGCCGGCAACCGGCTGTGGCCGCGCCCATTCAAGCCCTGGAATCGGTGAGATGAACGCATTGAAGGCGAGCACCGCCCCGGTGCCGACAACAAAGATTGCAGCAATCGTCTTGAAGGTCATCATTCGTTTCCTTGACGGCAGGCTCGCAGGTTGCCTACCCCCGCTGACGACCGTGATAACTTAGTAACGTTGCTAGAGGCTCCATCCGACGCAATATAGGGCGTGTTAAAGGAATTTCATCCAACAGCGGTTCATGGATATAACCATGGCAGGGGGACGAGTGTGGTTCAGCAGTTTGTTTGAGGCATGACATTGACGACATTGTAACAACTTGAATTCCGATGCCGTACTCCATGCCAAGAGGTTATCGTGAGCGAGCGTGACGTCGAATGGGCAGCTCAGATGCGGGCCAGCCTTTCGGGCGATGTTGCGGCCTACCGGGCCGTGCTCGCCTCGCTGACGATATTTCTACGCGGCGAGGTGCGTCGTGGTTTCGCCAGATACGGCAATGGCGGCGCGGATGCGGAGGACGTCGTGCAGGAGACACTGCTCGCCATTCACCTGAAACGCGAGACGTGGCGGACCGATGAGCCGTTGATTCCCTGGGTGCGAGCCATTGCGCGCAACAAGCTGATCGACAGCCTGCGCCGCGGCGGGCGCCGGATCAACGTCCCGATCGACGATTATGAAAACGTATTGGCCGCCCCTGAGCCATCGCAACACCTTTCGGAGAAGGATGCCACCGAGGTTCTCAGCCAACTCAAAGGCCGCCAGCGCGACATCGTCGAAGCGATTTCGCTTAACGGCGCCAGCATCCGCGAGACGGCAACGAAGTTCAACGTCACCGAGGGGGCTGTACGAGTGGCCCTCCATCGCGGTCTCTCTACACTCGCCAAGGCTTTCCGGACTGAAGACCAATGAAGACCGACGACCTCATCACCGCGCTCGCCGCAGACCTGCCGAACCGGCCCACACCGGTATCGCGCGCGGTCGCCTATGCACTTGCGACCAGCCTACCGTTGATCACGGTGTTGTTGATGGTTGTGGCCCCCCCGCGACCGGGGCTTGTCGGCATGCTGCTGGAACCAAAAATCATTGTGAAATTCGTCTTCACATTTGGCCTGTTCGCTGCCGGCCTGTGGCTCGCAACGCGGATCACGCGGCCAGGTGTCGAGACGGGACCTGCCCGGTACGCGCTCGCGGCCGTGTTGGCGATGCTGGCGGGTGCTGTGCTGATCGAACTTTCGATGGTTCCACAGGCGGCGTGGGCCCCGGCGATGCTCGGCAGCTATGGCGTCCCGTGCCTAGCGTTGATCGGGCTTTTGTCGATCGCGCCGTTCGCGGCATTGATGATGGCATTTCGCGCCGGCGCACCCGATAGCCCGGCGTTGGCGGGTGCCGTCGCTGGTCTCGTGGCCGGGTCCCTCGCGGCGACGTTTTACGCCACCCATTGTACCGAGGACAGCGCCCTGTTCGTGGCCCTGTGGTATGTGACAGGCATCCTGGCCGTCACCGCGCTCGGAGCTGTGGTCGGGCGCTACGCGTTATGCTGGTAGCCAACGCCAGCTGCTTGCTTTCCAATCCAAAGTATGTACAAATAAGGAACATGCGGGCGTTTGTCGTGGATGGTGTAGGGGTGATGAGCCTGGCTGAGGGTGATTTCGAACAACGCGTTAAGGACATGGAAGATCTCATCGCGGACATTCCCCATCTGGTGACGTTGCGCATGGAAACGCTTGTGGCGGTCCAGCGCGAAACCTCCGGTCGGCTCGACCATCTCGACCGGCAGATCGGTGTGCTGATGCGCGACATTCGCGACATGCGCGGTGGCGTCACTCGCATGCTTGTCGAGCAAGACAAGCGGCTCGCGCGGCACGATGATCGTTTTACCGCCCTGGAAGACCGTCTGACGGGCGTGGAAGTCCGCCTGACGGGCGTGGAAGTCCGCCTGACGGGCGTGGAAGTCCGCCTGACGGGCGTGGAAGACCGCCTGACGGGCGTTGAGGCCAAAGTCGACGACATGAACGGCAAGCTCGACCGCATTATCACGCGCCTGAATTGAACGCCGACGCTACCGCCTAGCCTTCCCAGCCTTGCCCAACGCTATCGCGGCCCATCCGAACCAGTGGACCGCGACCCGTACCGCCAGTGATCGAAAGCGCAACGGCCTCGGCGATCTTAATCCCGTCTATGGCCGCCGACAGAATGCCGCCAGCATAGCCAGCACCTTCGCCGGCCGGAAACAGCCCGCGTGTGTTGAGCGACTGCCCCGTATCGTCGCGACGGATGCGGATTGGCGACGATGTGCGCGTCTCGACGCCCGTCATCACCGCATCTGCCATGTCGTAGCCCGCGATTTCGCGTGCGAACGCGGGCAGCGCCTCACGCATCGCGTCCACGGCAAAATCCGGCAAGCACAGCGCGAGATCCGTCGGCACCACGCCCGGCTTATAGCTCGGCTCGACACTGCCCAGCGCGGTCGACGGCCGCCGCGCCAGGAAATCGCCGACCAGTTGCGCTGGTGCGTGATACGTGCCGCCGCCAGCCGCAAACGCCAATTCCTCATACCGCCGCTGGAACGCGATGCCAGCCAGCGGGTCGCCAGGATAATCGCGCTCCGGGTCGATCGCGACCACGAACCCGGCATTGGCGTTAAACTCGGCCCTGGAATACTGGCTCATCCCGTTGGTCACAAGGCGACCCGGCTCAGAGGCAGCTGCGACCACCTTGCCGCCCGGACACATGCAAAAACTATAGACCGCACGGCCATTCGACGCGTGGTGTACCAGCTTGTAGTCGGCCGGCCCGATCAGCGGATGCCGTTCCGCCGTGCCAAACCGCGCCGTGTCGATCACCGATTGTGGATGCTCGATCCGCACCCCAATCGAAAACGGCTTGGCCTCGATGTGGACGCCGGCCGCATGCAGCATCTCGAATGTGTCGCGCGCACTATGGCCGACAGCGAGTACGATGCGGTCGGTGGTGATTTCCTCGCCCGTGTCGAGACGAATGCCGCGAACCTGCCGCTGGCCCTTCCCCTCGCTGGCGATCTCGAAGCCCGTCACCTGCCGCTCGAAGCGGTATTCGCCGCCGAGCGCCTCGATCTTGGCGCGCATGCTCTCGACCATCGTCACGAGGCGGAAGGTGCCGATATGCGGTTTTGACACGTAGAGGATTTCCTCCGGCGCGCCGGCCGCGACGAACTCCGTCAACACCTTGCGGCCGAGATGGAACGGGTCCTTGACGCCGCTGTAGAGCTTGCCGTCGGAGAACGTGCCAGCTCCGCCCTCGCCGAACTGGACGTTGGATTGCGGCGTGAGCACACCGCGCCGCCACAGCCCCCAGGTGTCCTTGGTCCGCTGGCGCACCGCGCGTCCGCGTTCGATCAAAATCGGGCGGAAGCCCATTTCGGCGAGGATCAACGTCGCAAACAGCCCGCACGGCCCAGCCCCGATCACCACCGGGCGCGACGTACGCGTTCCACCCGATGCACGTGGCCCAGCAAGTCCCGCAGGCGCCGTGGCGACGGGCTTATAGCTGACGTCGGGCGCGGCGCGCACGTGCGGATCGGACGCAAACCGCTCGAGCAATTTCGCTTCACTAACGCCGTTCGCGGCGGATTTACTGTGGGCAGCGCCATCCCCCGCAACCGTCACATCGACCGTATAAACCAGCACGATGGCCGAGCGTTTGCGGGCGTCGAACCCGCGCCGGAACACGCTGATCTCGACGGGAGCCGTTTTTTTCAGCCCAAGCTTGCGCCGCACGGCGGCCGGCAGCGCCTCGGTTGGATGGTCGATCGGCAGTCGGATTTCGGTGATGCGGATCATGGGCCAACCGCCATAGCGCGTCGGAAGCCGGACGCATAGGGAGCTATGCGTCGGGAGCCGTGCAGGCGTCGGGAGGGAGTGGGCCGCGGCGGGCTGCTTTGAGTTTGTCGTCGGTGCGGCTGACATTTGTCGCATGTCTGAGGTAGTGTGGAAACGGTTTTGATCAGGTTCGGGGGCGTTGCGGGTGGCCAAGATTTTCATCAACTATCGCCGCGATGATGATCCTTCGGCGGCGGCGCTGGTCCGTGACGGGCTAGCGGCCCGCTTTGGCAAGTCAGCGCTGTTCATGGACGTCGACAACCTGCTGGCTGGCCAGAAGTTCGACGACGAACTGGCCAAGGCATTGTCGGCTTGCGATGTGCTGGTCTCGATCATCGGCGCGAAGTGGAGCGGCATTCTCAACGCGCGGATCGCTGAGGCGCAAATCGACCCCGACCACCGCGATTATGTGCGCGAGGAGATCGCAGCCGCCCTCAAACGCAGCATCGTCGTTATTCCCGTGCGGGTGGGGCGCGATGGCGCTCTGGCGTCGCTCCCCCGACCCAGCGAACTGCCCGACGACATTCGCGCTCTGGTCGCCCACCAGAAGCACGACGTGACGCACGAGCGCTTCGGCCGAGATGTTGCGGACCTGGCGGATGCGATCATTCAGGTTCGTAAGGCACAGCGCGGAGCTGGCGGTGGGATGCGTTCGTCCCCGGCGTGGATCGGCGCGTTGGCGGCTGGGATACTGGCCACGGGCTATCTCGGTGCGGGTCTCTCTGGCGTTCCGGTGCCGGGTTGGCCTGGAAATGGCGAGCCGACGCGGGCTCCAGATCCTGCCTCGGTGGCGGGTAACACCAGCTCTGCCGCAGACGCCGACGCCGCCCGCATCAAGGCCGACGATGCGGCATTTGCCACGGCCGAGCGACGCGGTGCATTGGATGGCTATGGCGCATACCTTGGCCAGTTTCCAACCGGTCGGCACGTCACATTGGCCAACGAACGGATGGCCTATCTGCGCAAACTGGAAAGCGATTTCGGCAAGCTGAGCGCGGCAGGTACGCGCGCGGCCTTGGAGGCCTTTGCTGGCACCAACCTGGCATTCAAGTCGCGCGTGTCGGAGGTTCTGGCCGCGCGTGACGAGGCCACTGAGGCCGAAAAGAAGCGGGCAGCAGCCGCAAACGCCGAGGCTGAAGGAAAGGCCGCCGAGGAAGAGGCGCGGCGGGCACCCAAAGTCGGCGAGACGTTCCGCGACTGTCCCACGTGCCCGGAGATGGTGGTGGTGCCCGCTGGCAGCTTCATGATGGGCTCGCCGGAAAGCGAGGAGGGGCGTATCGCCGGCGAGGGCCCGCAGCGTAAGGTGACCATCGCCGAGCCGTTCGCGGTTGGGAAATTCGAGGTGACGTTTGCTGAGTGGGACGCCTGCGTGGCGGGCGGTGGCTGCGCGCACAAGCCCGCCGATGGGGGCTGGGGCAAGGGTCGCCGCCCGGTGATCAACGTCTCTTGGAACCACGCGAAGGCGTACGTGGCGTGGCTGTCGAAGACGACAGGGCAGCCGTATAGCCTGCTGACCGAAGCCGAGTGGGAGTACGCGGCGCGGGCGGGAACGACGACGCCGTTCTCGTTCGGCGCGACGATCTCGACTGATCAAGCCAATTACGACGGAAACTACACCTATGGCGGTGGTTCCAAGGGCGCGTATCGCCAGAAGACGATCGAGGTCGGTAGCTTGAAAACGCCCAACGCCTTCGGCCTGCATGACATGCACGGCAACGTGTGGGAGTGGGTCGAGGATTGCTATGCTGCCAGCTACAAGGGCGCGCCGAGCGACGGCTCCAAGGCTCAGGACACGAAGGATTGCTCCCGTGTGTTGCGCGGCGGTTCCTGGAGCCTCAATCCGTGGGGCCTCCGCTCCGCCTTCCGCTTCGGGAACTCGGCAGACGACCGGCTCTACAGCTACGGCTTCCGGGTTGCCCGTCCTGTTGTTTCTCCCAGGCCGCTTTAACCTCCTGACCCTTTACCTCTTTACGTCCTTGTTCTTCACGCCATCCCCCGTCATGGCGCCGTGTTTCCTTAAAGCGGCGCTTCGCTCAGTCTCTCAGACGTTCCATCATGGCGCCGTGTTTCCTTAAAGCGGCGCTTCGCACCGATGCCGGGCCACCCAGACACGTTTGAGTTGATGTCGCACTCTCACCCTGCTCGCCCCTGTCTGGGTGGCCCGCCTAAAGCGGGCCATGACGAAGGTGGGATATAGCTCACTTTTCCGTCATGGCCCGGCTTGGTTCAAAGCACCGCTCTGCGATGACGCCGGGCCACCCAGACGGGGTTGAGCGTGTCGGATGCGGGCCTTTGCCGCGTGGACTGGGTGGCCTGCCTGAAGCGGGCCATGACGGTTTGAGAGTGTAACGACCAGGGATCGAACGGCCATTCGAATGGGCGTTTTTAATCGCGCTTCAAGCCTCGCCCTTGTTGATTTTTTCCAGCATGGTTTTTTCGCGGGCGGCGGCCTCGGCGGCGGCTTCCTCGCGTTCGCGGAAATAGTCTTCGGTGGTTCGCAAGAGCGGGCGCGGGGGCGTATTATACGGGTCGATCTTTTCATTCATCAACACCGAAATCCGGCAGTCTTCGCACATGCGGATCAGGTCCAGGCGGCTGGCGCCCTCGCCCTGATACATCCAGTGTGACCCGAGCTTCACGACCACTTTCTCAACGGTGCTTTTGACGCCGAACGGTTTGCTGCATGCGACGCAGCAGAACGGCTCCTCCTCCTTCAATACGATCGGACCTGCCTCGAACGCGGCGAAGTCGAGGCGCGGCTCCAGCGTGATGACTTTCTCGGGGCACGTGCCCTGGCACAGACCGCACTGGACGCAGAGGCTTTCGTCAAAGCGCAACGCGGGGTGATCCTTGTCGTCGGACAGTGCGCCTGTCGGGCACGCGGCAACGCACGATAGGCACAGTGTGCAGCCCGGCGTGTCGACGTTGATGCGGCCGAACACGGCGCCAGCTGGCAGCGCGATGACCTCGGTCGGGGCCGGGGCCGCACGGTGAAGTTCGCGCAAGGTGAGCCGCAGCACGTCGCGTTTGCCGCCGAGCGGGGCGAACGACGAGGGGGTTTTCGACGGCGCGCCGCGTGTTGTTGCGCGCAGTCGGGATACGAGGTCGTCGGGGTCATCGGTGGCGATGCGTGTCGCGATATCCGTGCCGAAGCCGAGAGCTGCGAGGATCGCGGTGGCGGTTGCCAGCGTCTGATCGAGGGCGGCCGTGTCGTGGCGAGGGCGCGATCGGGTCAGGATGCGAACACCGGCCGCGCCATAGGCGAAGGCTGCTGCGATCGTCTCGAGCCCGATCTGGCCGGTCTCGTTGATTTCGAGCGGGATCGCGTCGGCGGGTAGGCCGTTGCCGAAGCGGGCGGCGGCGTCGATCAAGGCTGCGCCATGGTCGCCATCGTGGAACAGGATCGTCGCCGCAGGAGTGCCATTTGCGCCGTTGCTGGCTGAACGATAGGCCAATAGGGCTGCGCGCAGTCGCCGGATCAGTACGTCGGCGGCTGGCAATGTGTAGCTTGCCGCCCCGGTCGGGCAAACCGCCGCGCAGTGCCCGCATCCACCACAGATGTTTGGGTCGATCGCGACATGGTCACCGTTCGGCGTAATCGCCCCGGCCGGGCACACGTCGAGACAGCGACTGCAGCCGACAATACGCGAGCGGGAGTGTGCGCACAGGTCGGCGCGGAAGGCGATATAGCGCGGCTTATCAAACGTGCCGACGAGGTCGGCGGCCTTTGCGATCACCCGTTCGACCGTCAGCGGGTCGGCGGGGTCGGCGCGCAGATAACCGTCGCGCAGGTCGTGGGCGGAGAACAGCGGTGGCGCGCCGGTCAGGTCGATCACGAGGTCGGCTTTCGACACGGCGCCGTCGCGGGCTGGTCCGAATGTGTACGTGGCACGCGAGGACGGAGCCGGGGCGGCAAGCCCGTCGATCGTCAGCTCGAACGCGCCGAGATGTCCTTTTGCCGAACGCACCCGACCGAGGCGAACCGGGAACGTCGTCTTCGACGGCGGGACGGCACCATCGGCGGCGAGCAAGAGAACCGTGATGTCGAGCTTGTCTTCGAGGGCATGGGCAGCGTCGATCGCGGCTTGGCCACGGCCGATGACCAGCGTAACGCCACCGCTTTCTAGCGCAACGCCGGGCGGCGGCGGCGTCTCAACTCCGGCGGCGGCGATCAAAGCGGCCATTTTCGGGCCAGCTGATTTGCCGTCCGCCGACCAACCGGCCGTCTCGCGCACATTGACGAATGTCAGCTTGGCCGTCAGGCCGGTGTCCTCGGCAACGTTGCGAAACAGCCGCGCTTCTTGCGTGCAGCAGACGATCACATCTCCACCACCGCCCGCGAGCGACTGGAACTTCGCCATCTCTGGACCGCACAGATGGGTCGCGGTTGTCAGCGCCGTATCGTCGCCGAGGCCGGCCAACACCTTTGCCGCGTCAAGCGCCATCGTGCCCTCGCACGAGCATAAGATGACGCGACGATCCGGTTCACGGCGACTACGAGCTTGGCGACCGGATTCGATCTGAGCAACTTCATTGCGGGGCGTTTCGGCCATGGTGACAGTCATCGCTATGTTTTTTTAAGAATAGCGATATTTCAATCGCTTAGCGGTATCTCTATACGATGCTGTAGGGAAACCCGAGCAATATGAAACGAGCGTTCGAAATGACTTTTTCCGGCAGCAACGATGGCAGACCCGGGCTCGACCTTCCGCCGGGCTGGCGCGCCATCGGCCTCAGAGAGCGCGAGGATGCGATGGCCCACGCCGTGACCATCGCGGCCGAACACGGTGCTGCGACGCTGGTTCATGTTCGGCGGTTCGATCTGGTCGAGTTCGCCGTGGTGCTGGAGCCTGACGAACCGCTGGCCACCGCGCGGCGGGCGTTCTACGCGGTGATGAACGCGGCGGCGGATGCCATCTCGGCGCATGTCTCGCCGGAAAAGCCGGTGGTGTTCAATTGGCCCGCGACGATCCACATCGATGGTGGCATCGTCGGCGGCGGTTTGTTTGCAGTGCCGGAGGGCGCGCTCGAAGACGCCGTACCGGACTGGATCGTCGCCGGGGTCACATTGCGCTCGATCGTGCCGCTCAAAGGCGGGCGCGACAGCCCCTACGACCTGACCGCTGTCAAAGGCACCAGCCTCGAGATCGAAGGGGTCGAGTTGCTCCACGGCGAGCAACTGATCGAGGGGTTTTGCCGCCATCTCATGTTCTATGTCGACCGCTGGCAGGAGTTCGGGTTCGGCCCCGTCGGCGAAACCTACCTCGGGCGCATGGCTAAGGAGAAAACCCGGCGGTACGCCATCTCCGAGACCGGCGACTTAAAATTGAAGCGGCTCGCTGGCGAAGAGATCGTCGCCGTCAAATCGCTCTCGGACGCCCTCGCCACCCCGTCATGGCGCGACCCGGACACCGGCGAACCATGGCTGTAATGGCTAAAACCGCGACGGCAGGATAGTCTACCGCTCTCATCGTTCAATCACGGCACGCCACGTTCACGAAAGACACGGAAGTCCCGATGACCACCTTTTCTCCGCGCGAGATCGTCTCCGAACTCGACCGCTACATCGTCGGCCAGCTGGACGCGAAACGCGCCGTTGCCATCGCGTTGCGCAACCGTTGGCGTCGCCAGCAAGTCGTCGGCGACCTCAAGGACGAGATCAACCCGAAGAACATTTTGATGATCGGGCCGACCGGCGTCGGCAAGACCGAGATCTCGCGGCGCCTCGCGCGGCTCGCCAACGCGCCGTTCCTCAAGGTCGAGGCGACCAAGTTCACCGAGGTCGGCTACGTCGGCCGCGACGTCGACAGCATCGTGCGCGATCTGATGGAGGTCGCAACCGGCCTCGTCCGCCAGACCCGGCGCAAGGACGTCCGCGCGCGTGCCGAGAAGGCCGCCGAGGACCGCGTGCTCGATATCCTGGTCGGCTCGACCGCCTCGCCTGCGACCCGCGACAGCTTCCGCAAGCGCCTGCGCACTGGCGAACTTGACGACAAGGAAATCGAACTGCAGGTCGCTGACACCGGCGGCGGAATGCCGATGTTTGACATCCCCGGGCAGCCCGGCGCGTCGATGGGCGCGATCAACCTGTCCGACATGCTCGGCAAGGCGTTCGCGGGGCGCACCAAGACGCGCAAGATCTTGATCCGTGACAGCCACGAACTGCTGATCGGCGAGGAAAGCGACAAGCTCATCGACAACGAGCAGATCGCGGCCGAAGCCATTTTTGCCGCCGAGAATAACGGCATCGTGTTTCTCGATGAAATCGACAAGATCTGTTCGAGTTCGGACGGTTCCCGCTCGGGCGCCGATGTCAGCCGCGAAGGTGTGCAGCGTGACCTGCTGCCATTGATCGAGGGCACCACGGTTTCGACCAAGTACGGGCCGGTCAAGACCGACCACATCTTGTTCATTGCGTCGGGCGCTTTCCATGTGTCGAAGCCGTCTGATCTGCTGCCGGAGCTTCAGGGGCGGTTGCCGATCAGAGTCGAGTTGAAGCCGCTTGATCGCAACGACCTGCGCCGCATCCTGACCGAGCCGGAAGCGAGCTTGCTCAAGCAATACACCGCGCTTATGGCGACGGAAAAAGTCAACTTGGTGTTCACCGACGATGCCGTCGACGCGCTGGCCGATGCCGCCGTCGAGGTCAACGCGCGGGTCGAAAACATCGGTGCGCGGCGGTTGATGACGGTGCTCGAACGGGTGCTCGACGAGATCAGCTTTGAGGCCTCCGACAAGGCTGGCCAGACGCTGACCATCGACGCGGCTTACGTCAAAACCCGCCTCGACGACCTGACCAAAAACGTCGACCTGTCGAAGTTCATTTTGTGAGCTTTGCCCGTCGCAGCCCGTCGCACGGCTGACATTGCGCGACGGGTCGTTTGGCGGTTAGGTTGGGCGGGTTTTTTAGAGGGCGGGGCCATGGCAACTGTTTCGACCGCCGAATACGATGTTTTCATCTCGTACTCCCGTAAAGATCGCGCGCACGCGATTGCCTTGGAGACCCTTCTGGTCGCCCAAGGGCTGACGCCGTTTCGTGACGAGCGCAATCTTGGGATCGGCGAGCATGTCGACGTGGCGCTTCCAGCCGCCCACCGTCGCTCGGCCTCGGTCGTGGTGCTGTGGTCGGACAATTCGGCTGCGTCCAAGTGGGTCTATAACGAAGCCATTGGCGCCGTCTTTGGCGAGAAATACCTGCCGCTGCTGATCGACGGGTTCGATCCGGCGGGCTTGGACGCCGCCATCAAACCCGTCAACGCTGGCAAGCTATCGGCGATACTGACCAACCCGCAGCCGCTGATCGACGAGATCGCGCGGCTCAAGACGCGCGGCGCGCCGACCGTTAAAATAGAAAACCGCATGCCCGCCTCGGGCGGGGAATATCTGATCGGGCGCGACGCGGAACTCGCCGCGCTCGACACCGCGTGGGCCACCGGCAAAACCCGCCTGTTCGTGCTCGACGCCATGGGCGGCACCGGCAAAACCGCGCTCATCAACACGTTCCTCGCCAACATGGCCAACGACGATTGGCGCGGGGCCGCGCGCGTCTACTGCTGGTCGTTTTATTCCCAAGGCACCGACGACAACCGCCAGGGCGACGCGGACGGCTTCTTCGACGAGGCGCTCGCCTGGTTTGCCTACACGGGCGAGCCGCTCACCAACGCCAACCGACGCGGCGAGACGCTGGCCGAATTGATCAACGCGAAAAAGACCCTGCTCGTGCTCGATGGATTGGAGCCGTTGCAATATCCAGCCGGACAGCACGGCCTCACCGGTGAACTAAAGGACGACGGGCTCATCGCGCTGTTCAAGCGGCTGTCGCTGCAAATGAACGGCATGGCGATCGTCACGACGCGCATTCCGCTTCCCCAATTGAAAGCGGGTAAGCCGCCAGCCATCGAGAAGGTCGGCCTCAACCAGCTCGCCACGCACCACGGCGTCACGCTGCTCAAGGTGCTCGGGCTCAAGGCGGGCGAGAAGGAATTGACCGAGGCCGTCGACCTACTCAAGGGCCATGCGCTCAGCCTCAACTTGCTGGCGACCTATGCCGAGGCCGTAACCGGCCACCTGCTGCCGAGCAGCGAGGAGATCACGCGCGCGCTGACCTCGCCCGAGGTCAGCCAGGACAGCTACGTGATGATGCGGCGCTACGAGATCCTGTTCGAAGACCGCGCGAACGAGGTGTCAGGCACTGCCGAAGCCAGTGCGGCCGGCCGCCAGTTGGCGCTGCTGTATCTCATCGGGCTGTTCGACCGGCCGGCCGAGCGCGCGGCGCTTGATGTGTTGAAGGCCGATCCGATACCTGGGCTCACGGACCATCTGGCGGGCCTGACGGGCGAGCAGTGGACGTTCGCCGTTTCGGCGCTGCGCAAATTGAAACTGCTGCTTCCTGAGACCGTGCCGGGCGAGATCGACGCGCATCCCCTGGTGCGCGAGTATTTCGGGCAGCGATTGAAGTTGGCCAAGCCGGAGGCGTTCCGGGCGGCCAACCTGAGGCTGTATGAGCACTACAAGCTGAAGGACATTCCGCCCGCGTTCCACGATCCCGTGCGCTATGGGCTGCTGGCGTTGGCGGGGGCGCGCGGTGCCGAGACCTTCCAGCAGTGGTTCGGCGCGCTGATGGCCGGGCAGTTTCCGGCGGACAAGCAGTACCTCCTGCCCCCCGTGCTGCGTGGCATCGCGCCTTCGCTGCTGCAGGCGGCGTTGGATGGCCTCGACGACGCCAGCTTCAAGGCAGCGCTCGACAAGGCCCTGCCGGACACCGTCAAGGGCATGGAGCCGCTGTTCTCGGCCATCGCCCATGGCTGCGCGGCGGGCGGACAGGATGCGGCGTTTTACGAGGTGTACTTTCCGCGCATCACGCGCGGCAATCAGGCATTTGCGGTCAAAAAGCTCGGCGCGTACGGCGCGGATCTGTCCGCACTCGCCCACTTTTTCGATGCGCCGTTTAGCAAGCCATCGGCCAACCTCGCCGAGGCCGACCAGTCGCTGATACTGGGGGAGGCCGCGTTTCGCCTGCGCGCGCTGGGCCGCATCGCCGAGGCGGAGGCACCGCTGGCTGAAGCGCTGAAACGCTTCGCAGCCGCCCAGGACTGGCACAACGCCGCAAATCAGGCAGGCAACCTCAGCGAGGTGCGGCTCGCCATTGGTCAGATCGCCGCCAGCGTCGATGCCGCGCGTGAGGCCGTCGCGCACGCCGACGCCATGGCCGACAGTGACGCGAACGCCGGGTTCCAGCGCCTATACACACGCACCACGCTCGCCGACGCGCTGCATCAGGCCGGCGCGCTGACTGAGGCCACCCAACTGTTCATTGACGCCGAGGCGCGGCAGGCAGCACGGCAGGCGAGCTACCCCCTGCTCTATTCGGTCCAGGGCGCGCGGTCCTGCGACCTGCTGCTTTCGCGCGGCGACGCCGCCGACGTGCGGCGGCGGGCGAATAAAGCCATCCAAGTCGCCCAAGCCAACAACTGGCTCCTCGACATCGCCCTCGACACCCTGTCCCTTGGCCGGGCCGCGTTGGCGGAGGGCGATCTCGCCGCCGCCCGCGTGCATCTCGACGCCGCCGTCGACGGCCTGCATGGGGCTGGAGCCTCCGAGTTCATCCCCCGCGGCTATCTCGCCAGAGCCGCGCTGTTCCGCGTCACCGGCGACCACGCCCTCGCCGCCCAGTACCTGAACGACGCCGCCGACATCGCCGACCGCTCCGGCATGAAACTGTTCCGGGCCGATATCGCACTCGAGCGCGCCCGCCTCACACTCGCGCGCGCAGAGCCCGATGCGGTGGCCACCGCCACCGGCCTCACGGACGCCGCCCACGCCATCATCACCGACACCGGCTACCAGCGCCGGGTGCCCGACGTGGCGCTGGTCCGCGCTGCGATTGCGATCGCGGCTGGCAACACCGCCGCCGCCGCGCCGCATCTGGCGGTCGCCAAACGCTGGATCGACGACGGCTGGGGCTGCCATTCCGCCGAATACAAAGCGCTGACGGCGCAGTTGTCACCGGTTGGCGCGTCCTCACGCAGCCCGCCGCCATCCCAACCGTCGCCATCCCCGCCGCCGCCATCCCCGGCCAAAACCTGGTTGCGGCGCGTGCTCGGCGGTTGAGCGCGGCCTGACCCAAATGGTGGTGGCCAAATGGTGTGGTCCGATCGCCCGCCTCCCGACCGCCCCACAAATGGACACACGCAGGCCACACCGAGGCCGTGCCGCTCGGGCAGCGTTCAGGTGCGTCTTTTTCGCCAGCCCGTTGAGACGGTGCCCGTTAGAGGGCCGCCCCTCGCCGCGCTGGCAACCCGGGAGAGAAGCCCAATGTCTACCCCGTCATACCTGTCCATCCCGTCTTCCTTCGACTCAAGCTTGCGACCCGACAGCGTTCGCGGCGATTGCCGCCGCGCCTCAATCGACGCGGGTCCGGCGCGATTGCACGTGTCGCTTTTGCTCGACGCCTCGGGATCGATGGAAGTCAGCCGCAAACCGGCCGTCGCGGCCGTGAACCGCTATCTCGCCCGATTGCACGATGGCCCCGCCGCCGCCCGCACGCGGCTTTCGCTGACGGTGTTCAACAGCCACGCCATCGAGACGGTGCGCGACCGCACGCGCGCCGACGCGTGCCCGTTCCTGCGCGAGGCCGAATACCGGCCCGGCGGCCGGACGCCACTGTTTGACGCCGTTGGCTATTCGGCCGGACTGCTCGACTGCCTGTCCGACCGGTCCGAGCGGCGCGTGCTCGCCATCCTGACCGATGGGCTCGATACCGGCTCGCGCGGGTTCACCGCCGACCGCGTGCGCCGTGTGCTCCAGCGCAACCAGCACGAGCACGGCTGGATCGTACTGTATCTCGGCGTTGACCATGACAGCCTGTCGCAGGCCGGCGCGCTCGGTATTCCGGAGCGGTGGACCGCCGACCTGTCGCGATCGAAGCTGACGGCGGCGGCTGATATTCTGGCCGATGTCTCCCGGCAGTGCCAGGATTGGCCGGTCGATGCCGGAACTTTCGCGGTTGGCACGGCTCCAGCTGGTTCGAAAACGTCAGGGTTTACGGCGCGTGACCGGGCGGCGTCGGTCACCACGATCTGACCGGCTCGATTTCGCTCGCGGCGTTGTGTGGCGATAATTCAGCTGCCATTTCTTTCTGGCCAGACCGGCGGGAAGGCGCTATACGCGGCGGTTTCCGATCGGATCGCGTGTGCGCTTCGGGCTTTGTCAGCCCGGCTGGTGCCATGCTTGAGCTGGTCAACCCCATCTTCGCGGCCGACTTGGCTGCGGCTTGAGACTCATGAGGAGACGACCGTGGCTGTTCCGAGGAAGCGCGTGACGAAAATGAAGCGGGGCCAGCGCCGCGCCAATCATGCCTTGATCCCGGCGGCGCACGTCGAGGACAAGGACAGCGGCGAACGCCGTCGCCCGCACCACATCGACCTCAAGACGGGCAAATATCGCGGCCGTCAGGTTCTCGAGGTCAAGACGGAAGTTTGACCGCACGCTTGTAGCGAGCGGTCGGTTGACGTCGCGCGTTAGACCGTCAACCACGGTCTTGACAACACTGTGCTCAGTGCAGCGGCGAGAGCTGCCGCGAACCTGCGCCGGTCATTGGTCCTAACTGGGCCAAGTTGCCGATAAGTTCGGATGGGTCGCGCGCGGTTAATTCCGAGAGTGCCAAATCCGATACATTGTTGCCGGGCATGCCGGGCGCGTTATCTGGCCCCCCGCCGTTCAGATCCGCTGGCAGAGCCGCACGTCCGGCTGCCTCCAGTGCGCGATCGATCCGCGACAGTTCCTGGGCCACCGCCGTCAACCGCTTCGACATATTGCTCGCGAGTGTGATTGCGACGGCAGGGTCTTGCGCCATCTGCTCGTGTAGCGCCATCCGGCCAATCCGGATCGCCCGTGTCACCCCGCGCGCGACCACGGTCGACCCGTGCAGCGTTTCGATCAGCATCGCCAGCTCGCCAACCAGCGAACCATCCGGCACGGCCTGAACCGGCGTTGCTGGCGAACCGGCTGCTATGCGCACGGCGTCACCTTTGACGATCAGCACCGCGGCGTCGCCCGGCTCGCCTTCCGTGATGATCGATTGGCCGGGGCGGTAGACGATCCGGTCAGCCTGCCGCGCGATTTCGGCGACCTGCAGCGGTTTGAGCCCGGCAAACAGCTCCACCTTGAGCAAACTTTGCACGACGATATCGAGCGCCATCGTCTTCATCTCCCGTAACCACAGTTGGGAGAAGCGGCGATTCGCGGTGCTGGGTCAAAGTCCGTGGCCAACTGGCGTTAGTGGCGCGGTTTCCGGTGTTAAGTCTGAGGATTGCGGGGATAACAGCTCAGGCTGGCGGCGGAGGACGCGCCAGCGGTCATGGCATGAGCTTGTAGCCGCCGCTCTCCGTCACCAGCAGTTGCGCGTTCGACGGGTCGGTTTCGATTTTTTGGCGCAAGCGGTAGATGTGCGTTTCCAGCGTATGCGTCGTGACGCCGGCGTTGTAGCCCCACACCTCGTGCAGCAGCGTTTCGCGGGACACGACCTTGCCGCCGGAACGGAACAGGTATTTCAGGATCGACGTTTCTTTTTCGGTCAGCCGGACCTTGGCGCTTTTCTCGTCGAGCAACATCTTGGCGGCCGGCTTGAATGTGAACGGCCCGATGGTGAACACCGCGTCTTCGCTCTGCTCGTGTTGGCGCAATTGCGCGCGGATGCGGGCGAGCAGCACGGCAAACTTGAACGGCTTCAGCACGTAGTCGTTGGCGCCCGCATCCAGCCCGAGGATCTGGTCGGCGTCAGACGTATTGCCGGTCAACATGATGATCGGGCTCTTGAAGCCCGACTTGCGCAACACTTTAACCGCCTCGCGGCCATCCATATCCGGCAGCGACACGTCGAACAGCACGAGGTCGGGATTATTGGCTTTGGCGAATTCGAGCCCCTTGCGCGCCGTATCGACCTGCGCAACGTCGAACTCGTCGTGGAGAGAGAGCTGGTCGTGTAACGCGGCCCGCAGGTCGTTGTCGTCGTCGACAAGCAGGATACGGCGGGCGGTCGTCATGGTTTGCTCTCCGGTCGGCGGTCGATCTCAGGCGGTCGATTTCAGGCGGTCGATTTGACGGCATAATTGGGCCAAGTTGCACCATGCTCGGCCAAGCATGGGCGGTCGGCAATTCATGTCAGGATACAGATATATGCGAACCGGCGGCGGCGTACACCATCTCGTGTTGCGGACGCTAAACGCTCAGGCCTCGCGCGGGTTCATCGAGACCGGTTGGCTGCGGCTGCCGTGCGCCATCGGGCGCGGCGGGATATCCTGTCGCAAGCGCGAAGGCGATGGCGCGACGCCCGCTGGTCGGTGGCCAATGCGTGCCGTGTATTGGCGCGCCGACCGGCTCGGCGCGGTGTTGCGCGGGTCGGTCGGCTGGCGAACAACGGGCCTTCCAGGACGCGCGCTGCGCCGCGACGACGGCTGGTGCGATGCGCCGGCGGATCGCAACTACAATCGCCTTGTCCGCCACCCGTATCCCGCCAGCGCTGAGCGGATGTGGCGCGACGACGGGCTGTACGACATCGTTGTGGTGCTTGGCCATAACGACGCCCCACGCATTCGCGGTCACGGCAGCGCGATATTCCTGCACTGCGCCAACCCCCACTTCACCCGACCCGGCTACCGCCCGACCGAGGGGTGCATTGCACTTCGTAAAGCCGACCTCGTCCGCCTGCTGCCGTTCCTGACCCGGCGGACGGTCGTGGTCACCGCAGCCACCTCGGCGTTGCCGGCTCCAAGGCGGCGGCGGATCGTTATGAAACTATTGGCGAAGCGTTAGGGCTACCCATGACCGACGCGCCCCGTCCAAATCGCGTGGAAGAGGAGCGCCCTCACGAGGCGTTAGCCTGGGCGTGGACCGAGCAGGAAAACACCGAGGAGGCCTACGAGAGTTTCGTGCACGGTTACCCGCTTGGGCGGTATGCGAACGAGGCGATGGCGCGGCTCACGGCACTTTGGCGGGCGGCCGGACGCATTCAAGTCGACGCTACGGATGTCCTCGGCATCTACGGCGACACCTTTGCTGCGAACACCTGCTGGCTATTGCCCGGTTCTGGCAAAACCGAAACGTTCCGGGATCTCGAGGTCGGCCCTCAGATGGTCGTCGTGCCAGCCGGGTCGTTCATGATCGGAGCAGGTGAGGGTGAAAGAGACGATGAAGACTTTCCGCGCCGTCTGTTGACGATCGCCGAGCCTTTTGCCGTTGGCCGTGGGCCGGTGACACGCGGCCAATTCCGCGCGTTTGTCGACGCGACCAAGCGGGATATGCGTGGTGGTCACGGTGCAGGCGGCTGGACGGTCAACCCTGAGACCTCGTGGCTCAATCCCGGTTTCGAGCAGAACGACATTCATCCCGTGGTGTGCGTTAATTGGTACGATGCTGTCGCCTATGCCGCATGGCTCGAACAACAATCCGGCAAGCCCTATCGGCTGCTGTCAGAGACGGAATGGGAATGCTGCTGCCGGGCAACGACCACGACGGAATACAACACCGGCAACCAGATCGCGCCCGATCAGGCCACATACCGTCGGTTGCAGTTTCGCTACAACGCCAATAGCCCGCCGACGACCAACGAATGCACGACGCCTGTCGGCCGGTACGCGCCAAATGCCTGGGGCCTCTGCGACATGCACGGTAACGTCTACGAATGGTGCGCCGACAATTGGCATCGATATTACCCGCAGACCTTCGATCCGCCATTGGATGGAACGGTGTGGCAGGGCGGCGATGCAACAAAACGCGTTCTCCGCGGTGGGTCGTGGCACTGCCATCACGACGAGCTTCGCTCGGCGCGTCGGGGCGGGAACGATCCCAATTTCCGAAGCGAATTGAACGGTTTCCGCGTGGCGCGGGCGGTCTTTCCGCCGCAGACGGCTTAACACGTGGCCTCGCAACTCCGCCGACCCGGCTTGCAAAGCCAGAGACTCGTGTAATCTGCCACCATGCACCAATATCACGACCTTCTCCGCCGCATCCTCGACAGCGGCACCGTCAAGACCGACCGCACCGGTACGGGCACGCTCTCCGTGTTCGGCCACCAGATGCGGTTCGACCTCGCCGACGGCTTCCCGCTCGTCACAACCAAAAAACTGCACCTCAAGTCGATCGTCCACGAGCTGATCTGGTTCCTCGCTGGCGATACCAACATCGCCTACCTCAAGGCCAACGGCGTCTCGATCTGGGATGAGTGGGCCGATGCCAATGGCGACCTCGGCCCGGTTTATGGCCGCCAGTGGCGCAGCTGGGCCGCACCCGAAGCCAGCGCGATGGGGGGCCGAACGATCGACCAGATCGCCGACGTGCTGGCCGAGATCCGCCGCAACCCGGACAGCCGCCGCCTGATCGTCTCGGCGTGGAATCCGGCCGATATCCCGGCCATGGCGCTGGCGCCGTGCCACTGCCTGTTCCAGTTCTACGTCGCCGACGGGCGGCTATCGTGCCAACTCTACCAGCGCTCGGCCGACGTGTTCCTCGGCGTGCCGTTCAACATCGCCAGCTACGCGTTGTTGACCCACATGGTCGCCCACGCCACGGGGCTGGAGCCCGGTGATTTCGTCCACACGTTCGGCGACGCGCACGTCTACTCGAACCATGTCGAGCAGGCGCGTTTGCAATTGTCCCGCGCGCCTCGCCCGCTGCCGCGCCTCGTGCTCGACGCGAACGTCCGCGACCTGTTCGCGATGCGCGCCGACCACATCACAATCGAGAACTACGACCCCCACCCGCACATCAAGGCACCGGTGGCGGTGTGATGGGGTGGGGGCAGTTTAGAGCCGGAGCGTCATCAGGCGATGGCAGCTCATGTTTGGATGTGGCGCGTTGCGGAACTTTTGTTCAGGGCGATTGATCCGTGACGGTGGCACCCGTAGCCCCCATAGCACCGTAGGTTGGGTCAAGCGTTTTAGCGCGACCCAACAACCACGGGCTGACGTTCGGTCGTCGCGCTCTGGAATGTTGGGTCGCGCTGAGACGCTTGACCCAACCTACATGCTCGCATCATCGATACGGCAACGGCCGCCTGCCATGGCATTACGGTCCTAACGCGCATCATGGCCGTGTCGGAAGGCTCGACGGCACTCGACCCTTTTTCGGCGCTGCCGGGGGATGGGTGCGGCGTGCTTTTGACACGGCGCGGAACTCAGCGGGTGCAGCATCGTCGGCGCTTAAGCTGTCGATATGGTGCTACTTGATCTCTTTTGTCCGCGTACGCATAAATGGCGGAAGCTTGTCGTTCTCGTAACGTCGCATTGAGAGCTGACGCATAGTTTCGAAGCTCTCAAGCGTCTCGCGAGCCCTACCCTCGTCGTCGGCGGTGAAGGGTCGTGCCATTGTTGCTTCGAGTTGATCAGCACTTGCGCGATCGACGCCATCGAATGAAAAATCGCTTTCCCAGCCATTGGAAAAGACGTACTCCAAAATCGATAAACATCCATCTGGAAGCTCTTTGCCCTTTCTGAATTGCGCGTAGAGCCACAGGACGATGTCAACAACTTGAATTCCGGCCGATTGCGAATCTTCCAAAATTTCAAGCGCACTGCCCGGTACCAACTGAAGGCAGTAAGTATCACCAGCCCAGGAGATCACGTCGCCCGAGGCGTTTGAAAACAAGTCATGATACATCTCAAGAGTCCGTTGGAACTCACTTTGCTGATCGTGCGAGATGCGTGCCACCCGGCGCTTGGTGCGTCGGGAATAGTTGTCGAGCCCCTTGAGCAGATTGGTGAACGCGACAAGATTCGGCAAATGCCCTTGGCGAACCAATTTCTTGTCGGTGTGGATTTGGATAGACTCCGGGTGAGTCCTAGCCCAATCTAGACCGCCTTCAATAATTTCGCGAGCCCGGTGATCTACGATCCGGTCGAGGTTTTTCAGCAGCGAGGCGCAGACGTCCGGCAGGGCCTGGTAGGCCTTCTTTTCGTTTGGCTCCAGTATGCATTTCCAAAAGTTGCGGGCGATGTCTTCGTCAATCATCGTTGAAAATTTGAACGTGAGCATCAAACGAAGTTGGCGAAAATTGTAGTGGTGCCACCCCACGGCGGCGTTTTCTCCTGAATCGAAAATAGAGTCGAACATCTTGCAGGCGAGCAGATACTTTTTTTCTACACGCGAGACGAAGAAGGTCGCCGATGCACTTTGAATGAGTGACAAGACGTCAGGCGCGATCTTTTCCAGTCTGCCGACGCCCAAATCTTTGCCATGCAAAGATGACGCGCCAAATTTCGTTGCGATGGTGAGAGCCCGGGCTCCGTGGACGGCATCGAAATTGCCTTTTGTGATTAGCGCGGCGGTAAAGAAATCAGGCTGCGCTACGTCAAACAGGTTGTGGCCTGTGTTGCCCGTCTCGTCGACGTAAGCGTATATAGGTACCTTCGATTGGCCCAAGATCACCTCCGACCGCAGCGCTATGGGTTGGCGCTCGATTCTCAGATCATGTTCGGGACAATCGTATCCCAATCGATCTTATCCGTCGCCGTTCTCACTCCTTAAATTCGGTGGAAATCATGGTGCGAGCCGAGTGGATTGCCATAAACTCGCAAATGTTGTGCAGTGCGCCACCTATGTCCTTTTTTCGACCACTACTGGCCCATAGCGGACCATCGCCAAACACACCCCTAATGCCCCTTCGGCTTGGCGGCGTCGTAGGTGGCTTGTTGTTCTGGCGTTGCGGCGGTTTGGTTTTGCGCCTGCCAGTCGGCGTAGGGCATTCCGTAGACGATCTCGCGGGCGGCGGCCTTATCGAGCGCGATGCCCTGGGCGTTGGCCGCCTCCTGGTACCAATTCGACAGGCAATTCCGGCAGAAGCCAGCCAGCGTCATCATGTCGATGTTTTGCACGTCGTTGCGGCCGCGCAGGTGCTCGACCAAGCGGCGGAACGCGGCCGCTTCAAGCTCGGTCGTGGTGGCGGCGTCAATGGCGGGGATCGTCGGCTTGCTGGTCATATTGCATCCTCAGGTCGTTGGGCGGTCAGGTTGGGCGGTCAGGTCGGGCGGTTCGAAGGCAGCGTTGATCGATATAAGCGCACTCATAGCGGACCGGTATGGGAGCCGAACATTTCAATGCGCGCCAAGGCCTCCTGGTGCTCTGGATCGGCCAGCATCGCCGTGATGATGCAAGCCAATCGCGCGGCCCAGGCGTCCTGCCCCGGCGGGTCCGCGATCAGGTCCTGCCGGATTTCGACGATGGCGTGCGGTAGGCCCCGGGACGTCCCGTGCTGCCACAGCGTGTCGCCCCGCAACTTGCCCGAATACGGCTCGTTGTCGCCGACGATCAGGCTCGCGTCGGCTCGCAATCCCGCGATCAGCGGCAGCGCAAGTCGCGGGTCGCGGTCCCACAGGATTGCCGCGTGCCACGGCCGCGCGGCGCCGCGCCAAATGTTCGTGAAGCTGTGGATCGAGACGAGGATCGGCGTGCGTCCCTGGACCAGTTCGGCGTCGATCAGGCCGGCGACGGCGGCGTGATAAGGCCGCCAGCAGGCGTCGATCCGCCGTTCCCGCTCGGCTATGTCGACGTGGCGGTTACCGGGGATGACGGCGCCGTCGGACAGCCGCATGATCAGCGTCGGATCGTCGAGGCCGCGGTTGAGGTCGATCAGCAATCGCGACCATCGCGAGAGTACCGCCGCGGTGCCGAGCAGAGCGGCGAGACCGCGCGCGACGCCAGCTGCGCCAATGTCATAGCCGATGTGGCGGTCGAGTTCGGCTTCGGGCAGCCCGAGCGTTCCGTAGCCTGCGGGTAGCGCATTGCTGGCGTGGTCACACAGGATGATCACAGGCGGTGCCGATGCGCGACCGGAGATGACGTCGACGGCGGGCTCGAAGTTTGCTGCGCCGCTCGTATCGCCCCCGCTCATAGCGATCTGATCCTGGCGTTAGCTGGCGTGCGCGCCTGCCAATCGTGCCGTTCGAGTTCCGGGTCGAGATGGGTTTCCTCCGGCCACCCGAGCAGCAGATAGCCGACCAGCGGCGGCGCGGCGCCGATCGCCGTCAGCACCTCTGCTGGATCGAGGATCGACACCCAGCCCATGCCAAGCCCGCGCGAGCGCGCCGCCAGCCACAACACGGTTATCATCGATACGCAGCTGTATCGGCGCATCTCGGGCATCGTCGCCGCGCCGAGACGGTCGCCTTGCGTGGTGTCGTCATCGCACGTGACCGCAAGGTGGACCGGCGCCCTGTCGAAGCCGGCAAGCTTGAGGCCGAGATATGCGTCGCGCCGGTCGTCGGGGTAGGCCATAGCGGCGGCGGCGTTGGCCGCTTCGAACGAGGCGCGAACGCGCGCGCGAATGTCCGGGCGCTCGACGATCGCGATCCGCCACGGTTGGGAATTGCCGACCGACGGCGAACAGTCGGCCAAGGCCAGCAGCTCGGCCAGCAGTTCGGCCGGGACGGGATCGGGCCGGAACCGGCGCACATCCCGCCGCCAGCGGATCGCGTCATCGAGCGACAGCACGGCGGCTGGGGGCACGTCGCCGTCGGATGTCATGGGCAATGGTATCGCTGCATCCGTCATTTGGTTGTCCGAAATGCTACGATTTTCCCGTCGAGCCGAAGCCGCCTGTGGCGCGGTCTGTCGCTGTGATCTCGGCGACCTCGACCAGCTCGGCATGCGCCACGGCGGCCACCACCAGTTGCGCAATGCGCTCGCCGCGTTCAATGGCGAACGGTGCGTCCCCGTGGTTGATGAGGATGACTTTGACCTCGCCGCGATAGTCGGTGTCGATGGTGCCGGGGCTATTGAGCACCGTTACGCCGTGCTTCAGCGCCAGCCCGGAGCGAGGACGGACCTGGCCTTCGTAGCCCGGCGGTAGCGCGATGACGAGCCCGGTCGGGACCAGCACGCGTTTGCCCGGCGCGAGGTGGATCGGGCCATACGGGTCTACGGCCGCGATGAGGTCGATCCCGGCCGAGCCTGAGGTCTGGGTCTTGGGCAACGGCAGGCCGCTCGCGTGCGGCAAGCGCACGATCTCGATGCGGACGGTCTCAATGCGCACTGGCTCGGCGCGGGGCGGGTCGAGCAGTGCGGCGGATGCGTCCAGTGCGGCAGTCGCACGACCGGGTTTGCGCGTGGAAGGCTTGGCGTTGCGCGCCATCAGCGGCCTCCTGCGCGCGTGTCGAGCGCGGCCGCTGCCGCTACCATGAGCCGCTGTGCGATCTCGGCCTTTGACCCTTCCGGCCAGCTTTCGATGCCCGTACCGCTGACGAGATGCACGGCGTTGCGGTCGCCACCCATTACCCCGCGGCCTGCTCCGCTGCCCGGGACGCCGCGCGCGCCCTCGCCCCCGATGCCGCTATCGTGCGAGACGTCGTTAGCCACGATCCAGTCCGCACCCTTCGAGGCCAGTTTTGCCTTTGCATGCGCCACAATGTCATGGGTTTCGGCGGCAAAGCCGATGACCAGAGATGGCCGGCCACTTTTTAATGTTGCGACGTGGCGCAGGATATCCGTGTTCTCGACGAGCGCCAATTTTGGCGCGCCATCGCCGCGCGTTTTCTTGATTTTCTGAGTGGCTGCGTCGTCGACCCGCCAATCAGCGACGGCGGCGGCGAATATGGCGATGTCGGCTGGCAACGCCGCTGTGACGGCCGCCAGCATGTCGGCCGCCGTTTCGACGCGGGCAATAAAAACACCCGGCGGATCGGGGATCGCGACCGGCCCCGACACCAGCGTCACGCGCGCGCCGAGCGAAGCTGCGGCGGCCGCGATGGCGTGGCCCTGCTTGCCGGACGAGCGGTTGGCGATGTAGCGCACCGGGTCAATCGGCTCGTGCGTCGGCCCTGAAGTTACCAGCACATGCCGACCTGCGAGTGGACCTGCGGCCGGTATGCTGGCCGACCCACTTGCCTCCAACCGCGCCTCGATTGCCGCAACGAGTTCTGGCACCTCGCCCAGCCTCCCGGGGCCAGCTTCGCCACGCTCGGCCATCTCGCCGACGCCGGGGCCGATGACCGTCACGCCATCGGCAACGAGCGTTGCCATGTTGCGCTGCGTTGCTGGATGGAGCCACATCTTCGGGTTCATTGCGGGCGCCACGAGCACCGGCTTATCGGTTGCCAGCAGAACCGTGCTGGCCAAATCATTGGCCAAACCATGGGCCATCTTTGCCAGGAGATCGGCGGTTGCTGGCGCGACGACCAGCACATCGGCCTCGCGCGACAAGCGGATGTGTCCGATCTCGCACTCATCGTCGAGGTCAAACAACTCGGTGAAAACGCGCTCGTTGGTCAACGCGCCAACCGACAGCGGCGTTATGAATTCGGCTGCGGCCTTGGTCATGACCACGCGGACCGTATGGTTGCGTTCGCGCAACCGGCGGATCAGGTCGAGGCACTTGTAGGCGGCGATTCCGCCACCCATGATGAGCAGGATACGGGACACGGCGATGATAGACGACCTTCGGGCGTGGCGGATTGCGGTTCGATGGTGGATGATACCATAGCGGCGCGCGGGCAACGGTAAATCGCGTAACAGCCGAGTCATCGCCGGTCGGGAAGGGCGGGTCGGCCTAAAAATCGGCTATGTCGCGGGCTTAATGTCTTGTCGGCGTTCGTATCGCTGTCGCGTTTCAAAGTCGAGTTCAGAGGTCGCCGTTGATAATGCGTTTGCCAGTGCCCGATGCTTCCGCCGCATTGTCGGCGGGGATACATTTTCGCTGCGCCCAATTTATCGGAGGTACGATGCGGCGTGCCATGCGAGGCTTTGTTGTGCTTGTGGCCGGGACGGTCATTGCCGGGAAGCATGCGGTCGGGATGCTCGTGATCGGGCTCGTCGGCAGCTTTGCCCTGCTGTCTCCGGCCATGGCTGACGTGCGCGAGAGCGATTGTTTTGGCGAAGATTTCAGCCGCCGTATCGAAGCCTGTTCGGCACTGATTGCCGAGCCGGGTCTCAGCCAGCAAGATCGCGCGCTGGCCTATTCTGCCCGTGCGCTGGCGTACTCGGTTCGCGGCAATTACGATCTGGCGATCCCCGATTACGATATCGCTCTGGGGATCGACCCCGATAGCGCCGTAGCGCTCAACAATCGCGCCTGGGCCTATTTCAAACTTGGCGACCCCGAGCGCGGGGCTGCCGACGTCGATCGCGCGTTGAAACTCATGCCCGACAGCGCCCACACGTTCGACACCCGCGCCCATATCCGGCAACGGCGTGGCGACACCAGAGGCGCCATGCGGGACTACGAGAGCGCCATCCGTTTTGGCGGTGCGGCGATCGTCAAACTCTATCAGTGCGGCCTTCAGGCCAACCAATTGTACAGTGGCGAGATTGACGGGCTTTATACGACGGATACCCGCAAAGCGCTCGAAACCTGCGTCGCCACGACGGGTTGCGATCCGCTTCCTCCCGACGAAGAATGTCTGAAGATCACGTCATAGCCCCCGACCGCGATCTACCGCCAGTCACGCTAACCAGACTTGGATGGTTCGCGTCCAGCCGGTCTGTCAGCCCATCAAGGTGTCCTCATGAACGCTCGCTCGTCGTCTGTCTGTTTCTCGGTGACTGCTGCGACGGGGCCGGTCTTTTCATCGCTACGCCTCATGTCGATCAGCGCAGCGTCGCTCGCTCTGGTGTTGGCGACCGTGGCACCGGCGCACGCGCACGAGGTAGAAAAGGCTGGCATTACCGTAGCTCATCCCTGGGCGCGCGCCACGCCGGGCGGCGCAACGGTCGGGGCAGCATACCTGGAGATCAAGGCGGCTGCAGGCGCTGTTGACCGCCTGATCGGCGCTTCTTCGCCCGTTAGCGGCCGCACGGAAATCCACACGCACATTCACGAAGGAACCGTGATGAAGATGCGCCGGGTCGACGGCCTCGACGTCGCGGGCGGCGGTTCTCTGGTTTTGAAGCCGTCCGGCGATCACATCATGCTGATGGATCTGAAGGCGGCGCTCAAGGAAGGCGACATCGTGCCAATCATGCTACAGTTTGAAAAAGCCGGGATCGTCGCGATCGAGGCTTCGATCGAGCCGGTCGGCGCGATGGGTCCGCACGGAATGGACCACCAGCCGGGACATGGCTCGGCTGCCAATTCGGCTGGCGGGCATGGCAAACACGGAGGACATTCCGATCACAGCCAACATGGAGCGGGCGCCAAACATTGAAGTTAAGCCCGGGCCGAGCGGTGCAACCCGCTCGTTCAGAGTGCCGGCGCACGTGATCGAAGTGTTTGTGGCGTTGGAAGTGATGGCGTGCGGTTGCGAAGGCCGCGCTTTTTTACTCGGCAGCGGCAGCGAAGACTTCCGGCTCGCTGGCCAAGTCTTCGATACGCACGTTCAGTGCGCTTGCAACTTGTCGCAGCAGGAGGACGGATGCGTTGCCGGCGCCCCGCTCGAGCTCGGCAAGGTAGCGTTCTGAAACGCCTGACGTTTCGGCGAGAACGCGCCGTGACATGCCGCGCTTCTGTCGCTCCTGCCGCACGCGTTGGCCCACAACGCGGAGGTAGGCCTCGGCGGAGGGCTCATCGACACGGCGTACGTTGGTCAGGTCTTGGGTCATTTCGCAATAGCAATACAACAAATGCTGCGCCGCGCAAAGCTGAATTATGCGATGCTGACTTGCATTGCAGGAATGGCATTATAATGCCGAACCGCCGGTTAGAAATACAGCTCCGAGAAGCAGCGCCTTGAATTCGTGCTCACCACACAACGCCGACGCTGTCGGATACGCAAAAACTGGGGTCCGAACGTCTGCTCGACATCAGACCTAAGTCCATTGATCCGGATCCACCACAGTCCAAATTTCGCGCGCCTTCGGTCGCTGCGATTGATCCGACGTAGTAGAGTGTCAGATTAGGTTTACAGCTGGTTAAAGTGTCAGCACGGCATGACGGGGTGATCGCCAAAGCGCTTTCGACCGGTCGATTTCAACTGCAGACATCTTTTGTGTTTTGCGTAAGCTAAAGGAAAAAGCGCCATGGTAACGATGATCCGCAGCGACTTGGATTTCATCCTTGCGCAAATAAAAATCGCAGAGGCCGAGGTTCGTGGCGAACAGGTGCTTGGCACGCTTATTCCGAACCCGGAGTTGCCCTGGGGCCTGCGCCACGTCGATGGCTCGAATAACAACCTCTACACTGGTCAAGACCGTTTCGGCGCTGCCGATAATGCATTTCCGCGGGCAACAACACCGAGCTACACGAGCGGCTCAGGATTTATCCCATTTGGCGCGCCGAACCCCGCGTTTCCCGGCGATCCGGCCAACGGCGTACCGCCCGGCTATCAGGCCGGTGTCAACTGGCTAAACCAGAACGACTATGGCGTGCCCACGCCGAACACGAACCCCGCTCCGCGCGGCATCCAGCCCGGTGACGTCGTCGACGCCGACCCGCGCGTCATCTCCAATTTGATCGTCGACCAGACCGCCAACAATCCTGCCGTCATCTACAAGGCCCTCGTCGACGCTGGCGTCGCCGATCCGTTCGCGACGATGAGTGTCGTCACCGCTGCCGTCGACCTGATCAAGGCCGAGAAGGTTGCAATCGCGCCGCTGGTCTCGGCTGTTGCGGCCGCACAGGCGCTTGTGACAGCCGCCACTGCTGGCATCACACCCGCGATCCAGGCGACGATCGACGCTTACGCTGCCGCCGCAAGCGCGACGCAAGCGATGATCGCCGACGCTGCACTCGTCGATAGCGCGACCTCGTCGCTCGTTTCGGCCCTGGCTACGGGTGGTACGACGCCCAACGGCACCGATGCGGGAGCTCTGGCGCTTGCCGTCGGATCGGTGAATGACCTCGTTGCCAGTGCTCAAGCTGCCGTCACTGCGCTGGCCTCAAACCCCGGTGTCGCGCCAGCCGATCTCGCCGCCGCTCAGGGCATCCTTGCCAGCGCGCAACAGATGCAGTCGCTGCTTGCCTCGGTCAATGTCGCTGACGGTAACGTCGGCTTCCTCGACACGACACTTGCCGGTGCGGTCGAGGCAATCGGCAATGTGCTGCCGGCTGGCGTCGCAGCCCTTGACGCTCAGGTCGACGTTTCGCTCGCCGCCCAGACTCCGGGCGACCTCGCCGCAGCCAACGCGGTTCTTGCTGGCGCTCAAAACAACCTTGCGGCCGGTAACGGCGCCGTCACAGCCGCCGAAGGTGCTCTGCGCACGCTGCTCGCTGACAACGGCATCGCCATTGAAGACGCACCCAATGGCAAGATCCTCAGCGCCACGGTCGTTGTCTTGAACGTGGCCGCTGATGAGGGCCTCTCGGCTCCCTTCAACGGCTGGATGACGCTGTTTGGCCAGTTCTTCGACCACGGCCTCGACCTTGTCGGCAAGGGCGGCTACGGCACGGTCTACATTCCACTGCAGAAGGACGACCCGCTCTACGTCGAGGGCGGCAACACCAACTTCATGGCGCTGACCCGCGCGACGCTCGGCCCCGACGGCCAGCCGGTTAATAAGGTCACGCCACTCGTCGACCAAAACCAGACCTACACGTCGAACCCATCGGCGCAGGTGTTCCACCGCGAATACGAAATGCGCGATGGCAAGCCAGTTGCCACCGGCCGCTTGCTCAACGGCAACGAAGCCTCCGGCGGCGGTATCGCCACCTGGGCGGACGTCAAGGCGCAGGCCCTGACCAAGCTTGGCATCGAGCTGAACGACTTCAACGTCCACAGCATTCCAGAACTCGTCGTCGATCCCTATGGCAACTTCATCCCCGGCCCGAACGGCTTCCCACAGCTGGTCCGAAGCTTTGGCCCGCCGCTGGAAGCTGAAGAGGGCAACCCTGACGCACCCATAAAGACAGCCGACGGTCAGGTTAGCACCGGCCACGCCTTCCTCGACGACATCGCCCACAACGCCAATCCCGGTGCTGGCGAGATCGCCGACGCTGATGGCGTTGCTGGCGGCGCCACACCGCGAGGCAGCTACGACAACGAACTGCTCGACAGCCATTACATCACGGGTGACGGTCGCGGTAACGAGAACATCGGTCTAACCGCCGTCCACCACGTCTTCCATTCCGAGCACAACCGCCAGGTCGACCTCGTCAAGGGCACAGTGCTCGCCGAAGCAGACCTCGCGTTCCTGAACGAATGGCTTGCGACGCCTCTGCCGGCCGGCACGACCTTCCCGCTCGATGCGGCCACGATCGCCGATCTCCAGTGGGACGGCGAGCGCCTGTTCCAGGCCGCCAAGTTCCCGACCGAGATGCAGTATCAGCATCTCGTGTTCGAAGAATTCGCGCGCAAGGTCCAGCCAGCCGTCAACCTCTTCAACGACTACGACGGCACGCTTGACCCGGCCATCATGGCCGAGTTTGCCCACACGGTTTACCGGTTCGGCCACTCGATGCTGACCGAGACTGTCGATCGCTTCAATCCTGACTGGACCGTCACAAATGGCGGTGTCGACCAGGAGCAGATCGGCCTCATCGAAGCCTTCTTGAACCCGATCGAGTACGCCGCAAGTGGTATCGATGCCGAAGCCGCAGCTGGCGCCATCGCCCAGGGCATGACGCGTCAGCGCGGCTCTGAGATCGACGAGTTCATTACGGAAGCCCTTCGCAACAACCTCGTCGGCTTGCCGCTCGACCTCGCGGCGCTGAACATCGCGCGTGCTCGTGAAACGGGCGTGCCCTCACTCAACGATGCGCGCGCTGAGTTCTATCGCGGTTCGGGCGATGCCCAGGTCAAGCCCTACGCCAGCTGGGCCGAGTTTGCCGAAAACCTCAAGAACCCGGCCTCGGTGATCAATTTCATCGCCGCCTACGGCACCCACACGACCATCACGTCGGTTTCGACCCTCGATGCCAAGCGCGATGCGGCAACCGCGCTCGTCCTCGGCGGCACCGGTTCGCCGGGCGACCGGCTCGACTTCCTGAACGCAACCAACGCGTACGCTGGCGGTTCGCTTGGCGGCCTCAACGATGTGGACTTCTGGATCGGCGGCCTTGCCGAGAAGAAGTTGATCTTCGGCGGCATGTTGGGTTCGAGCTTCAACTTCGTCTTCGAAACCCAGCTGGAAACCCTCCAGAACGCCGACCGCTTCTACTATCTGTCGCGTCTGGCGAACCTCAACCTGACGGCACAGCTCGAGAACAACAAGTTCTCCGAGATGATCCACCGCAATACCGACGCAACGCACCTTCCCGGTGACAGCTTCGCGCGGCCAGACCTGTTCCTCGAAGTCGATATCGCCAAGCAGTTCAACGCCGACCTTGGCGTTGGCATTGATCCGACGGGTGCTGCCAACGGGCTCGACCCGTTCCTGGGTGCCATCACCGGCGACAAGAAGGTTATCCGCGCTGACCTCGACGGCGATGGCGAAAACGACCTGCTCAAGTTCCTGGGTGCGGAACACGTCGTGCTCGGCGGCACTTCCGAGAGTGACACGCTGATCGGCGGCCTTGGCGACGATACGCTGTGGGGTGATGCTGGCGACGACTTCCTGGAAGGTGGCGACGGCAACGACTTCATCTTTGGCGGCGAAGGTGCCGACATCATCACCGATCTGTTCGGTATCAACGAGATCCGCTCGCAAGGCGGCAACGATGTGATCAGCGTCGGCCCCGGGATCAACCTGATCATCACCGATATCGGCAACGACGTCGTATTTGGCGGCCGCGACGACGACGAGATGCTGCTTGGCCAGGGCAACGACTTTGCCTTCGGCGGTGACGGCGCCGAGTTCATCATCGGCGGCGAGGGCAGCGACTGGATCGAATCGGGCAACGAGAACAGCCTGTTGCTGGGCGACAATGGCGACCTTATCCAAGGTTTGCCGATCAAGATCGGCGTTGCCAACCCGGTTGGTGGCAATGACGTTTTGATCGCGGGTCGCGGCGGCAACGCCGACATGGACGCAGAAGCTGGCGACGACATCATGGTCGCCGGTCCCGGTACCGATCGCTTCTTCGGTGCCCAGGGCTTCGACTGGGTCACCCATAAGAACGAGCAGGTCGGCGTCGAAGCCGACATGAGCGTGCTGCTCTTCACGGCTCCGGTTGGTCCAGCTTCGCCAGCTTCGGTGCTTGACCGTTACGCGACGGTTGAAGGTCTCACCGGCTCGCGCGCTGGCGACATTCTGCGCGGCGATAGCCGCACGCTCAACGCCGAAGCGCTCGATGTCGTCAACCCGGAACCCGATTTGGGTGCCGACCCCGGGTCGAACGCACTTCGCAATATCGACCTGATCAACGGCCTTCGCGAATGGCTGCCGATCGACATCGCTGAGGCAGACATCTTTGATGGTGGCAACATCATCATGGGTGGTGGCGGCAGCGACATCATCGAAGGTCGCGGCGGCAACGACCTGATCGACGGCGACAAGTACCTGAACGTTCGCATCGAAGTTACAGCCGATGCAGCGCGCAACCAAACGTTCCAGCCGTTCTCGGTTGAAAGCATCGCCGACGTTCGCGACCGCATGCTGACCGGTGAAATCCGGGTCGATCAGCTCCGCGTGGTCCGCGAGATCCTCGACGGTAATGTGTCGGGCAACGTCGACACGGCCGAGTTCTCCGGATTGCGTGCCCACTATCTGATCGAGGGCATCGACACGATCAACGGAATTGCTGGCACTGGCAGCGGCTTTGGCGGCGACGTCGATGGCGATGGCTTCATCACCATCCGCCATCAGGCGGTCACCAACCAGGGCGACCTCGTCGTTGGCACGCTCGGCGCTGACGGTGAAGACCGCGTAAAGGGCATCGAGCGGGTCCGGTTTGCCGACCAAGCTTTTGACCTTGTGCAGACCAATAATTCGCTCCCGGTCGGTCTGCCCCTTATTGGCGGCGAAGTTCGCGTCGGCGCCACTGTGACGGTCGACATGTCGACGGTGACGGATGCCGACAACGTCAACATCATAACGAACCCGACCGGCACCATCACCGGTGCGACCACCATCTACTGGCAGGTCGAGGTCGACCCCGACACTGGCATCTTCCAGAACCTGTCGACGTTCGTCGCTGATACCCCTGTGCCAGTTACGGGGCCATCTCTGACGCTGACGCCAGCGATGCTCGGCCTCAACATTCGCGCGGTCGTCCAGTACGTCGACGGCGACCAAGTGATCGAGCGGGTTGCCTCGCTGGCTCAGCCGGTTGCTGGAGCCGACGGTTTGGTCAACGGCGCACCGGTCGGTCCCGATCCCGCTGCCGAACTTGGCAACGTGCTCGACGGTCTCGTGGTCGATGGCGCGGCCCTGCCGCCTGGCACGCTCGGCATCCTGGAAGACACCGGCCCGTTCAGCTTCACGGTCGGGCAGCTCATTGCCAACGTTACCGACCCGAACGGCGACGCGCTGACGATCGTCAATAACGCAGTTACAGTGCGTACGACCGAAGGCGAACCGGCTCCAGGGACCCTCGCCTTCAACGCGGTGTTGCAGACGTTCACGTTCACCCCGGCCGTTAACTTCGCAGGTGGCGTGACATTCGAATATGAGGTGACGGACGGCGTCAACATTCCCTTCGGCGCTGAGGCGGTGCTTGAGGTGGTTGGCGTCAACGATGCGCCAGTCGTTGGCACGGACACTGGCAACATCGGCGCGGCGGACGCAGCTGCGGTCACCACGTTCACGTTTACCGAGGCTCAACTCATCGGTAACGCGACCGACGCAGACGGCGATGCGCTTCGGATTGCCGTACCGGCCAATCCACCGGGTGCTCCGCGCCCACCCTCCGTCACTCTGGCCAACGACGCCCAGGGAACGATTGTCGCCAACGCCGACGGCACATGGACGTTCACAGCTGCCGCAGGTGCCTTCGGTCCGGTGGTGCTCGAGTATGCAATCACCGACCGTGTCGCCACGGTCGATACGACTGCGACCTTCACCATTGGCCGCACGTTTAACGGCACCGGTGGTGCCAACACCGTCACCGGCACGAGCGTCGGCGACATTCTCAACGGCCTCGGCGGCGCCGACACGTTGAACGGCGGCGACGGTAACGACACGCTGACGGGCGGGGCTGGCGGACCCGACCGCCTGAACGGCGATCTCGGTGACGACACCATTGTCTATAACGTTGGCAATGGCACTGGTGCCAGCCGCGATATCGTGAACGGCGGCCTCGGCGGCACGGACACGTTCACCGTCAATGGCAACGGCACGGCCGAAACCTTCACGGTCTTTGCGGCGGCCGATTGGCTGGCACTGGGCGCCGGGCGTGCGCTGTTGTCGGCTAACAGCGACATCGTGATCACCCGAGGCGGAACCGGTAACGGGGCCGTGATTGCCGAGCTCGACGAGATCGAGGAGATCTTCATCGCCACCGGTGCGGGCGTCGACACGGTCGACATCGTCGGTAACTTCAATCCGACCAATCTCGACTTCAATACCATTACGATCGAGAATGAAGAGGGCGAGGACGTCGTTGATGTCACCGGCCTAGGCTCGGAGCACCGCTCAGTCCTCAGGGGCACCGGAACGATTGTTGGAAAGCGGGAGCGCGACGAGTATCAGACGCTGGCTGGCGACCCGATCGTTACGGACGACACCGACACCGATGAAGACGAAATCGAAGACGAAATTGTCGACGAGATCGAGGACGACGTCGAAGTCGACGACGAGACCGAGGATGAAGCCGACGACGAGGTCGAGGACGACGAGGTCGAGGACGACGAGGTCGAGGACGACGAGAGCGAAGACGAGGACGAAGAGAGCGAAGACGAAGATGACAATGGCAACGTCGTCTACATCGATCCTAATGGGACGCTTGCCGAGGCTGCCATGCGGCTTGCCGGTACGCTCGCTACCGATCACCTGTTCACGGGCTCGGGCGATGACACTGTTGCTGGCGGTGCAGGTGACGACAACCTCGCAACCAGTAGCGGCGACGACGTCGTATTTGGCGACGGCGGCGACGACAAAATCGTTGCCGGTGCAGGCGACGACACGGCGTTCGGTGGTGATGGAAACGACTTCGTCCTGGCCGGTGCAGGCAATGACTGGGTCGACGCTGGCAAAGGCCAAGACCAAGTTTACGGCGGCGAGGGTGACGATCGGTTCATCGCCGGTCGCGGCGACGGCAACGATCTTTATGACGGTGGTGAAGGTAATGACACCATCGACCTCGCTGCCATCACCGACAACCTCACCATCAACCTCGGTGAAGGCGGCGTAGGCGCTATATCGAGCACCCAGAACGGGACAGACACTGTTCTCGACGTGGAAAATGTCCGCGCAGGCGCTGGCAACGATACCATCATCGCCAACGGGCAAGCGAACGTGCTGACGGGCGGCGCTGGCAACGACACCTTCGTGTTCTTCGCCGTCGGTGACGCCGATGGTGACCGCATCACCGACTTCCAGGCCGGTGACAAAATCGACCTGCGCAGCATCGATGCCAACTCGATCCTCGACGACAACCAGGACTTCTCGTTCATGGTCGAGCCGGAGATCGATGCGGCAGGCCAGGTCACCTTCCGCCACGAGCAGCGTGAGGATGGCGACAAGTACACGGTGATCGAAGGGCATGTCGACGGCGACGGCAACGCCGACTTCGAACTCGAACTTCAAGGCCACCGCCAGTTGACCAAGAACGACTTCCTTGGCGTCAGCTGATCTTACTGCGGCCGGGGTATTCCAGCTCCGGCCGCAATAGGGTCTTGGCTAATCTAGACCTCGGTCATTTCGACTGGCACGCAAATTGAGATCAGTATGGGCAAACCTCTGGGGTGTCCGGGCATAGGCATTCGAGGCGTTGGTAACTACGTTTGTTAGGGGCAACCGTCGTGAGTTCAAACAGTGGCAAAACGCGTGGTCGAAGCAAAGGGCGTGGTGCGAACCGGCCGGTCCTGACGCCTGCGTCGGCTCTGACCGGCTTCAAATCCGGTTTGATCTTCGTTTTCGTGATCTCGGGTCTTGTGAACATCCTGGCGCTGACTGGCGCCTTTTACATGTTGCAGGTCTACGATCGCACCTTGCCAAGCCAGTCGATCCCGACCCTTATCGCGCTATCGCTGCTCGCGATCGGGCTCTACCTGTTCCAGGGCATCTTCGACATTTTGCGCTCCCAGGTGCTGGTCCGGCTCGGCGCGCGGATCGATCTGAAATTGGCCCCGCTCGCCCACAAAGTGGCGATCGATATGCCGCGCTTCGGCTTCTCCACCACGGAAGCTCTGGAACGCGGTCGCGATGTCGATACGGTTCGCGGGTTCCTCGGCGGTCAAGGTCCGATCGCTCTGTTCGACCTGCCGTGGGTGCCGATCTATCTGGTGTTCGTTTACCTGTTGCATCCCTGGCTTGGCGCAGCGGTGTTGGGCGGCGCATTGGTTCTGGCATTTCTGACGTTGCTGACCGAGATCTTGACCCGCCAGACTGCCGGTAAAGCACATCAGACCGGTATCACGCGACAAACCCTTGCCGATGCGCACGCCCGCAACAGCGAAGTCATCCGAGCGATGGGCTTCACTGGGCGAGCGGTGTCCCGCTTCGAAACGGCGAACGCCGAACACATCGCGCTTCATACTAGGACAAACGACGTCGCCGGCACGTTGTCAGGCCTGTCGAAAGTCCTGCGGATGATACTGCAGTCGGCGATCCTGGGGCTTGGCGCTTACCTGACTATCAAGGGTGAAATGTCGGCTGGCGCCATCATCGCCGCATCCGTTGTCGCCGGCCGGGCTCTGGCTCCCGTCGACATGGCTATTGCGCAGTGGAAGGGCATCGTCAGCGCCCGCCGCTCGTGGTCGCGCCTCCACGACACGTTGGCCACGATCGAAGACGGTCCGGCACAGGTCGAGCTTCCAGCACCCGTCCGCAACATCCGGGTCGACCGCATCACGGTCGCCACGCCGAGCTCGGGAACGGTCGTTTTGGGCGACGTCTCATTCGAGCTCAAGGCTGGCCAAGCGCTCGGCCTTATCGGCCCCACAGGTGGCGGAAAGTCCTCGCTCGCGAAAGCGCTGACGGGCGTCTGGCCGCTGGTTCGTGGCAGTGTCCGGTTCGACGATGCCGAACTCGACCAATGGCCGGTCGATGCGCTCGGTCGCTACATCGGCTACCTGCCACAGGACGTGGCGCTGCTCGATGGCTCGATCGCTGAAAATATCGCGCGTTTCGATCCGGCGGCCAAGAGCGCAACCATCATCGAGGCGGCTCGGGCGGCTGGAGTCCACGAGATGATTGTCGGATTGTCGGGCGGTTACCAGACCGAACTCGGCCCGCATGGAACAAACCTATCGGCTGGTCAGCGTCAGCGGATCGGACTTGCGCGCGCTCTCTATGGCAAGCCATTCCTTGTCGTGCTCGACGAGCCGAACTCGAACCTCGACGCCGAGGGCGACGCCGCGCTGACCGAAGCGATCAAGAGTGTGCGAGAGCGCAAAGGCATCACGGTTGTCATCGCCCACCGGCCGAGCGCGCTCAACGCTTGCGATCTTGTCGGCGTCGTCCAGGGGGGACGGCTGCAGGCCTTCGGACCCAAAGAAGAGATCCTCCAAAACCAACTCGGCCCGCGTCCGGCACCCCAGCCGGCAGCAAAGCCGAAACCGGCCATCGCCAAGACCGGTTGAAGTCAACACGGCCCTGACGTCGAGACGGCCTCGGCGGATACTGAACTGTAGGTATAGCGTCGCCAGTTGTATGAGCGTGGAGACGACCAATGCGCCAACGTAAAACTCCATCACCGCCATCGACACCGCTTCCGATCCTGGGGCCGGACGACCTCGCGCGCGCGAAGTATGTAGAGCGGGGAGAGAGCGCAAGCCGACCGATCACAATGATGACGTTCGGCATCGTGATGGCCAACGCCGTCATGTTCATGAAGGATGTGCTCTACGGCAAGCCGGTCGCCAACGCCTTCATGCAACCTCCGTCGCTTGCATCGGGAGATGCCATCGGTGCTCCACCTCGTGCGGATGAACTTCCTCCAGCCGCAGACCCCGAAGAAACCGGGTTCGACGAAACGGGGCAGCAACCCGCCGTCGAAGGCGGGTTCGGTCGCGCGCCGAAGTTCCAACTGCGAAGCTCAGGGCCTGTGTTCGTCGAGGGTGACAGCTTCGTTCCCGCGAAGTTCGTGTTGGGCAGCACCAAGCCGCTTGCGATCCGTTCTCCCAGCAACGACAATCCGGCGCCCGATGCTTTGCCGTTTGAGATCGGGGCGATGCAGAATTTCAGCACCGGCGGTGGCGGAGAAGGTGGCGGCGCTGGCGCAGACGATGCCGCAGATGATGATGCCGAAGGCGAAGACGACGACCGCCCCAACCGGGCACCAGTTAACAGCAATGCTGTGTTCCTCTACGATATCTTTATCAGCCAGTCTCTGGTCATTGGTCTGGCGGCACTGCTGGCAGGCACCACTGATGCCGATGGCAATCCGCTCGATATTACGGACCTTCGCGTGTCGTCAGGCACTATCGTAGAAGTGGCCGATGGTGTGTTCCGTTTCACAGCCGAACCGGAGATGCTCGGAACCGTAACGTTCAGCTACGACATCACCGACGGCACAGCTTCGGTGGCGCAGACGGCGACGTTGAATATCGTCCAGTTGCCAGGCGAATACATCGACGGGACATTGGATGGCGAGCGATTGCTCGGAACGCCCGGTGACGACATCATTCGCGCGTTCGACGGCGACGATACCGTTATCGGCCGCGAAGGTTTCGACGTTCTTTATGGCGGCGCTGGAAACGACACCCTTTACGGTGGCGCAGGCGACGACACGTTGTTCGGTGAGGCCGGCAATGACATTCTCTACGGCGGCCTCGGTAACGATATCCTCGACGGTGGCGATGGTGACGACTGGCTAGTTGGCGGCGGCGGTACTGACCTTCTGATCGGCGGCACCGGCAACGATACCGCGTTCGATAGTATTGGCCAAACGACGGGGATACTCGGCGAAGGCAATGACGCTTGGGTCGCAATTTACGATGCCGACCAAGACGTTGCCGATGGCGAAGACGGCTACGATGCTATCGATATAAGCCATTTTGGCGGCGGTGCATTTGTCGATCTCGCCTCCGGCCAACTCACGAGCTTGGCATCGACGTCAGCCCAGACGCTGACGATGAACGATTTGATCAGGCCAGCGACGGCACCAGCCAGCTCCGCGCCCTCCGCTCAGGCTTTGGCTTCGATACCCGAGCCGTCGATCGAGATTGCTGCCGCAGTTGAACTCCCGGTTGTAACCGAAGTGGCAACAGTTCCAGCGGCGCTCCCGGCCGAACAGAACGCCTTGGATCAAACGATAGCCACCGCAGAACTAACGTCGCAAAACACGTCGGCTGAAGTTGTCGCCGACACGCCACCAGAGGTGGTCATCACACCCGATGCGGTCATCGACACGGTGATCAACTTTGAAGATGTCTACGGCTCAGACTATGCCGATCATATTTACGGTAGCAGCGCCGACAACAGGATCGACGCCCGAGACGGCAACGACGCTGTCTATGCGCGCAGCGGCGATGACACGATTGTCAGTCACGATGGCGACGGCTCGGATTATTATAACGGCGGCTCGGGCCATGACACGCTCGACGCGTCGCAGACCACCATTTCTGCCACGCTGGACCTCGTTGCCAACACATTGGAAACAGCAGACGGCGCGACCGATCATCTGTTCAAATTCGAGACGTTCCTGCTGGGAATTGGCGACGACACCATCCGCATCGATTGTGGAGACAGCGGCGTCCATATCGACGGCGGAGACGGGACAGACACCATCGACGCGTCTGCCGTTGACGTGCGGATGCGAATTGACCTCGACGCTGGAACGGTCGAGACACTGCACAGTTCAACGGGCAGCTCGACCGGAAGCAACTCGACCGGAAGCAGCTCGGAACCGCCGAACCTGGAAACGGAAACCTCCGGCGAAATCATATCGACAATCTACAGCATCGAAGACGTCATCGCTGGCTCACACGATGACATCATCGTCGCGAACACCGCCCAAAACGATCTGACCGGTGGCGCTGGCAACGACGTTTTCGTGTTCGCCACCACTGCGGTCGCCGGCAGCGGGCACGGTTCTCGCGACCGCATCATGGACTTTGAAGTCGGCGACCGGGTCGACCTCGAAGGCATGATGGAGGAATTCGCTCCGCCGCCGTTGGCCAATGCGATCGCAGACGAGGATATCCGAGAGTTCATCTTGATCCGAGATGACCAAGATTTCAGGCGACCGGGTGAGTTGAAATTGATGTATCAAGATCTGGACGATGGGTCATCGGTCGCTGTGCTGCAAGGTAACGTCGACTGGGATGGGGACGTCGATTTCGAGATCGAGATTCATGGCCTGACGCAACAAAACGATTCATTTTACTTCCTCCACTGAACGCGCCGTTGAAAGACCAATGCCATGACCACAAACGCCCCAGCCAAGACGCTTGCGTCGATCGAGAGCTTCTCGATCGGCCGACGAATGGCCTTCGGTTGGCTGCTCGCCGCGTTCCTTGTGTTTGGCATCGGGGGCTGGTCGATTATTGCCGACCTGTCGGGAGCGATCATCGCGCCCGGCTCGGTCGTGGTCGATCGCAACAGTAAAAAGCTCCAGCATCGTGACGGGGGCATCGTCTCGGCAATCAACGTGCGCGCGGGCGACAAGGTTGAAGCAGGGCAAGTGCTCCTGCGCCTCGACGACACACAGACCAAGGCAGAACTCGGTATCGTGCGCACGCAGGTCATCGAGCTGACCGGCCGCAAGGCGCGCCTGCTGGCTGAGCGCGATGGTCTCACGCAGATCAAATTCCCGACGGCCTTCGACCAGATGGGCCAAGAGGCAGCCGAGGTTCGGGCTGGCGAAGAGCGGTTGTTTTTTGAAAATCTCAAGGCGCGGCAAGGCCAGCGCGAGCAATTGAACAGCCGGATCGGACAGTTCGAAGAGGAGATCATCGGTCTCACACGTCAGCGCGACGCTAAGAAAAGCGAATATGGAATCATCACGAAGGAACTCGATCAACTCGCCGAGTTGCACAAAAAGAACTTGATCCCTAATACACGCGTTTTTTCCATGGAGCGGGAAGCGACGCGGCTCAACGGCGAGCACGGCGCCCTTATCGCAAACATCGCGCGGGCCCAGGGGCAAATCGGCGAGGTCAAGATCCAGCTGCTAGGGCTCGACCAGAACACACGCACCGAAGCACAAAAGGAACTGCGCGCGATCGAGGGACGGTTGGGCGAACTTGCCGAGCGACAGAATGCGGCAACCGATCGCCTGGCGCGAATGGAGTTGCGCGCGCCTCAAGGCGGCATCGTTCACGAACTCAACATGCACACCGTCGGCGGTGTCATCAGCCCGGCCGAACAAATTCTGCTGATCGTGCCCGAAAACGAACAACTGATTGTCGAGGCGCGCTTTACGCCGACCGATATCGACCAACTTGCGTTCGGCCAGCCGGCTCGGATGCGTTTCTCGGCGTTCAATCAGCGAACGACCCCCGAAGTCCAGGGGCTGGTGCAAACGATTTCCGCAGACGTCACGCTCGACCCGAAGAGTGGTCAAAGCTATTACACTGGGCGAATTGCGCTCGACGCGGACGCCCGCAAGCTGCTCGGCCAGGTTAAATTGATCCCGGGCATGCCGGTCGAAGTGTTCGTCGCAACGCAGCAACGCAGTGCGATGAGTTACTTCACCAAGCCATTCACCGACCAGTTCGCCAGAGCTTTCAAGGAAGATTGAGCCTTCAAGGAAGATTGAGCCTTCAAGGAAGATTGAGCCTTCGAGGAAGATTGAGCCTTCGAGGAAGATTGAGCCTTCAAGAAAGACTGATGCGAATCGTCTAATGTTGCGCCAACGCTTGTTATGAGGTGGCGCGATGCAAGGTCGGACGAAAGATGCCGTACGTTGGGTTCTGCGGCTCGCGGTGGCGATGATTGCGGTCCCGCTTCTGTCGACCGCCGCCTTGGCTGGCGACCGGCGTCTGCCATCGCTTAAAGATGGTCAAGCGGTGCCATCGGGTTCCGTTGAACAGCGAAGTCTGGGATTTTATGGCGATCAGCGTGGCTGCTATTGGCGGCGCGGCGAACGTCATTGCAGCCGCTATTGCTATTGGGAGGTCGACGGCTATCGCTACTGCACGGACAAAGAACGCTATGCCCGCCCGCAAGGCGACCCTTGGTTCGCGGCCTATCCGCCAGAACCCCCTATTTATCTGCGCCCGCCCCACGCGCGCCCCTGATACCCACGCCAACAAGGCCGCGTACGCGTCATGACGAAGTGCTCTACAGTTCGCGCCAGGTTCATGTGCCGGCGTCGCTCACGTTGCCAGCGTGGGTTCACGTTGCTGGAATTGCTGGTGGTTCTTGGCATCCTGGCTCTGATTGCAACGATCGCGACGCCCCAGGTCCTGGGTTACCTGGGTCGCGCCAGGACCGAGACGGCGCGGGCCCAGATCGCCGCACTCTCGACCGCGCTCGAACTTTACGCGCTCGACAATGCCAGTTACCCGCCACAGGCCCGCGGCCTGCAAGCCCTGGTGCAACCTCAACCCGACGTGGCTTCGTGGCGCGGACCCTACCTCAAGAAGGCCAACGGCCTGATCGATCCGTGGGGCCGGCCCTTTGTCTACCGTCAGCCAGGGCGTCATGCTGCCGCCGAGGTGTTCACGTTCGGTCGTGATAACGCGCCCGGTGGCCAAGGCGAAGATCAAGACCTGACGAGTTGGTAGCGGATGCCGACGAACATGACGTCAGCTTCGGCGTAATTATCGCGTCCGTGCGACCGGGACCTCGACGAGTACGACTTGCCGCTCGTATCGCCCCGAGGCGCTTGCCGACGAACTGCCCGTCCCGAAGACAATTTCGACCAGCGGCGGAAGCGTCGGCCGGTCCCAGTCTACGTGCCAACGGTCCGCGCCGGTCGCTGGAGCAAGCATCGGGCCGAAATACCGGATCGCCAAGCCGCTCGCCTGCTCGACGAGGACCGTCGTTTCAATTTGCGGGGATCGGAATCGGGATGCGGTCGGCGGTACAAATGGCGCCGACGTCAGCACGAGGTCCCTTTCACCGGCTCGCAGGCCAGGGACGAGCGCAAGTTCGTAGCGCATCAGCCCTGCCGCAGATGCCGATAGTGGCGGTGGCGCAACGAATGCAACCCGATCGGCACGGCCAACGAACGGCGCGAGTGGTCGGCCGTCGTCGTCCACCGAGCGCAACGGAAGTGCGGATGCCAGAAGGCGCACGATCGTTTCGCGAGCGGTCGCGATCGTGGCTGCCCGCTCGAGCTGCGGCGCGACGCCAGATGCGCGACGAACCAGTTCGAAGGCCGGAGGCATCATCGCGAGAACGACCGCGAGGAGTAGCAGTGCGACAAGGGTCTCGATCAGCGTAAAGCCGTCAGCGTTTGTCATGGTCGCGCGCCGTCATCGAGCGGCCCGAGCTTATACGTGGAAAGCGACACGCGCCGCGGGGCGGCTCCCCTGCCATCGGGCCAGCGGACCTGGACCGTAACGCGGTAAACGCGGCGGGCCGACTTCGGGCCGTCACTTGCTGTGATCTCGACCGGCCGAGCTTCGACGACGAATGTGTGATTGCCGTCTGTGCCTTCACTGCGGCCAGCGGCGAGGGGCCAGAGTATGCCAGCGCCGCTCAATTCGCGTTCGGCTATCGCCAGCGCTGCGGTTTCGCCAGCCGATGTCTTGATGCCGCGCCAACCAAGGCCGAGCACATCGGCGATGATGCCGATCGCCGCGGCAAGAAAGACCAAGGCGACGAGCATTTCGATCAGGCTGAAACCATGGCTCGAGTCGCGTACCCGCTGTCGCCGAATAGGTCCTGCGATCATGGCGCACGCCCCAGCGTTGCGGCTCCAAGACGCGTCACCCTCCCCGAGAGCCAGTCGACCGCGACGACAGCGCGCCGTTCGCGCAACCGCAACTCGATCCGGCCGCCTGTCGAACTGCCATCTGGGAAAAACCGAATGGCTGCAACGCGCCCCGGTTCGACATCGGCCGCGGCTGCTGTGACTGTCACGGTCATACCGCTCGGTAATTGCACGGGCTGCCCGCCTGCCACTCGAACTGGGGTGTTGGCGTTCAGCAACCCGGCGACACGCGCGTCACCCGTTCGCGTGGCGATCGTTCGAGCATCGACGTCGATCAGAAGGCGCGTCTCGCCATTCGTCAAAATCGCCGTGGAACGGGCTGCGCGGACCTGACGGGCGAGGTTGTCGGCTGCCGTTTGTAGTGTGCGTTCGGGTGAGGGAGCCCGGACGAGGGGCACTGCCATTACCGCGGCGAGCGACAGAATGGCTAACACCGCCAGAACTTCGATCAGCGTCATGCCACTGACGGCGGTGGCACCAAGGGTTCGATCTCGCCGGCCCTTGCGCTGGGTCATCGGATCGCGATCTCGTTGAGGCCGGCCAGCGCCGACATGACCGACAGGACGATGC